>JBFGLT010000036.1:0-21436 GCA_041576015.1 Acidimicrobiales bacterium
CCGTCGAACCGGTCCAGCGGCTCCTGGCCGGCGACGAGGTCGCCGCCGGTTCGTCGGTCGCAGAGGCCGTCCGGAACGGGTTCGCGGTGGTGAGCGTCCTGTCGATGGCCACCACGGCGGCGGCCCTGGCGCCCCTGCTGTCCCTCCGTCGCTACACCAACTCAGCCGCTTCCGCCGATCGGTTGCCGGCGGCCGTCCGCGAGTAGCGACGCGCGCGCCGCCGTCGGCGCGCACCTGGTCGACGACCAGTCTCCGCTGCCGTTCCGACAGCCGTCGGGTCGCCTTGAACGACAACCGGGTCCGGCCATCGGGGTGGCCCTCGGCGTCGATGTCGGCGAGCAGCAGTACGTCGGTCAGGCCCAGGTTGTGGGAGGCGTCCTTGAGACGAGGGCCGACCAGCGTGGCGTCGAGCTGGGCCCATACGTCGGAGGGAACGTCGACGTGGTGCACGACAAGCTGCTGGGACCGGTTGGTCACGCTCTCGATCGCTCCGTGTCCGGCGTGCCAGGTCGTGCCGTCGTCGAGGCGCAGGCGGACACCGGCGGAGTTGAGCGCTTCGACCGTCCCCTCCACCTCATGCCCCGAAACCCGCATCGAAACCTGATCGCCCACGGCGTAGCGGTCTTCAAGCAGCACGAGGAGGCCGGTGAGCCAATCGCGAATGAGCACCTGCCCACCGATAGCCAGGCCGGCGCCGATGAACCCGGCCGACGACACCAGGACGAGCGGGGAGACGCCGAGCACCTGCGACCCGGCGATCACGGCGACGGCGGTGATGACCAGGGTGGCCGGGCGGCGAGGGTTACGCCGTCGCTCGCTCCATCCATCCCGTCCGGTGAGCGAGGGCGACGGCCTCGAGTTGTGAGCTGACGCCGAGCTTGGCGAGGATGGCCTTGATCTGGCTCCGGACCGTCGGCAGCGAGACGAAGCGGACTTCGGCGATCGAAGCCGCACACCGTCCCTCAGCCAGCATGCGCAACACGTGTTCCTCGCTGCGCGTCAGTTCATCGAAGACGGCGAGGTGCGATCGACGAACCCGGCCCGCTTCCTCGAATTGGCGAAGCCGGTCGACCCGATCCACCGGGCGCACCACCTGCCCCGACGCTGCGCTCTCGATCGTGTCCAGGATGGCCGACACCGTCTCGTCCTTGCTGACAATGCCGAGGGCGCCCGAGACCAGGCATCGCGCCAGCCCTTCGGTGTCCTCACTTCCGCTCAGCATGAGGACCCGCAGGCCCTGTGCCACCAACTCGGCGACGAGCTCGGGGGTATCGGGGACTTCGGGCATCGAAAGATCGAGCACCACCAGATCCGGCGATCCGACCTCCTCCATCAGACGAGGCACGAACCGCCGCGGCGACGCCGGCGGCACCGCCATCGCGTCGATCCCCCGGGCCGCCAACCCCTGCACCAACCCCAACGACAACAGGGGATGGTCATCGACCAAAACCACGCTCACTCGAACATCCCTTTCGAACCCACCGGCTCCACCGGCAACCGCAACACGAACTCAGACCCACCTCCCAGGCGGGCCCTGTATGACAACTCGCCACCCTGCGCCTCAGCGATCATGCGGGCCACATGAAGCCCGATGCCGGTGCCCTCCCGGTGGGTGGTGACCCCCCGCCGGAAGATCTTCTCCTGCATCTTCACCGGGACGCCGGGACCGCGATCGCGGACCCGGATCTCGAGCGCATCGAGGTCGACGGCGCTGTAGCCGGCCGAGACCATGATCGGGGAACTCGGCGCATGGCGGATGGCGTTGTCGATCAGGCAGTGGACGGCGTCGATCGTCTCGGCCTTGGCAGCGGTGACAATCAGGCCTCGCGGCGCATCAAGGGTGACGGGCAGGCCGCGACGGAGCTGGAACTCGACGAGGGAGTTGAGGGCGTCGCGCAGGTCGAACGTGGACAGGGTGAGGCGGGTCTTGGACGTGAGCTCGCGCAGCCGGTGCACCTCCATCGCCAGAACCTCGCCGACCTCGGCCGGATCGGGCGCCGACGCCAGGCTCGATGCCATGACCTCGACCCCGAGCAGTCCGCTGCGGAGGCTGTGCATACGGTCCTGGTTCCGTCGCCGCTCATCAGCGGCCCGGCGCTGCGTCTCTTTCAACGCCGTCCACGTCTCGGACAGCTGGCGCTGGTCGCCGATGAACGCCTGTCGAACATCGATGACGACGCCGTACAAGCCCATGGCGGCGGCGGTCGCCGACACCATCGCCGCGCCGACCGCCCAGGATCCGGGCTCCCCCTCTGCACCCCGCAACGCCAGGACTTCGGCGGCCTGGAGCCCGAGGAACTGGAGTCCGAGGAAGGCGACCAGCCACCGGTGGCGCAGGATGCCCCCCGCGAAGGCAACCACGGCGGCGAGACCGAGCACCGGGATCGTCACCCGTCGCAGGAGCTCGTCCTCGAACTCCCAGCCGGCGAGGGCGGCGATCACCGGGAAGGCGGCGAGCGCGCCGGCGGCCACACCAAGCCGCATGGAGATCGGAAGGCGAAGGTCGATGATCGGCTGGACGACGACGAGCACGGTGAAGACGAGGGCCGTGCCAGCCGCAGCGAGCGCGAGGGCACCGCCGAATGCTCCCCAGTCCGAGCCCAGCGTCGGCACCAGTCGGAGCGGGAGGAACCAGCCACCGGCGCTCACGAGCATGATCACGCCGACATCCAGCGAGATCCGATCCCGCGCATGGGCGAACCGAGCGACGGCGATGGCGGCGGCACTGCCAAGGATGGCCGCTGCCGCTGCGGTGATGGCAACCTCCAGCGCTCGGATGTCGCCCGAGACCTCGAGTCGACCGGCACCGATCGACCAGGCCAGCACGACGATGGCAACCTGCATGAACGCGGCCAGTGCAACGAACCCCAATGTCGAACCCGTTGCCGCCGTGCGCGCTCGACGATCTGGGCCCGCGTAGGTCGCCCTCGGTTGTCGGCTTCGTGTTACGAGCGCCGCCACGGTCACATCCCTCCGCACCCGATTTGGTGGCGTACGGTGCAAAGAGTGGCGAGGGTGCCATCCGCCCGACAGAGCAAACCACCTCAGGTGCTTGCCAATCACTCTTCGCGGTCGCAATTGACGTCGCAGAGCTTCAACGGCCGAAACGCACGAACCTAACCGCAACCGAGTTGCGCTCTATCCCCAAATCTGATGATTCGTTGACCGATCGATCGGCGAGACCCTTTTGATGGTCAGGAGGTGGATGTGGTCGGGGTGGATCGGACAGCGTTGATGGGGCGCCACGAGGCTCGTCCTGCAACCACGTTCAACCGCCGCCGAGCCGAGACGGCGCAAGCTCAGATGTTCGACGACGCCCTCGCATGGTGGCGCCTCTGGGCCGTCGCGGCGATCGCCCACGTCGTGGGCACCTTCGCCGCCGACCTCGGCTGGCGCAGCGTTGTGAACACGCTGCTCGCAGCGATCGCCATCATCGTCGTTCGACAGCCGTCGTCGGCGCTGGCACGGACCGCTCTCTGCTTTGCCATCGTCGGCTCGGCAATCGTCGAAGCGCCCGTTCTCGGCAATCACTGGCTGGTCGCCGCGGGTGTGAGCGCAGCCGCACTGCTCGCCCGTCCATGGGATCGGCCCGGCGGTTGGTTCGTAAGGTTTGCGCCCACCGGCCGGCTGCTTCTCCTCGTGTTCTACTCGTTCGCCGCGTTCGCCAAGCTGAACACCGGATTCTTCGATCCGGTCGCGTCCTGCGCCCGGTTCTTCGCCAACCGGCCCCTGGAGATGGTTGGGCTGCCCACCATCGGAGGCGAAGCGCCCATCGCGTCCGTCCTGCCGGTCGTCGTTGCCACCATCGAGCTTTCCGTCCCGATCCTCTTGATGTTCGCCGTCACCCGGAGGGTCGGGCTGTGGATCGCCATCGCCTTCCACATGATCCTCACCGTGGATGTCCTGCAGCACTTCTTCGACTTCACCCTGCTGCTCCTGCCCCTCTTCCTGTTGTTCGCCGCTCCCGGTGAGCTGTCGGCGTTCGACCGCCGGTTGCCTCGGAGCGGGCATCAGAATCTGTGGTCGGTCATCGCGCTGGCGGTCGTCCTCGGCGCCACCTTCCCTCTGCCGACGACGTGGCGCGGATTGGCCCTCTTGTCCGTCTGGGCGACCTGGGCCGTCCTGGCGCTCCTGATCGTTCGATTCCTTCTGAGCCGTCCCCGGGGGGCCTCTGACCTCAAGCTGCGCCCGGCGGGGGTGGGGGCCACGCTTCTCGCCGCCCTCTTCGTCATCAACGGGCTGTCCCCGTACCTCGAGTTGAAGACGGCGACCGCCTTCAACATGTACTCCAACCTCGTCACCCGGGGCGGGAGCTCGAACCACCTCGTCGTTCGGACAACCCTGCCGGTTCGGTCCGCCCAGTCGAATCCGATCGCGATACTCGACTCCACCGACCCCGGCCTGAAAACCTACGCCGACGACGGACTGCTGATCGTCGCCGGCAATCTGCGCAGCTACCTGGAGACCCACGATGTGAAGTCGGTCGTGGTCGAGATGGCCGGCGGCGAGGTGCTAACCCTCAGCTCGTCCGACCCGCAGCGAGCGGACGAGGTGCTGGGGCCTACACCATCGTGGTTGGTGCAGCGCTTTGCCCCCTATCGATCATTCCCGAGCTCGGGTGCGTGTCAGGTGACCTGGCACGCCGCCCTCTGACCGAGAGACACCGTATGCACGACAACCAAGCACGATCCGCTCAGCATCAGGGTCCCACCCGTATTCGACCAGCCGATGTCCAGTCGACGATCTCGGCCGGGCCGACCCCCTCTGCTCCGGTCCAGCGAAGAGCAGCCCGCAAGGCGCACCCCTCGGTGTCGTTCGTGGTGCCGGTCTACAATGAAGAAGACGCCATCTCGGGCTTTCTCGATTCGGTGCGAACCGAGGCTGAACTCGGCGGGTACCGCACCGAGTTCGTGTTCGTGAACGACGGAAGCACCGACCGCACGTTGGATGTCCTCTTCGCCGAGCAAGATCGCGACCCGCGGGTTCGGGTCGTCAATCTGTCACGGAACTTCGGGAAGGAATCGGCGATGACAGCCGGCCTGCGGGCGTCACGGGGAGATGTCGTCGTCCCGATCGACGTAGATCTCCAGGACCCACCCTCGCTACTCCACCCCTTCATCGACAAGTGGCGCGAGGGTTTCGACGTCGTGTACGGGGTGCGCCGGACCCGAGATGCCGAGTCGGCCGTGATCCGGTGGTCGGCGCACCTCTTCTACCGCATCTTCAACGCCATCGCATCGACCCCGATTCCAAAGGACGTCGGCGATTTCCGGCTGATGGATCGGCGAGTTGTGGAATCGGTCCTCCTGATGGACGAGCGAAGCCGGTTCATGAAAGGGCTGTTCTCCTGGGTCGGGTTCCCGTCGGTGGGCGTCCCATACGACCGGCCCGAGCGAGCGGAGGGATCGTCGAAGTGGAACTCGTGGCGTCGGTGGAACTTCGCCCTCGACGGGATCGTCAGCTTCTCGACGGTACCGTTGCGGATCTGGACCTACGCCGGTCTCCTGATCGCCACCCTCTCGGCCATCTACGGACTGGTGATCCTCTCGCTGGCTCTAACCGGGAACATGAACGACGTCCCCGGGTATGCATCGCTCATTCTCGTCGTGCTGTTCCTCGGGTCGATGCAACTTGTCTCGCTCGGCCTGATCGGCGAGTACCTGTCGAGGGTCCTGACCGAATCGAAGGGCCGACCGCTCTATCTGGTCGAGGGCATCTACGAGCGCGGCGAGATCGAGACTCGATTCGAAGAACGGCGGGACCGGACAGTCCGGCTCGAGAACGTGGTTGGAGGGAACTGATGGATCTCAAGGAATCCGCCATTCTCGGCGACGCCGTCGCCGATCACTGGTACTACCGCAGCAAGGCGCAGGCGGTCACCAGGGCGCTGGGGACCCGCCTCAACAGACGGGCGATCGATGTCGGGTCCGGCTCGGGCTACTTCGCCCATCGGCTCCAGCAGACCGGCCATGTTGGCTCGGTGGCCTGCGTCGATCCCGAATATCGCTTCGACGAGGAGGTGGTGATGCCCGACGGTCATGTCCTCGAGCGTCATCGCAGTCTGGAGACCGTGCCGGCGGGTGCGGACCTGGCACTGCTGATGGACGTCCTCGAGCACGTGGACGACGATCACGCGTTGCTCGCCGAGACCGCCGCCAAGGTACGGCCCGGCGGCCGAGTGCTCATCACCGTGCCCGCGTTCCAGTGGCTGTGGAGCGGCCACGACGAGTTCCTCGACCACCGACGGCGCTACACGCTCAGCCAGGTCGAGGCACTGGCGGCCCGGGCCGGCTTGACCGTGGAGCGGGGCCACTACTTCTTCGGAGCGCTGTTTCCCGTCGCCGCCCTCCAGCGGCTGGTGAGCCGTATCGGTGGCAGCGAATCGGGATCGCAACTCTGCGACCACTCCAGGCTCGTGCATCGCCTGCTCGAGCGCGTTTGCGCAGCCGAGACACTGCTGCAACGATTCAACCGGCTGGCCGGACTGTCGGTGGTGGTGCTGGCCAGACGTCCCGATGGCGGCTGACCGGCGCGCACAGAGTTCTCGGCCGGCCCTCACTGCCCTCGGCAAGTTCACCGCCGTCGGCGTCCTCGCGACCGGGGTCCACGGTCTCGTTGCGCTGGTCGTCGCCAGATGGCTGACCCCCCTGGCGGCCAATGCGGCCGGGTTTGCCGTCGCGGTGGTCGTCACCTACGCCGGCAACTATCGATTCACCTTCCGGGCGAGCGGAGCCCACGGCGAGACGATCGTTCGCTTCACCGTCGTCTCCGTCGCAACGCTTGCCGCCTCCGAGTGGACACTGATCTTCCTGGCGCTTCTGGGAACCGACCAGCGAGCCGCCCTGCTGCTGGCCGCCGGCGCCATCCCGCTGTTCCGGTTCGGCCTCATGGCCACCCAGGTGTTCGATCACACTCGATGGGGTGATGGCACCTTGCGACGCTGGGTGCGCGACTGGATAGTGGTGGTGACCGCTGCAGGGGCAGGTGTCGCTGCCCTGTGGGCGACCGAGCCGGCGATCATGGACCACCACGGGACCCCGGCCCACCCGACGGCCATAACCGACGCAGCCGAGCGGTACGTCGCCGGCGATTGGCGGTGGCCGCCGCTTTCGATCCCCATGACCGGCGAGGCTGCGACCGTCACGGCGGGCTGGTCACGACCCCCGATACCACTGTTCGCAGTTCCCGCCAAGGTGGCCCGGCCACTCGTCGGTGCCGACAGCGGGTATCTCCGGGCGTGGATGCTGCTGTCGTTCACGGCGCTGGGACCGGCGGTTCTGTTCCTTGGGCACGCGCTCGGAGCTCGATCCTGGAGCGTCCGAGCCATCGCCGCGGCGGGAGCGACGGCCACGCTGGCCGCGATCGCCCAGCCGGCGGACCTGACGCTCCAGGCGTCGTTCCTCGTCGTGCTGGCGGGCGGATGCGCGGTGCGCGCCGGCTTGCCGGGACAGCAACGGCGCATGGTCGCCGCCCTCGCCGGATGCGTGCTGGCGGCCCTCTCGGCCGATCCGCTCGCCGGCCTGCTGGCCGCCGCAACCGTGCTGGTCATGCTGGCGCTGTCGGCAGCGAAGGTTCCTGGCCGCTCCGGCCGGGCCAGGGGGAGCGTTCTGGCTCAGCCGTGACCGTCGCTACGTTCCCGTTAGCACGGAATCTCGGCGATCCAGCCAGATGCGCCGCTCAGGCGGCGACGACCACGGGGATGGGCTCGACGTCGGCGGACTCCCGCACGTCAGAACGCCTGATCTTCACCAGTTGACCGATGAGGACTGCGACGGCGAGGTAGAAGAACATGTGTGGTCCGTCGTTGCGGAGGTACGGCTCGGCGTACCCGGCGATGCCGGCGAAGCACATCACGAGTCGGGTTTCCCGGCGAGTCCGGCCAAAGCCGAGGAGCGGGACGACCAGCAGCGCCGTCTCGTAGAACATCGAGTGCGGTGAGACGAGGATGACGCCAGCGACGGCGACCCCCACCCGGTCGTACAGTGAGACCGGGCTGGACGGTCGCCATGCCCACACCAAGACAGCGATCGTCGCAAGGGAGAGAACCACACCGATCGCAGTCGTCAGCGGATGATCCCAGAACCGGTGCAGCGCACCGACATAGGAAATCCGGATCGCCGGGTTCTGGATGGCCGCGAATCGGGGAAGTCCCTCGAGCCACTGCAGCGGCCATGTGACACCGAGAACGAGAGCATTCAACACATAGCTGACGAATCCGGCCGCGACGGCGGGGCGAAGCATGCTCCGCCAGTCGTTCACGAGGACGAGCCCGATGATCGGAAGACCGAGCTGCGGCTTCATCAACATGAACACGAAGGTCACCACCAACCGCCATTCGGATCGATCCGGACGTTCGAGCTGGACGAGTAGAAGAGCCAGCAGGAGGAGGTAGAGCGGCGGTGTCTGGGAGCCGATCACCGAGCGCAACATCGGTGTGAAAACCAACGCCAGCACGATGAACAGCGGAACACGGCCTGCGACGTTCGGGTGGGATCGCCAGCCGACCGACATCGCAACGATCAGGGATGCGACGAGAACGAGCGTGTACACCGTGTAGGCATCGAGGAAGGCCAGCGCCGCCAGAGGGGCGAACAAGACGGCGACGATCGGCGGGTACGCAAAGGGGAGACCCCCGGGAGGGGTGTTCGTGTCCAGTCCCGTCTGTGCTTCGGTCTGACGGGCGACGTCGTAGAGATCGGGAGCGTCGCCGGCCAGCACGATCTCCCCGGCGGCGTAGAAGGCGGGGAAGTCGCCACCGATGACGACACCGTCGCGGGTCTGCACGATCATGATGAGCACGGTCGCGAAGACAACAAGCAGCGCTGCCGGATAAACGGCGATTCGCCATTCCCGTGCGTTCTCCTTCGAGGGTGGTCGCAGCCAGGCGGTGACACGACCCGATTTCATCGTTGAATCCCTCCTCGTGTGAGTCCGAACAAGCGCCACGGTAGAACTCGACGCTCTGCCGGTCATGTGGCGATTTGCCTTGATTGCCGGGGCGAACGATCCAAGTATCCGGCGGGCCCCGCTGAGCCGAAATCATCAAAGCTGATGATTCGCTGCATCACCGGTATTTGCAGAATTGGCCCACGTGCCCATTCGGGCGTTGCATCGAGGAGGATGAACCAGTGGATTTGAAGACGAAGATGAGAGTCGCCGAGCGCGGCGCAGGCATGGCCGAGTATGCGCTGCTCTTGGTCCTGGTGGCCATCGCGCTGATCGCTGCCTTCCAGGGCCTGGCGACGGGCATCAGCACCGCGCTGTCCGGCGTGGTCTCGGCCTTGAACTAGGCCCCATCGGCGATATTGACCTCGAAGGGCTGGTCCGCTCGGCGGACCGGTCCTTCGACGCATCCTCGAATCCGGCGCGTCGCAGCCGACGGGAGCCTGTGGCACCAGGACCGGACTTCTGGACACCCCGGCGAGTTGGCCTGTGGACTGGCGCGCTGGTGGCGTGCTGGGTGCTGTCCGCAATCGTGGTGGGCTGGGTAGGGGCTCGAGACCAACCGGTTGACTATCTCTCGTTCTGGGGAGCTGGAACGCTGGTTCTGGACGGACAAGCCGAGCTGGTCTATGACCTCGCCGCCCATCACGAGGCGACCGAACAGTTCACCGGTGCACGAGACGAACCGGTTCTTCCGTGGCTCCTTCCTCCCCATGCGCTGCTCATGGCAACCGGCCTGGCGGCGTTCGGGTACTACGCCGGATTGGCCTTGTGGACTCTCGGGAGTGCCGCCTTGTTCGCGTGGGCGGCCGCCGACGCCGGGCGCGGCAGGCTCGCGCTCCTCGTCGCCTTCGCCATTCCCCCCACGGCCTGGAACCTTCAGATCGGCCAGATCGGGTTCCTCATCGCCGGTGGCATGTACTGGGCGGTCGTCGATCGCAACCATCGGCCGTGGCGCGGCGCTGCGGGACTCCTCGCCCTCAGCCTCAAACCGCAGTTCGGACTCCTCGTGGTCGGTTACCTCTTGGTGCGGCGGCGATGGGCCACACTCGCCATGGGCTCTGTGCTCGGTGCGGTCGCGGTGGGAGGGAGCGCCCTGGCGTTCGGAGCCGCCCGATGGTGGGAGTTCTTCGATCGGTCGAGCAACGCCTCTATGATCACCGACCTGATCAGTGGATCACTGGTCTGGAAGTCGCAGTCGGTCTACGGACTGTTCCGCGGCTTCGGCCTCGATGTCAGCGTGGCGGCCGTGGCTCAACTGATCGTGGGCGCCGTCATCCTCGGGTACGGGGTCCGTCTGATCGCCCGCAATCCATGCGACCCGGCAACGGTCGCCTACGTGCTCGCCGGTTCGGTGGCCCTGAGTCCGAGGACGCTGCCCTATGACTTGCAGGTCCTGGCTCTCTGCGGCTTGCTCATCCATGTGGCAGCTCGACAGCGCGGAATCGCAGTCCCGGCGCGCCATCTCGTCGCCGCCTTTGCCACCGGCGGACTGATGTTTCTCCATCTGCCGGGCGGGTTGATCTCGACCATGTTGATCCTGCATGCAGCCTTTCTGATTGCGCAACGATCGGCGGCAGACGAACCGGTTTCCCCAATCCTGATGATTCCGCAGGCCTAGCATTCGGTCACGATCTCCTTCGCAGTAACCAACCAACCTGTGGAGGAATCCAAATGCTGTACCTGACGCTCGTCGCTCAGAATCTGAAGGAGAAGGGTGCCGGCATGGCCGAGTACGCGCTGCTTCTCGCCCTCGTTGCAATCGCCTTGATCGCGGCCTTCCAGGGCCTCGCCACTGGCATCTCGACCGCGCTCAGCACGGTCGTGTCCGCCCTGAACTAATCGGCGGCAACCACGACGGAGACGAGCAGGGGCCGTTCACCGGCTCCTGCTCGTCTTTTCACTCGAAGTAAGTGCCTACTCACTCTGAGTAGGCAGATCTGCGGATTCCGACCGGCTCCGCAGTTCGGTACCCATGGCAGTGAAGCGGAGGAAAGGCGTGCGGAGAATGAAGCAGCGGCGGTCAACCGAACGCGGCGCAGCGATGGCGGAGCTCGCCATCGTGATCCCGGTACTGGTGATGGTGCTCTTTGCCATCGTGCAGATGGGCATCGCCCTCAACCGGGTCCAGGCCTACGAGGCGGCGGCTCGGGAGGGCGCGCGGGTCGGCTCAGTCGGGGGGACCAACTCCGACATCAACGATGCCGTCACGACGGCCGTTGCGGGGATCTCCGGCCCCGCACCTTCCGTGGGGGTTTCGCCCGGTACTTGTCCCGGACGGGCGGGCGATCCGATCACCGTCTCGGTGTCGGCACCATACACAGTCCAGATCCCCCTCCTGCCCGATCAGAGCTTCACCTTGAGCGGAAACGGAGTCTTTCGATGCGAAGGCTGACTCACACAACTCGATCTGAGCGCGGCGCGGTCACGGCCATCACCGCCATCGCCATCGTGGCCCTGCTCGGCGCCGCTGCGCTCGCCATCGACGTCGGCGTCGGATGGCATACACGGCGGAACCTCGTCACCACCACTGACGCCGCCGCCCTCGCCGCCGCCCAGTCCTACGCGTCCGGCGTTGCCGGCTGTCCCACCGTGGCCAGCCAATGGGTGACCAGCAACCAACCGACAGCCACCATGACCGCCTGCGATCCCGCCGTGAACGGTGGCGCCGGCACCGTGACCGTCGACGCCGAGGAAACGATCGGCACGTTCTTCGCCAAGGCGATCGGCCTCAACTCCATCGACACCGACTCCAGCAGCACGGCCGAGTGGGGAGCCCCGATCAGTGCGACCGGTCTCCGCCCCTTCGGACTCTGCGCCGACGCCGACCCCATCCAGGCGTTCCTCGCCGATCCTGACACCACCCAGACCCACGTCATCTCCTACACCAAGGACGACCCCAACGAGTGCGGCGGCAACGACGTCCCGGGCAACTGGGGAACGATCGACTTCGACTTCGGATCGAACAGCAACGCCGACACCAAGGACTGGATCCTCAACGGATACCAAGGCCCGGTGAACACAGGTACCCCGACCGGCGACTGCACGACCGAGGCCTACGCCTGCTACCCGGGCGACACTGGCGCCACCACCGGCGTGAAGAACGAAACGCAGTGGCTCGCCGACTCCGGCATCTACTTCGGTCTCCCGATCTACAACGTGGCGACGCTCAACGGCGCGAACGCCGAGTACCACATCATCGCCTTCGTTCGGGTCCGGATCATCGATTTCAAATTCAACGGGGCTGAGACCGTCCGATTCATCGAGCTGGAATTCTCACCGGGCCTGATCACCGGTACCTGCTGCAACCCGTCGGGACCACCTAGCAACGCCAAGGTTGTGTCCCTGTGTGATGTCGATCGTAAGAACCTCGGCGGCTGCTGAGAAAACGGAGGAAGAAACCAATGAGTAGGAAAGTGATTGGCATCGTCGTGGCCATCGCGCTGGCATCGGTGGGAACCGTGGCGCTGGTGAGCTATGTCCGCTCCGCCGAGGAGCGTGCCCAGGCGGGTGAGGAGCTGGTGGAGGTGTACGTACTGACCGACACCGTGCCGGCGGGAACCTCGGCCGACGAGCTCGAGCAGTATGTCGAGATTCAGACGGTGCCCTCCAAGGTCCAGGCGGTGAACAGCGTGCAGAGCCTCCAGGGGCTCGAGGGCCGCGTCGCTTCGGTCGACCTGGTCGCCGGCGAGCAGCTCGTGTCGACCCGGTTCGTCGAACCGGCCGACGTCAGTGCACGTGCCGAGGGTGTGATCATTCCCCCTGGCAAGGTCGAGCTGACCGTCCAGCTCGAACAGCAGCGGGTCATCGGTGGCCTGCTGCAGCCGGGCGACACCATCGCAGTTCTCGCCTCGTTTGATCCTTTCGAGGTCAGCAGCGGCGTCGTGGAGGTCGACGGCGAGGACGTCCCGATTCCCGACTCGGTGGCCGGCGGCGGGGGTCAGACCCCCAACACCACCACACTGTTGTTTCGCAAGGTGCTCGTCACTGCGGTGCAACAATCGGCCGGTGCTGCAGTGGGCGGCGCCTCCGATGACGACGAGTCGCGGCTCGAGCGGGCACCATCGGCTGACCTGTTCATCACGCTCGCACTGGACCCTGCGGAAGCGGAGAGGGTCGTGTTCACCCAGGAGTTCGGCTATCTGTACTTCGCCCTCGAGCGGTCCGACGTCCCCGAGACGCCCACCGACGTGGTGACCCGCAGCAATGTGTACGAAGAGCCTGCACCGGTGGCGGTCGCCCGATGAGAAGCGTGACCGTCGTCTCGGCCGACAGAGAGGTCGAGGATCGTCTCCTGGAGCTTTTCCATGACCAGCTCGCCATCCGTCGGGTCTGGTCAGAAGAGTGGCACGATCCCGGCATCGCCGTCCGCGAGATCTGCGCCGCCAATCCCAGCGTCGTCGTGCTGGCCGGCCTGACCGAGGACGACGCGACCGTGCTCGCCGCCGCCATCGATCGTCGCGACCCCGGCATCGGTGTCCTGGTGATGGTCGACGAGCGATCCCAGGACGGGGTGGTCAACCTGCTCCGCGCCGGCGCTCGCGACGTCCTGCCGATCACCGCACCAGGCGAGGAGCTCCAGAGCGCCGTGGACGACGTGCTGGCGCTCGTCGCCGAGCGGCAGCGCAGCCTTCGCGAGCGCGGCAACGGCCCGCCCCGGAGGGTGATCGTCGTGGTCGGACCAAAGGGCGGAACCGGGAAGACAACCGTGTCCACCAACCTGGCCACCGGCGCTGCCAAGCGCTATCCGGGCAATGTGCTGTTGATCGACCTCGACACGCAGTTCGGTGACGTCCCGAGCGCCCTAGGCCTCCAACCGGAACACTCGATCGCCGACGCCGTCTCGGTCGGACTGAACGAGCGCACCGCACTGAAGGTGTTTCTCAGCGTTCACGACTCCGGGCTTATGGTTCTGCCTTCGCCGGACTCGCTGGCCGACGCAGCAGACCTTCGCGACGACGACATCAAACGGACGGTGGCGGCCTTCATCGAAGAGTTCCCCATGGTTGTCATCGACACGGCGGCCGGAATCGATGAGCCCACCCTGGTCGCGATGGAGTTCGCCACCGACGTGATCTTCGTCTCGACGCCCGACGTGCCGGCGATCCGGGCGGTCAAGAAGCAGATCGAGGCACTGAATCAGATCGGGATGGGCGCTCCCCGGCGGCACCTCGTCATCAATCGGGCCGACGCCCGCGTGGGGCTGTCGAGCGAGGAGATCCAGGAGACGATCGGCCTGAATGCCGACTTCCTGATCCCCGGCTCCCGCCAGTTCCCGATCACCACGAACGAGGGCATCCCGCTGATCATCAGCGATCGACGGGACAAGGCCCAACGCTCGCTCGGCGAGATGGTCGACTTCTTCGCACCAGAAGCTCAGAAGTCAAACGGCAAGGGCCTGCTCGGCCTACTTCGGAGGTAAGGACATGGGTATCGGTGAGAGGCTCAAGCAGAGCAGCAACGGGAAGAACGGCGAGCTGCGCTCGATCCTCAGCGCGAGCGAGGAGCCGGCCAGCGAGAAGGCCCAGCGCCCGAAGCCAAGCGGTTCAGACGCTCGGATCGTCGATCCGACCGCACGGCTCAGGGTCAAGACCAGCGAGGCGCTCTTCGATCGGTTGGGCCAGCGCCTCTTCGATCCAAATCTGAGCGAGCAACAGCTCCAGTCCCATGTCGTCCAGGAGCTCGACCTGATCCTGGAAGCCGAGCTCACGCAGTTGTCGGCCGAAGAGCGGCACGAGGTCGTCCAGGCGATCGCATCCGACATCCTCGGGCTGGGGCCCATCGAGGGCTTCATGGCCGACCCCGACGTCACCGAGGTCATGATCAACGCCGACGACTCGATCTACATCGAGCGCGCCGGGCGCCTATATCTCACAGAGACCCGATTCGTCTCGGTCGAGCATCTCCGCCGGGTGATCGAACGCATCGTCAGCGCCGTCGGTCGCCGCATCGACGAGTCCTCGCCCATGGTCGACGCCCGTCTGCCGGACGGGTCACGCGTGAACGCCGTCATTCCGCCGCTGGCAGTCGACGGTCCGATGCTGACCATCCGGAAGTTCTCCAACCACGTGTTCACCGCCGAGAACCTGGCCGAGATCGGAACCCTCAACGATCAATCCGTTGAGTTCATCGACGCCAGTGTCCGCGGCAAGCGCAACATCTTGATCTCCGGTGGTACGGGCACCGGCAAGACGACGTTGCTCAACGTCGTGAGCTCGTTCATCCCCGGCGACGAGCGGATCGTCACGATCGAGGATGCCGTCGAGCTCAAACTGCGGCAACGTCACGTGATCCGCCTCGAGGCCCGTCCGCCCAACATCGAGGGCCGGGGCGCCGTTCCAATTCGGGAGCTCGTTCGGAACAGCTTGCGCATGAGGCCCGACCGGATCGTCGTGGGCGAGGTTCGTGGTCCCGAGGCGCTCGACATGCTCCAGGCCATGAACACCGGCCACGAAGGTTCGCTGTCCACCCTGCACGCCAACTCGCCTCGGGATGCCATTTCCCGGCTCGAGACGATGGTCCTCATGGCGGGAATGGATCTCCCGGTCCGGGCGATTCGCGAGCAGATCTCCTCGGCACTGGACCTCATCATCCACCTGTCACGCATGCGGGACGGAAGTCGCCGGGTCGTCGAGATCACCGAGATCACCGGGATGGAGGGCGACACCATCACCCTGTCCACGCTGTACCGCTTCGACTTCGACGCCGGATTCGACGAGGAAGGACGGTACGCCGGCCAGCTGACGCCGACCGGCCTCCGGCCGATGTTCTCCGACGAGTTGAAGTACATGGGCATCGAACTCCCCCAGGGACTGCTCGACGCCGGCTACGAGATGGCAGGTGTGCGCCGATGAAACGGCTGGTCCGACTCGCCAGCGGAGTAGCGGCCCTGCTGCTCGCTTGCCTCGTCCTGGCCGTTCCGGCATCCGCCCAAGAGGACGGGTCTTCGACGGTCCAGCAACTCGACGATCAGGTGCAGATCCTCTCGGCAACGGTCGACGAGGAGGGCGCTGTCGCTGAGCTCGTGGTCGCCATCCCACCATCGATGGGTGAGGTGGCGCCCGACGCGTCGAACTTCGCGCTGCTCCAAGGGGGCCGGCGGCGGGGTCTGCTGGTCGAACAGATCAGGGACGAGGTGGACGTGGTGCTCGTCATCGACACGTCCGGCAGCATGCGGGGTGCGCCGATCGCCGCCGCCCGCTCGGCCGCCCTCGACTTCGTCGCCCAAATGCCCGAACAGGCCCGGGTGGCCGTCATCGGCTTCGGCCCCACCCCGGTTGTCGCTAGTGAGTTCACCCGTGACCGGGCGGACTCCGCCACTGCGATCAGCTCACTCAGTGCCGCCGGGGAAACCGCGCTCTGGGACGGCCTGGTCGCCGCCGGGTCCCTCACCGAAGAGCGCGGCCGCAGCGCCCGCTACATCGTCGTGCTCTCCGATGGAGCGGACACGGTGAGCTCGGCGTCGCTGAACGATGCGGTTGGCGCAATCTCCTCCAACACCGCTCCGGTCGGGCTCTACGTCGTCACGCTTGAGACGCCCGAAAGCGACCACACGGCGCTCGTCGAGGCAGCCGATCGGCTGAACGGGCAGGTCCTGACCACGGGGAACACCGAGGATCTCGAGGCCCTGTATTCCGAGATCGCCGGCCGGCTCCAAAACCGCTATTCGATCCGCTTCCGACCGAGCACCGCGGAGGACATCGTGCTGTCGGTCGCCGTCGACGGCTCCATCGCCACGGCCCGAACAACGCTCTCCGATCTCAACCAGGCGGCAATCGGCGAGACCCCTGGCGGAGCCGGTCCAACCGACACGGTCCCGCGAGACCTCAACGGGTCGTCCACTCCGGAACTCGGCTCGGTGATCGTCGGCGAGCCGGGACTGCTCGGGAGCTCCACGGGACTGTGGGTCGGTGCGGCCGCCATGTTCGTTGCGTTGTGCATCGTGCTCGGCTTCATCGCAATTCCGGCCATGAAGGTCCAGCCGGTCGCCTCCGTGCGCTCGGCCGATCCCCGGAGCCGGGCGTCATCGATCAACGAGCGGCTTAGTGCCGCCGCTGATCGGTTCATTCGCGATCGGGACGATTCGGGGACTGTCGATCGTGCACTCGATGCCGCCGGGCTGGATCTCCGCGCCGGCGAGTTCGTGGTCCTCGCCGGCGTCACGATGGTGAGCGGCGGCCTCGTTGTTTCGCTGCTGGTCGGTCAGCTGGCCGGCATCATCACGGTCGGCCTCATCGGTCTGGTTGCCGTCGGGCATGTGAACCTCAGGATCCGGAAGCGTAGGAACCGGTTCGCCGATCAGCTCCAGAACACGATCTCGATCATGACCGGGAGCCTCCGCGCCGGACGTGGTCTCCCCCAAGCGCTGGAGATGGTGGCCCAGGAAGCAGGATCGCCCACCAGCGAGGAGTTCCGCCGGGTGATCGTCGAGACCCGTGTGGGGAGGGACCCGATCGCCTCCCTCGAAGCGGTGGCCGAGCGGATGGATAGCGTCGACCTCGAGTGGATCACCCAGGCGATCGCCATCAACCGGGACCTCGGTGGCGACCTGATCGAACTGCTCGAGAACGTCGCCCGTACCGTGCGCGACCGCAATCGGCTCGCTCTTCAGGTCCGCTCGTTGTCGGCGGAAGGCCGCGCGTCGGGCTGGGTGATCATGGCCCTTCCGATCGCTATGTATGCCTACCTCCAGCTCGTCAACCCGAAGTACATCTCCTTGCTCCACACGACCACTCCCGGACGCATCGCATCGATCATCGGCATCGTCGCGATGCTCCTGGGCGGTCTGTGGATCCGCAAGCTCGTCAACATCCGCTTCTAGTCGGGAGGTCGGTTTCGTGTCCGTGACTGTTTGGTTCTATGCAGCGATGGTGTGCGCATCTGTTCCAGTCCTATGGTGGGGGCTGGGCGGGGAGCACAAGGTCTCGGAGAAGGCGGTGAGGAACCTTGGCCCGGTCGGCACCGGCGATCTTCGCCGCCTCAAACTCGAACAGCAGACATCGACCGAACGCATCGCCCTTCCCGTCCTCAAGTTCATCGGGAGGACCGGGCGCCGGTTCACGCCGGTGCAGTGGCTCGAGCGTTACGAGAAGATGCTGGCCGAAGCCGGACGGCTCGGCCGGTGGACCCCCGAGCAGGTGGTGGGCGCCAAGCTCGTCACCGGCGCACTCGGCGTCCTCTGGGCGATCAGTCAGTTCGCCGGCAATCCGTCGACCGTCCAGCTCCTCCTCGGCACGTTCGTGGCGGGCCTGGCGTTCTTCGTGCCCGACCTGCTGATCAGTTCCATGGCGTCGAGGAGGCGCGATGCCATCGAGCTCGACCTTCCCGACGTCCTCGATCAGCTCACGATGAGCGTCGAGGCCGGGTTGAGCTTCGAAGCCGCTCTCGGCCGGATCGCCCAGAAGCAGGATCACGCTCTCGCCGAAGAATTCGCTCGCCTGATCCAGGACATTCGCTACGGAACCCCTCGGGCCGAGGCGCTCTCCGCGCTCGCCAACCGGACTGGCGTGGAGGATCTCCGACACGTCGTCCTGTCGCTGCGTCAAGCCGAGAAGCTCGGCGCACCACTCGCCCACACCCTGCGCATCATGTCCGAGCAGATGCGCCAGAAGCGGGCCTTCCGGGCCGAGGAAAAGGCCCACAAGTTACCGGTCAAGATGATCTTCCCTCTGGGACTGTGCATCCTCCCGGCCCTGTTCATCGTGTTGCTCGGTCCGGCGTTCATCCAGCTCGCCGAAGTCTTCTAGGGAGTCACCATGTCCACCACTGCCGAAGAGGTGTTCGTCCACACCGCCCATCCGACACCCGGGCTTCAGGTCTCCTCGCTGCTGATCAAGATCGTCGACGGCGAGATGACCGGCCACGGGATCGCACCGGCGCCGACCGGGTTCCATCCCCTCGACCTGACCTTCGACGGCGGGTTCCTCCCCGGCGAGCTTGTGCTCCTCGGTGGGCAACCCGCCGTCGGCAAGACGCTCAGCGCCCTCCAGTGGGCCCGCAACATCGCCCGCCACAACCGGCCGGTGGTGTTCGCATGCTTCGAGCATGACGAGCACTCGCTGCTCGGCCGCTTGATCTCCCAGGAACTGGCCCTGATCGCCCCCGACCTCGACTCCACCTCTCAGCTCCACGCCCGGAACTCGGTCCGGTCGCTGATGCTCGGTCTCACCGATCTCGACAGCTTGGTGGGCGAGCAGCCGGTCATCAAGACGGCCCTCGAGTCGCTCTACGAGTCCGCCCCGGAGTTCCGGCTCGTCCGGGCGTCGGGCCACTGGACCACTCCGGCCGCCCTGCGGGACCTGGTCAGCCAGGACCTCCGGCCCGGCGGCGTGCTGTTCGTCGACTACCTCCAGAAGGTGCCGATCCCCGGCGCGCTGCAACTGAGCGATCGGGTGTTCCGTGCCACCGAGGAGCTCAAGGAGCTGGCCGTCAATTACAACATCACCGTCGTCGCCCTGGCGTCGGCCGACAGCACCGGCATCGGTGAGGATCGCCTGCGGATGGACCACCTGCGCGGATCCGATGCCCTGGCACACGAGGCCGACATCGCCATGATCATCAACCAGAAGGCCACCGCCACCAGCCCGAATCACCTCGAGTTCGATCTGACCCAGCTCCAAAAGGCCAAGAACCGGGTGATCCTGACGATCGAGAAGAACCGGCGGGGCCAGAGCGACGTGCACCTCGAGTTCGAGAAGGACTTCGCCAACTTCCGGTTGAAGCCGCACGGGTCGTTCGTGGCCGAGGCACTTCGGGGGGAGTAGGCCCGGTGGGGCGTCGTCGTATCAGGACCATCGCCGCAGCCCTCGCAGCGCTGCTGCTGGTCCTGATCGGCGCGCCCACCGCCGGCGCCCAGGCCGGTGAGGTCGGGGTCATCACCTACCGGGTGGACCTGGAAACGGCCAGCATCATCGCCAGCGAGACAATCGGCCTCGGCGTCGGATCCGGCACGGTCATCACCTATGTCCCAGTCGAGGCGGTCGACGTGACCTCGTCGGCCAACTTCGTGCGCGAACGGTTCGACGACTTCTTCGACAGCGTCACCCTCCGCACCTCAGAACCGACGGTGACGCTGGACTACCGACTCACGAGCACAAGCCGGGACGACGAGGGCGCCCGGGTGAACGACTCGTTCATCGGGTTCACGATCCTTCCCAGCGATCAGGCCGACACGGTGGTGGTCCAGCTCCCGCCCGGCTACCGGGCCGACGAGGACCCCGGACTGTTCGATGCCAGCGAGGTCGACAAGGACACCTACGAGTACGCCAGCGAGCACGCCCAAGACCTCTGGGGCTACTGGTTCATCGCCTTCGCCGACGACGGGCTGGACACCCGAATCGTCGACGCCGGGGAGGACGAGATCGAGGTCGTCGCCTGGGCCGGCGACACCGAATGGCTCGACTTCACCGAACGCTATGTCTCCGAGGGGGTGCCGGTCCTGCGGGAGCTGATCGGCGAACCCTGGCCCGAGGACGACCTCCGCATCGTCGAAAGCGTCGAGCCGACCCAGTTCGGCTACGCCGGTTGGTACAGCCGTCGGGAGTCGCAGATCGAGATCCCCGACCAGCTCGATTCCGAGACCCTGCTTCACGAGCTCAGCCACGCCTGGTTCAACGACCGTTTCTACTCGGGCCGGTGGCTGGTCGAGGGGTTCGCCGAGGAGATGGCCAGCAGCGCCCTCGAACGCCTCGACGGAGTCGTCACCGATCCCGATCCGCCCGGTACCCCACCCTCGGGATTCGATGGTCTGGCCCGCTGGCGGTCGCGGTTCTTCTTCGAGGACACCTGGGAGCTCGAGTACTTCGGCTACGAGACGTCGTGGTACGTGATCGACGCCCTCGTCGACGAAATCGGCACCGACGCCATGACCACGGTCATCGGCGCCATGCAGGACGGTCGGGCAACCTACGGGCTCGCCGGCGAGCCGGTACTGTACCCGGCCAACGACTGGCGCCGCTTCCTCGACATGCTGGAGCTGCGGGGCGGCTCCCAGGGAGCGGGCGAGCTGTTCCGAGCGTGGGTGGTTCCCGGCGACGAGCTGGTGCTCCTCGACCGGCGGGTGGCGGCGACGAAGGTCTTCGATACGTTTGCCGGCGATGATCTCGCCTCGGTGCCCTTCGGGATCCGCGACGCCATGTCCCGGTGGAACTTCGACGAGGCGCTGTCCCAGATCACGACCGCCGAGCTGATCCGGGCCGACATCGCCGACCTGACCGACCGGGCCGGCCGCCAGGGCCTTCGTCTTCCGGCGGTGATCGACGACCTGTACCGGTCGTCGGGTCCCGACTACTCGCGCGTCCATCGGGTGGTCGACCGGACCGACACGCTCCTCACGGTGTTCGAGCTCGACCCGGACGCCCTCGACGACGCCAACCGGCGCAATTTCGAGGCGGGCCGGTTCGAACGGATCGACGCCGACCTGAGCCTGGCCGAGCAGTCGCTCAACCGGGGGCTGAACCAGGGCCGGGAGACTTCGAACAACGTCGGCCTCCTC
>JBFGLT010000037.1:0-20679 GCA_041576015.1 Acidimicrobiales bacterium
ATTGGGGGTCGCGTCGGGTGATGTCGAGGCCGGCCTCATCGGACGCCGTCAGATCAGCTTCGAAGTCTGGGGCCAGCCGGTCGCCCTCGCCGGAGCCCTCGCCGACGCCGCCGCCCCCGGGTCAGTGCTCGTCGACAAGGACATCGCCGCCGCACTGTCCGAGCGGTACCGATTCGTCCCGGCGCGTCCGGTCGTCATCGACGGCCGGACGATCGACGCCTGGCGGTGGGTCGAGGGAGTCTGAGATGCTCGGTCGAGAAATCCTCTCCGAGCCGTGGTTCCGGTGGGGCGTGCTCCTCGTCGTGGGGTTCCCGCTCCTCGTCCTCGTCGTCGGCGAGGTCGTCGCCCGCCTCGAACGGCGCAACAGCGCCCTCGTCGGGCCGGTCCGCCTGTTCCGCAGCGTCTTCCTCCCAGCGCTGGTTGCGGTCCTGTTCCTGGAGAACGTGCTCGACGTCGATACCGGTGATTCGAACCCGGTGATCCAGGTGCTCTCGACCCTGGCTGCAATCCTCGGCCTGGGCGTGCTGCTGTCGCTTGTCAGCACCTACATCAAGGCCGACGCCGCGCCCTCGTCGTGGCGGGCCAGGGCACCGCGTCTTTTCATCGACATTGCGCGGATCACGCTGTTCGCCATCGGGTCGCTGTTGATCCTCAACAACATCTGGGGCCTCAGCATCACCGGTGCGTTCGCCGCCCTCGGAATCGGTGGTCTGGTGATCGGGCTGGCCCTCCAGGACACGCTGGCCAGCCTGATGGGCGGGATCGCCATCCTCAGCGAGAAGCCGTTCAGCGTTGGTGACTGGATCGACGTCGACGGTGTGGAGGGGAAGGTCACCGACATCAACTGGCGGACCGTCCGGCTTCGCACCCGCCAAGAGGACCTGGTCGTCGTCCCCAACATCGTGTTCGGCAACCAGCTGGTGGTCAACAACTCCCGACCCGAGATCGAACACGTCGAGGTCATCTCACTCGGCTTCAGCTACAGCGATCCGCCCAACGCGGTCAAAGAGATGCTGACCGAGGTGGTCGAGGGCACACCGAACCTGATGGCCGACCGCCCCATCGACATCCGGTGCACGAGCTACGACGACTTCTCCGTCGGCTACGAGGTCTGGTTGCACATCGAGAGCTACGACATCATGCCGGCGGTTCGGTCCCACTTCATGACCAGGATCTGGTACGCCGCCAAACGCTATGGCATCACGATCCCGTTCCCCATACGGACGCTGCACCACTACGACGCCGGCGTGCTCGACGATCCCGACGCCCCCGATCGCGTGCAGCGGCGCGTTCGCTCCCTGGCCGAGTCGTCGCTGGCCGATCCCGTCGCCGACGAGCTGGAACGAGCCGCTGCGCTCGCCGATCAGCCGGGGCCCTACGCCACCAGCAGCCGGCTGCTTCGATTCGGTGCCGGCGAGGTGCTTCAGATCGAGGGCACGCCGAGCAAAGGTCTCGGCATCATCCTCACCGGAACAGCGGTTGGCCTACGCGACGACGACGAAGTGGTCACGCTCAAGCGCGGCGATGTGTTCGGCGAACAGGGCATGCTCGGCTCCAAGCCCAACCTGCTGACGATCCGCGCTCTCACTGACGTCGCTGCAATCATCGTGCCGGGTGGAATGGTCGACGGCATCGCCCGAACCGATTTCGGATTCGCCGAGGAGATCTCGGGGATCGTGCAACGACGGCGGGCCGCCGTCGACCGGATTCAGCTGGCCGGCGGGTCCGACCCGACCGCTTTCGGTCGATGAGCGGCCGAACCTTCGTCGTCAGGTTGGCTGCGCTTCTGGCGGTGGCAGCCTGCTCGGTCGAGGTGGCGCAATTCGACCCCTCCGAGCAGGTGGGTGCCGACATCGAGGACTTCGCGCCACCGACGACCGAGCTACCGGCCACGACTTCGTCCACCGTGCCGGGGCCATCCATCCGTACGGTGGCACCCCGCTTCGTCATCGACGGCTTCGTTCCGGAGTCGGGCGCCCTCGAGCAGCTCCCTCCCATACCCGGTGCGGTCGTCACGGTGCTCGGACCCGAGGTCGGCGCCGCCGAGGCCAGCCTCGAGCTGGCGTTCAGGGAGTTCACCGAGGTCACCGGCATCGAAGTCGAGTACACCGGCACCCTCGATGCCGAGGCGGTTCTCGACGAACTGCTGGCGGCGGACGACCCTCCGGATGTGGCGATCATCCCTCAGCCCGGACGAATCCAGCGGCTGATCGAGCGGGGAGCGCTGGTTCCGGCCCCGGAACTGGTTCGGCGGCAGGCCGCAGTTGGGTTCGATCCGTTCTGGCTCGAGCTGGCCAGCCGCGATGGTCGCCTGTACGGCATTCCGCTGTCGGCGAATGTCAAGAGCCTGGTGTGGTATCAGCCGCGGGTGTTCGCAGAGCGGGGTTATGCCGTCCCCACCACCTTCGCGGGCTTCGAGGCTCTCGTCGACCGCATCCGGATGGACGGTCTCACTCCCTGGTGTATCGGGATCGCCTCCGGTGGCGCATCGGGGTGGCCGTTGACGGACTGGTTGGAGGACTACCTGCTGCGGCTGGAGGGGCCGGCGTTCTACGACCAGTGGGTCGATCACGATGTTCCCTTCAACGATCCTCGGGTCGTGGCGGCCCTCGAGAGGGTCGGCGACATGTGGTTCACTCCTGGCAACGTCAACGGTGGTCGGTCGGCGATCGACTCGACTCCCTACCAACAGGCCGCCATCGATCATCTCGCCGGCGACTGCGTTCTCCACCGACAGGCCAGCTTCATCGGTGCTGAGTACGCCGCCGCCGGTGCGACCCTGGGTCCGGGCGGCGACATCGACCTGTTCTACCTCCCGACCGTCGACGACCGGTTCGGTCAGGTGGTGCTGGGCGCCGGCGCCATGGCGGTCGCCATGGACGAAACGGCCGCCACGTGGTCGCTGATGTCCTACATCGCCAGCCCCGACTTCCCGAACAACCGGATCCGGTCCGGGGCCGGCGGCTACCTCAGCGCTCACCTGCTCCACGACACCGGTGCCTACCGGTCACCGGCTGACCAACGGATCGCCGAAATCCTGGTCGGTGCCGAGGTCTTCCGCTTCGATGGATCCGACCTCATGCCGGCGGAGATCGGATCCAACGTGCTGTGGCGGACGGCGACGGTCTACACCGGAGGCACGATCACAGCGTGGGATCTCGTCGACGAAGTCGAAGCGGTGTGGCCCGAATGACCCCTACCGGCCGGCGGTCTCGGTGGAGCGGGAATCCGGCGCCAGGTGCCGAACGAACCATCCGGTCGCCAGGTCGGCCACGGTGGCCAGCGCACCCGCTTCGGTGAACAGGTGTGTCGCCCCGGGTACGATCTCCAGCTCACACGGGCACTGCAGTTCTCGCTGGACCCGGCGGTTCAGGTCGAGGACGACCTCATCTCGACCGCCGACGATCAACAGCGTCGGAGCGGTCACCGAGGTGAAATAGCTGGCCGCCAGGTCCGGCCGACCACCGCGGGACACGATGGCCGAGACGGCGACGTCGGTCTCCGTCGAGGCGGCCAGCGCCGCTGCTGCGCCGGTGCTGGCGCCGAAGTACCCGACGGGCAGCGACTTCAAGCCCGGCTCGCCGACGACCTGGTCGGTGACCAGAGCCAGCCGACGGCCGAGGAGTTCGATGTCGAACACGTTCGCCCGGCCGGGCTCCTCCTCCGGAGTGAGGAGGTCGAAGAGCAACGTGGCCAGCCCGGCCCGGTTGAGCTCTGTCGCGACGAACCGGTTCCGTGGGCTGTGACGGCTGCTTCCGCTGCCGTGGGCGAAGATCACCAGGCCTCGGGCGTCTTCGGGCACGGTGAGCCGGCCACCCAGCTGTACCGATTCGACGCCGACGACAACCGTCTCGTCCCGGGGCGGCGCGGTGCCATCTTCTTGGTCGGTGCCGGCGGTCCGAGCGGCCTGCCGCAGAAGCGAGACAACGGTGTCGTCGGTGGTCTGGCCGAAATCGGCGTAGAACTGGCCGACGCTGTAGAAGGGCTTGGGCGTGGCCACACAGATCAGCTCGTCAGCCACGCCGGCCAGCCGCCGCCGCCAGTCTGGTGGGGCGACGGGAACGGCCAGCACGACACGGGACGCACCCTCGGCGCTGGCCACCTCGCAGGCGGCGCGCGCCGTCGATCCGGTTGCGACGCCGTCGTCGACGAGGACGACCAAGCGGCCAGCGAGGGGCATCCGGCCCCGCCCGCTTCGATATCGGATAACCCGGCGCTCGAGCTCTGCTCGTTCACGAGCCTCGATCTCGGCGAGCTGGGTGTCCAGAACTCCAGCATCTCGGACCAGACCCTCGTTGATCACCCGCACCCCGTCCTCGCCGATCGCTCCGATCGCCAGTTCCGGCTGGAACGGCGCCCCCAGTTTTCGGACGAGGATCACATCGAGCGGGGCGTCGAGCGCCCGGGCGACTTCGGCGGCGACCGGCACACCGCCCCGTGGAAGCCCGACCACCACTGTGTCCGGTCCGCGCAGATGCCCGAGCTGCCCACCCAACCGGCGGCCGGCGTCGACCCGGTCGTCGAACAGAGCATCCCGGTCCACGAACACGAGGGGACCTCCTGAGGTTCGTCCCTGTCTTCATCCAAGTTGCGATCGCCGGCTGCCACGAGGGTCGAAGGTCCGAACCTGCCTGCGCCATCATCGGCCTATGCAGCGATCCAGTGGCCACCGCACCCGCCCCCACACAGCCGACACGATCCTGGAGGCCTGGGGTCCGGATCTGGCCGCCTGTCTCACCGAGGCCGGTCGAGGACTCGTCGAGGGATTCGCCCGGGTGCCGGCGATCGCCGCTTCGACCGAATGGCGCTCGATCGAGGTGACGGCCCCGGACGTCGAGCGTCTCGTGGCGGCCTGGCTGAACGAACTCCTGTTCACCGTCGATGTCGCCGGGGTCGTTCCCGCCCACATCGAGGTGATCTCAGCCGAACCGACGGCGTGTAGGGCTCGATACGAGCCGGTTCCGGTTGCCGATGTGAACCAGGTCGGCTCGGTGCCAAAGTCGGTGTCACTGTCGGGCCTCGAGGTGTCCGAAGACGCGGACGGTTTCCGCTGCCGGGTCCTGATCGACGTATGAGGGCTCAGCCCTTGATCACTCCCACGGGGCGGAGCCGGGCGACGGTCCTGGCGAGGCCGGCCGATTCGCACACCGCCACCACTTCGTCGACGTCCTTGTAGGCGACGGGTGCCTCCTCGGCCAAGCCCCGGGCCGATGTCCCCCGGACCGAGATCCCCTGGCCTTCGAGCTCGCGTTCGAGCCGCCGGCCCTGAACCAGGCGGCGCGCCTGATGGCGGCTCATCGTCCGTCCGGCCCCGTGACAGGCCGAGTGGTAGGCGCCCGATCCTTCGACACCGACCAGCACCCAGCTGGCCGTCCCCATCGAGCCTGGCACCAGCACCGGTTGTCCGACGTCACGCAGGGCATCGGGCAGATGGGGGTGGCCAGGAGGGAGGGCTCGCGTGGCCCCCTTACGGTGAACGCACATCCGGATCGATCGGCTCTCGACGACATGGTCCTCGAGGTGGGCGAGGTTGTGCGAGACATCGAACAACAACCGAAGCGTGCTCGCGGCGACGGTCTCGGCGAATGCCAGTCGAGCGGCGTGGCCAAGAACCTGTCGGTTCACCCTCCCGTAGTTGGCCGCGCAGGTCATGGCGCGGATGTACGACGCCCCCTCGGGGGAATCCACCGGCACACACGCCAGTTGCCGGTCGGGAACGGCGATGCCGTACCTCGACATTGCTCCATCCATGGCGGCGACGTGGTCGGTGCACACCTGGTGGCCCAGTCCTCGTGACCCGGAGTGGATCATGACGACCACCTGTCCTGCGTGGAGGCCGAAGTGTTCGGCGGTGCCGGCATCGATCACGCGGTCGACGACCTGAACCTCCAGGAAGTGATTCCCAGACCCGAGTGAGCCGATCTGCCGGAATCCCCGCTCGAGCGCCCGTTCGGTGATGTCCAGGCTGGGGTCGTCTGGCACCAGCGCTGGGTCGACCTTTTCGCACCGAGCGACGTCGTCGTCGGTGCCAAAGCCGCAGGAGACGGCATACCGGACCCCATGCCGTAGTACCTGGATGAGCTCGGACCGGTCGGCGAGATGCCAGGTACCGCCCGGACCCATTCCCCGATGGATCGAGCGGGCCAGCCGGTTCATCAACGGGCGGCGATGCTGCTGGAAGCCGGCTTCGTCGAGGTTCGACAAGAGAAGGCGGACTCCACACGAGATGTCGAAGCCGACCCCGCCGGGCGAGACCACTCCGCCGGCGGAGATGTCCGTGGCCGCCACGCCACCGATCGGGAACCCGTACCCCCAGTGGATGTCGGGCATGGCGTAGGAGGCACCGGCGATCCCGGGAAGGGTCGCCACGTTGCACACCTGCTCGAGGGCCCGGTCGCGCTTGATGTCCGGGAGCAGTGACTCCGACGCGTAGACGATCCCCGGTACGTGCATCGGTCCGAACGGCTCGATCCGCCACCGGTTCGGCCCGTCGGGGAGGAGTTCGATCGTCGGCACCTGTCGGTCTCTGGCCATGGGCGCGCCACCTCCAATCAGCGTCACCCCGAGACTTGCCGCTCGATCGCAACGACGCCAGGGCCCGATGGCCCAGCCCGGCTCTGGTCCCGTCGTCCACCAGGCCGGATGGCGACAGCTCGTCCGTCGCACACGGCCTGGCCATGGAAGGACCCTCGGTGGTCGGTCGTCGGGTCCATTGCTACCCTGTGTGGTTGGTGGGAAAACGTGCGCGCCAAAAGCGGTCACCGCCGGCGAAAAGGAGATCCCGATGATGCTCACCTCGGAATCAGAGTTCGGCACGAGTTTGCACGTCTCATCCGAACTCCGTGCCAGGCCCGCACGGGTCCTCGCTGGCCTCGCCGGAGTCATCGTGGTGTTGGCAACGCTGAGTCTTCTGGGCCGTCTGGGAGTCTGGGCGTTCCCGGACTCCGAGGTCATGCGCTTCCTCGGGTTCGTCGTGAACGTCGACGCCGAATCGAACCTCCCGTCGTTCTTCTCAGCGCTGTTGCTGGTGTCCTGTGCCATCGGGCTCTTCGCTATCAGCCGGCACCGGCCCGAGCGGGAGTGGGCGTGGCTCAGCGTGATGTTTCTGGTGCTGGCCGCCGACGAGCTGCTGGCGTACCACGAGCGGATGATCATTCCGCTGCGTGACGCGCTGGGCATCGAGCGGGGCCCGCTGTACTACGCGTGGGTGATTCCTGCGCTCGTGTTCGTCCTCGCCGTCGCAGGGCTGTTGATGCGATTCCTCTCCGAGCTGGATCCGAGGACTCGCCGCAGCTTCGTGCTGGCCGCAGTCCTGTTTCTGGGCGGAGCGCTGCTGTTCGAGATGCTCGGTGGAGCAGTCGCAACCTACAGGGGCGAGGAGTCTCCGGACGTCGTGTGGTCAGTCGTGACCCTGGTGACCATCGAGGAGGTGCTGGAGATGCTCGGCGCATCGGTGTTCCTCGTCTCGTTACTCGACTACATCGGCCGAGAACTCCCGGGCGGCGGCGTCTCGGCGACCCTGGTGGTGGATAACTCCTGATCAGCCCGAACAGCTTGTCGCCGAATCGTGCGGAGTCGAGCGCCGCTTCGAATGGGGACCGCGAATGCTGTGCGGGCGGCCCCCGCGCCGATGGTCGGCTCAGCCCGAGGAGCGCCGTGCCGCTCGAGCCACCGGGTCCTCGGCTGTAGCCAGACGGGCGGCCTCTTCCACCCGCTGGACGTAAGCCGACCACCAGGCGGCGTCCACGTCCGGGAGGTTGTCCGCGCCGGGACGATGGCCGGCGCTGCCGTCGATCTGTTCACGGAGGACGTCGGCGTGACCAGCGTGTCGGTTGGTCTCGGCAACGACGTGAACGAGGATCCAGTGCAGTGTGACCGGGTTGACGTCGTCGGGCCACCACGGCACGGAGCCGGTGTCATCGAGCGCCAGCGCATCGATAGTGGCGTCGGCGTGCGCCGTCGCACGCTGGTAGAGGGCGAGGATCTCCTCGCGGGTTTCGTCGGACCTGGCGTACATGTCGGCGTTGGGCTCCTCGCCGCGGGCCCGGGGTAGCCGCTCGCCCTGCAACCGTCCGAACGTGTCGCCGAAATAGCCGAGCTCGACGTTGGCGAGGTGCTTGACGAGCCCCAGCAGGTTGGTGCCAGTCGGGGTGAGGGGGCGCCGGGCGTCGTACTCCGATGTCCCGTCGAGTTTCCACAACAGAGACTGGCGCGCCATCTCCAGGTACCGGTGCAGGGTTTGCTTGGCGTCCATGGGCTCCATCGACGAAGTATGACATCGACGCCACAGGTGGTCGTGGCCGGATGCTCTCCGGTATGTCGCCCGCCGGTGGTGGTCCGGTGGCCGGATGGACGAGGGTTGCTATTCGTGTCGTCGATCCAGAACGACGACGGCGGTCTCGGTGGGGCGACGAGCGGCAAACCCATCGAGTCCCTTGTCGATGTGCCGCCAGCGGTCCCATAGCCGGTCACGCTCCTCGCCGATTGCTCGACGTCCGACGACGGGGATCGTCGTTCCCCCGGCAATGGTGAGCATGGCCTCGGGCTGTGCCTGGAGGTTCAGCCACCAGGCGGGTTCTGGTGCGCCCCATCCGTTCATCGCCATCGTCACGACGGCATCTCCTTCCTCGATGTAGCCGATCATCACGCTGCGTTCGACACCGCTGCGGCGCCCGACCGTGGTGAGGTAGCCAAGCCCGTAGCGGTCAGATCGTGGGGCGCGCAGCCCGAAGCGGCCCCCGCTCCACCGGAAAAGCGCCTTGTGGATCTTCCATGCGGCCCGAATGAACCAGCGAGGCGGAAGGAACCCGCTGGCCGGCGCGTCTGAATTGCTGGTCATCAGTTCACACTACGGACGATGCTGCGATCACACGCCGTTCGGACTTCGATGCGTGGTGCCAATCGGCGTCCCACTCGTCTCTTCGTGGAGCGCCCTCGGCAGGATTCGAACCTGCGCACACGGCTCCGGAGGCCGATGCTCTATCCCCTGAGCTACGAGGGCTTGGCCGGTCGACTCTACCGCAGCGACCGGCGGGGGACGACCGGAAACATCCTCAGCGGCGGGCCAGACCACGAACCTTGACCAGCCGGGCCTAGAGTCGACGGTCTACCTATGATTCGGGATGAGTTGCTCGACGCTGTCCACCAGGGCCTCCGCCAGCTCGGCATCGTCGAGATTCCGGCTGCGGTCACCCTCGAGCAACCAGCCAATCCCGATCACGGCGACTGGAGCACGAATGCGGCGTTGGTGTGCGCCAAGCTGGCCGGGAAGAACCCCCGTCAGCTTGGTGAAGAGCTGCGGGGGCAGCTGGCGGGCATGACGCTTCGTCACGTCGAACGGCTCGACCTCGCCGGACCCGGCTTCGTCAACTTCACGCTCGCCCCGGCGTGGCTCCACGACGTGCTGCGCGAAGTCGTCGACGGCGGCGAAGACGGCTATGCGCGCCTCGATACCGGACGCGGGATCGAGGTGAACATCGAGTTCGTCAGCGCCAACCCCACCGGACCGCTGCACGCCGGGGGCGGACGCTGGGGCGCGTTCGGCGACAGCCTGGCCCGGATCCTCGAACGGTGTGGCTATGAGCCGCACCGCGAGTACTACGTCAACGATCGCGGCAACCAGACCGAACTGTTCGGGCAGAGCCTTGCCGCCCGCAAGGAGGGCCGGCCGCTTCCCGAGGGCGGCTACCAGGGCGACTACATCGCCGAGTGGGCCGCCGAGATGCCCGATGCGGCTGACCCGACCGAGTGGGGAGTCCAGCGAGCCCTTCGCGAGGTGGAGGAGTCGCTGGCCGCCATGCATGTGCGGTTCGACACCTGGAGCAGCGAGAAGGCGCTGGTGGCCACCGGAGCTGTGGAGCAGACGCTCGCCGAGCTGAGACAGTCCGGCCACGTCTACAAGCGCGACCATGCATGGTGGCTGGCGACCACCGAATTCGGGGACGACAAAGATCGCGTGCTCATCAAGTCAGATGGCGAGTACACCTACCTGCTGCCCGACATCGCCTACCACCGAGACAAATACAATCGCGGTGACCTGCTCATCGACGTCCTCGGCGCTGACCACCACGGCTATGTCCCGCGAATGCGGGCTGCGCTCCGTGCGCTCGGTCACGAGCCGGACGAGTACGAGGCGATCATCGGGCAGAACGTGAAGCTGGTCCGGGCCGGGGAGGAGGTCAATATCTCGAAACGGACCGGCACGATGATCGGGATCGACGAACTCGTCGCCGAGCTGGGACCAGACGTCACCCGGTTCGCCTTCCTGCTCCAGTCGATCGACACCACACAGACCATCGACATCGACCTGTGGAAGGCTCAAGCGAGCGAGAACCCGGTGTATTACGTGCAGTACGCGCACGCCCGCATCCACTCGATCGGGCGAGAGGCCAACAAACGTGGCATCGACCGGAAAGCGCTCGTCGTTGTGCCGCTCGAGCAGCTCCTCGACGAAAACGAGCTCATGGTGCTCCGTCAACTGTTCGAGCTGCCGAACGTCCTGTCGCTCGCCGCACGCGACCGCTCGCCACACCGGATCACGACATGGGTTCGTGATTTGGCGGGGAGCTTCCACAGCTTCTACACCCATTGCCCGATCCTGCGATCCGACGTCGATTCCGAGCTGCAACAGGCCCGGCTGTGGCTGGTCGAGGGCACACGGATCGGCCTGGCGATCGGACTCGATCTGCTCGGCGTGCACGCACCCGAACAGATGTAGCAGATGCGACCATGAGCCCGATTCCGTGGCATCTGCTACCCGACAGCGCTCAGGTGGGTTCGTCTGGCCAGCTGATGATCGGAGGCTGCGACGTGCTCGATGTCGCTTCGGAGTTCGGCACCCCGATCTTCATCTATGACGAGGATCAGATGCGTTCTCGAGCCCGCGAAGCGGTCGATGCGTTCGGTCGCAATGCCACCTACGCAACCAAGGCGTTCCTCTGCAGAGCGGTCGCCCGCCTCGTGCACGAGGAGGGCATGACCCTCGATGTCGCCACCGCCGGTGAGTTCCACATCACCCGATCGGCCGGTGTTCCCGCTGCCGATCTGGTCTTCCACGGCAACAACAAGAGCGACGCCGAACTTCGCATGGCGCTGACCGAGCGGGTCGGTCGACTGGTCGTGGACAGTTTCGACGAACTCGACCGCCTCGACACACTCCACGAGGAGGGTCTGCCCGTCCCCGACGTCCTGCTTCGGGTGACCCCCGGGGTGGAGGCCCACACCCACGAGTTCATCGCCACCGGCCAGGACGACTCGAAGTTCGGATTCACGGTGAGCTCCGGCCTGGCGACCAAGGCGGTGGAACGGGCGGCCGGCTCTGCTTCGGTGAACCTGGTCGGCATTCACGCCCACATCGGCTCGCAGGTCTTTCGGGTCGACAGCTTCGCTCGATCCCTCCGGGTGCTGGCCGACTTCGCCAACCCGTTCGGACTTCCAGAGCTTGTGGTCGGTGGAGGGCTTGGAGTCCCCTACGTCACAGGGGAAGAGGCACCGACGATCAGCCAGTGGGGCGCCATCCTCAAGCGGGAAGCGGCGGCCGCCGGCATCAGTGCCCAGATCGGCATTGAACCGGGCCGGTCGATCGTCGCCGCCTCGGCTGTCACCGTCTACACCGTCGGAACGATCAAGGCTCTCGACGGCATTCGCACCTATATCGCCGTTGACGGAGGCATGAGCGACAATCCTCGACCGGTCCTCTACGGCTCGGGATACGAGACCTTCGCCCCCCGGGCCGTCACCGCTGAGCGGCGAATGCGAGCCCGGGTGGTCGGCAAGCATTGCGAGAGTGGCGACATCCTGGTGAGAGACGCAGCTGTCCCCGACGACCTGAGCGTCGGCGATCGCCTCGCCACGCCGGTCACCGGCGCCTACGGGCACAGCATGGGCAGCAACTACAACAAGGTGCTGCGTCCCCCGGTGGTGTTCTGCTCGCACGGTGCGGCCCGACTCGTTGTGCGACGCGAGACCCTCGACGATCTGCTGCTCACCGACCTCGGCTGACAACCGTCGCTGGGTCATCTCGCCCAGCGATCCGGCTCCCGGGCGCCGAGCGGCGCCCGCCCGACGCTCGTTCATGGAATGATCGACGCCATGCGTCGTGTCGTTGGGGTGCCGCTCCTAGCGTGTCTGTTCGTCCTGGCGATCCTCAGTCCGGCAGCGGCGGCCACCGATCCGGTGGATTCCCTGGCGCCCGGGCGGATTCGAGTCACGCCGACGCTCGTTGGTCTGGCCGCCGACCTCGACGGCGGTCGCGTCGATCTGTCGGCCAACGGTCAGTTCGTCCTGTTCGACCGGACCGGTACCGGGCTGGGTCTCTTCGACACCGTGCGGAGACAGACCGTCATCCTCGGCGGCGACGGTTCCCACCCGTTTGCGGTCTCGGACAACGGTGGCGTGGCGCTCTACACCTCGGAGGGCCAGCCGATCCGCTGGGAGCGAACGACGGGTCAGACCATCGCCCTTCCGTCCGACGGTGGCCTGATCACCGACATGGCCATGTCCCAATCGGGTGCCGTCATCGCCTATACCGAACAAACCAGCGGCGGGTCGGGGGTTCTGCGGATCTGGACCTCCACCCGGGTCCGTAGTTTCAGCGCTGCGGTGAATCCGGCCCCGGGACCCGACGAGCGGGACGTCTACGTCACCGCCAACGGCCAGCGAGTGCTCTTTCGTTTCAGCAGCGGCGTCCGACAGGTGGCGGTGGCCAGCGGAACGGTGACCTTCAGCCCGCTCACAGCGGTGACCGGGATCAATCGGGACGGAAGCCTCCAGGTCCTCGTTCCCGACTCCGGCGCTCGATTCACCGTCGGGGCAACGAGCGGCGGAACGCCAACGCCGGTCGAGTTTCCGGCGCCGGCCGGCGGCCGGGAGCCCGGTGTTGCCTTCGCCGGGGACGGTGATTCGGTCATCTTCGGGTCCAACGACGAGCTCTACCGCTGGCATACCAACGGGGTTCTCGAATACCTGCAGCCGTCGGGGGCGGCTGTCTTGGGAACGCCGAAGGACGCATCGATCACCGGCCGGTTCGTCCTGCTGTCTCGACCGGGAGCGACCCAGGGGATCCTCGAAGTGATCGATCTGGACGGCCCGGTCATCCCGATCGTCACGACCGCGTCGCTCGAGGGGCCTCACCTGAGCGACCAGATCCGGCGTCTGTACCTCGCCTACTTCGACCGGGAGCCCGACCCGGGCGGACTGCGAGAGTGGATGGTTGCCAGAGCGCGGGGAGGGTCGCTTCAGGGCGTGTCGTCGGCTTTTGCCGCCTCGACCGAGTTCCAGAACGAGTACGGCTCGCTCAGCGACGAGGAGTTCGTCGACCTCGTCTACCTCAACGTCCTCGGCCGCCCGGCCGAACCGGCGGGACGAACGTTCTGGCTCGGCCAACTCGCCGCCGGGATGAGTCGAGGGCGGCTCATGACCGAGTTCTCCGAAGGACCGGAATTCCGCAACCGCACCCTCACAACTGCGCCGGCGTTGCCCCTGGCCCACCGTATCGAACGCCTCTACCGGGCCTACTTCAGACGGGGCGCCGACCAGGCCGGACTCGACTACTGGCTCGAGCGGCTGACCCTCGGCGCCGGTTTGGGGTCGCTCAGCAATGAGTTCGTCAGGTCCGACGAGTTCCAGAACACCTACGGGTCGCTCAGTGACGAGGAGTTCATCGATCTCGTCTACCGCAACGTTCTCGACCGTGAGCCCGACGAAGCCGGCCGTGCCTTCTGGCTTGGACAGCTCAGCTCGGGTTCGATGAGCCGGGGTACGGTCATGGTCGGTTTCAGCGAATCGGCCGAGTTCATCGTCTTCACCGACACGATGCCGTACTAGTTGCCTCGCTCTGCGCCCTCCCATCGAGAGGGCGTGCCGCTCGGACTCGCTTCGCTCGGCACGTTCGCTGGTCTGTGGTGCTGCCTGGCTGGCGCGGCGGCAGCGTGATCGGACTCGCGTCCGCTCCGCAAATCGGAGTGTGGGCCGAGGCAAACGTAGACCTGACCCCAGCAAGGCAAACGTAGACCTGACCCCTAATAGGATGCGGGGGTGAAGACGCTCGGAATCGGACTCCTCGGATGCGGGACGGTGGGGGGCGCACTCGCCGAGCTGGTGGGGGAGCGGTCGGATCTCGTCGTCCGTCAGGTGGCCGTTCGCAGCATCACCAAGGCTCGCAGCGGTGGTGTCGATCCCGAGTTGTTCACCACCGACGCCGAGGCGGTCGTCGGCCGCAGCGACGTCGACATCGTGGTCGAGGTGATCGGCGGCATCGAACCAGCCAAGTCGCTGATCATCGCTGCCCTCCGGGCCGGAAAGCCCGTGGTGTCAGCCAACAAGGAACTGATCGCCAACTGCGGGGCTGAACTGCTCGCCGTGGCCGAGGACGCCGGGGTCGATCTCTTGTTCGAGGCGGCTGTCGCTGGGGCCATCCCGATCGTTCGCGCCCTGCGAGCCAGCCTCGCCGGCGAGAACGTGACCCGCATCATGGGGATCGTCAACGGCACCACCAACTACATCCTCACCAGGATGGCCGAGGACGGTGCCGGCTACGGCGAGGCCCTCGCCGAGGCCCAACGGCTCGGGTACGCCGAGCGAGATCCGACCGCCGACGTCGAAGGATTCGACGCCGGTGCCAAGGCGGCGATCATGGCCTCGATCGCCTTCGGGGCAAACGTCGTCGCCGGAGACGTCTACCACGAAGGCATTTCCGGCGTCACCGCCACCGACATCGACTTCGCCCGCCGGCTCGGCTTCGACATCAAGTTGCTGGCCATCGCCGAACATCTGAACGGCGATGGCGTCCGCTCGGTCGGAGTGCGAGTGCACCCGGCCATGGTCCCGAACCATCACCCGCTGGCCAGTGTGCGAGACAGTTTCAACGCCGTGTTCGTCGAGGGAACAGCAGCCGGCGAGCTGATGTTCTACGGCCGGGGAGCCGGCGGGGCGCCAACCGCTTCTGCGGTCCTCGGCGACGTGTTGGAGGCGGCCGCCGCTCTCCGCCTCGGCGGGCACCGGCCGGTCACGGTTGGTGAGCGTGTCCCCATCACACCGATCGACGACCTCCCCAGTGCCTTCTACGTCAACCTCGAGGTCGCCGATGCTCCAGGGGTTCTCGCGCAGGTCGCCGGCGCCCTCGGCGACAACGGTGTGTCGATCCGCATCATGGAGCAACACGACCTTCATCCCGACGACGGTGGCCACCGGCCCGAGATCGCCCGGTTGATCTTCATCACCCACGGAGCCCCGGAGCGAGATCTGCGGAACACCCTCGCCGCCTTCGAGCGCCTTCCCGTGGTCGAAACGGTCCGGAGTGTTCTCCGGGTCGTGGGGTGACCGCTGTGCCCATCGTCTACCGGTCCACCCGCGGCAAAGCGCCGGAGCTGCTGTTCGCCGACGTTCTGGTCGCAGGGTTGGCGAGCGACGGCGGTCTCTACGTCCCGTCGGAGATCCCCGACCTCGACCCCACCCTCGGACCCGACCTCAGCTATGCCGAGGTGGCGGTGCGGGTCATGTGGCCCTTCGTCGAAGGGTCCATCGCCCGTTCCGACTTCGTCGACATGGTGACCGAAACCTACCGTGGGTTCGTCCATCCCGACGTTGCGCCACTGATCGACCTCGGTCACGCCGCCTGGCTCTGCGACCTCTCCGGCGGTCCCACGCTTGCCTTCAAGGACTTCGCACTCCAGCTTCTCGGACGGCTGCTCGACCACGAGCTGACCCGGCGGCAACAGCGGGTCACCGTTATCGGCGCAACGTCCGGCGACACCGGTTCAGCCGCCATCCACGCACTGGCGAACCGGTCCCGTGTGCATGTCGTGATCCTTCATCCCGAAGGACGGGTCAGCGACGTCCAACGCCGACAGATGACCGCCGTCGATGCACCGAACGTCACAAATCTGGCGGTGCGGGGGACCTTCGACGACTGCCAGGATCTGGTCAAAGCAGCCTTCGCCGACACCACCCTGCGCAGACAGGCCGGCCTGGCGGCGGTCAACAGCATCAACTGGGCCCGGGTCATGGCGCAGATCGCCTACTACGTGAGCGCCGCCCTGCGGGTCGCCCCGGCCGGCGGAGCCGTCAGTTTCAGCGTCCCCACCGGCAACTTCGGCAATGTCCTCGCTGCCTGGTACGCAAAGCACATGGGATTGCCCGTTGACCAGCTCATCATCGCCTCGAACCGCAACGACGTCCTGACCAGGGTGATGGAGACGGGCGAGCTCCGTGCCGAGGCCGTGGTTCCATCGCTCTCGCCCAGCATGGACATCCAGGTGTCGAGCAACTTCGAGCGGCTCCTGTTCGAGGCCAGCGGCGCCGACGCGGCGGCGGTCACCGAGTTGCTGACGGCGTTCCGCCAGACCGGATCGGCGTTGGTGCCCGGACCCTGGATGGACCGGATTCGCTCCGAGTTCGACGCCGGCCGGCTCGACGACCCGGGGACGATCGCCGAGATGCGGCACGTGTACCGAGAGCGCGGCATCGTCGTCGATCCGCACACGGCGGTCGGGCTCCACGTCGGCCGCAACCGGCGCCGCGACCCGGACGTCCCGCTCGTCGTGATGGGAACCGCCCATCCGGCGAAGTTCGCCGCCGCGGTGGAGGAGGCCACCGGTCAGGCGCCCGAGATGCCAGCGCGGATCGGCGACCTGATGACCCGTCCGGAACGATTCGACGTGATTCCCAACGACTTGGACGCGATCCGAGCCCATCTGCCGCTACAGTCCGAAGTCGGCGAGAACGAGTCGTAGCGCACTCAGCGCAGCGCAGCGTTCGCCCCCATCGAGACCCGAGAGCCATAGCGCCCCTGACCCACACCGGAGAGTTCCACCGTGAGTGACGCCGTCCGCGACGATCTGTCGAAGAAGGACCGCAGCGAGCTGCAGACCATCATCACCGCCCTCGGGGGCAAACCCTCCAGCCGGGCCAAGAAGGACGAGCTGATCGAAATGGTCCTCGAGCTCACCGCCGGCGAGGGAGATGAACTTGCCGACAAGAAGATGCCCACCGAACGGGCGAGCGAGGACCGTGGGTCGTCTCGGTCCGGTCGCAATGGTGCCGAGGAGCCCGCCGGTGGCAACGGCGGCGGGAAGCGTGAAAACGACGGCAAGGGGACCGCCGACAACGCAGCCGCGGCCGATTCCGGTAGCGACGAAGCTGCAGGTGGCGGAGACGATCCGAACCGCAAAGAACCCCAGACCGACGATGGCAACGTCCGAACCGAGCCGGCGAAGGACGAAGAGGACGATTCCCCCAACCGCCGCCGGCGGCGACGCGGCAGGAGCCGGGATCGGGAGGAGGAAAACGTGAACACCGAGCCCCAGCCGGTCGGCGGAAACCTCGACCTCCGCGAGGAGGGATACGGCTTCCTCCGAGTGGACGGAGCGCTGCCCTCTCCCGAGGACGTCTATGTACCCCTCAAGACGGTTCGAGTTTTCGGTCTTCGCAAGGGCGACTACGTGTCCGGGACGGCGCGGCCGGCCGCCCGGAACGAGCGCAACGCCGCCCTTCATTCGCTCGAACTGATCAACGACAGGCATCCCGAGCTGGTCAAGGATCGAGCACGTTTCGACAAACTGACGCCCGTCTTCCCCAACGAGGCCCTCTCGCTCGAGACCGACGCATCGATCGTCGGGCGGATCATCGATCTCACCGTCCCTCTCGGCAAGGGTCAGCGGGCCCTACTGGTCGCACCGCCGGAGACCGGCGTCACCACCCTCTTGACCGACATCGCACGGGCGGTTGAGACCAACCACGCGGACGCACGGCTGCTCGTGATGCTCCTGGCCGACCGGCCCGAGGAAATCACCAGGATCGGCCGGAAGCTCGAGAGCGGCGAGGTGATCGCCAGCGGCTTCGACCGGTCGCCCGAGGAACAGGTTGCTGTCGCCGAGATGGCGCTCGAGAGGGCCAAGCGGATGGTCGAGGAAGGCAGCGACGTGGTGCTGCTCGTCGACGGCCTGACCGCCCTCGTGCGGGCCTACAACCTGACGGCGTCAGCCGGCGGTCGACTCCTTTCGGGAGGGGTCGACGCATCGGCCATCTATCCCGCCAAGCGGTTCTTCGGCGCAGCTCGGGCGCTCGAGGAGGGAGGTTCGCTCACGATCATCGCCGCCGTCGCCAGCGAGACCGGCTCGCCCGTCGACGAGCTCATCCTCGAAGAGTTCCGAGGTACCGCCACCGCCGAGATCCATCTCTCGCGTCGGCTCGCCGACCGGGGCACGTTCCCCGCGATCGATCTGAAGCGATCGTTCACGAGGTCAGAGGACCAGCTCTTCGATGCCGAGGAGGCCGAGCTCGTCGCCAAACTCCGAGCCTCGGTGGCCGACGACGACCCACTGGTGGCCATGCAGAACCTGCTCGATCGGGTCGGTCAGACCAGCTCGAACGCGGAGCTCCTCTCCTAGCGGCGTCGGCGTCACCTGGCGGACCCGATTCGGGCGAACTCGTCGAGTGAGTCGCCGAGCGCGCTCTCGGGCACCAAGAACACCGAGTGGATCGGGCTCATCCCGAGCGAAGCCCGGAAGGTCACAACGGCGCGATCTCCGGTCATCAGGTCGATCAGTTGGACAGCACCGTCGAGAGCACCGACCGCGACGCTGCCATCGGACGAGACGTCGACCGGATGTTCGGACCAGAGATGGCCGACGTCGGACACGAGTTGCCCGGTTCGGACAGCGAGGAGATCGCTCATTCCGCTCCTGTTTTGCGGAGACGCAACCGAGATCCAGCCGGGCCCGAGCACCCGGCCGCTGAGGAGGCTCTGTCCCTCTGCCGGCGTCGCCAGACCCTGCGCTTCCATCTTCGTCGTGTCATACCAGTCATGATCGCAACGAAGCCGCTCGTCGCACTGGGTGACGAGTAGCAGCCCGTGACCTTGGGCGAGGACCGCAGCGTCGGCGAGTACCAGCTCGTAGCCCGTCGACGATCGCCGATACACGCCCCCCGCCGACGGGCTGATGAACTCGACGCCACCGTCGAGGTGCATCGAACCGAGCCATCCGTCGATGGTCATCTCGGCCGTGATCTCGTTTGCGTCAAGCGACATCTCCCGGACCGTGACCCTGGTTCCGCTGCCGGCCTCGACCCAGGTCAGGGTGTTGGATCGAACGCCGGCAGCCACGCCAGCCGAGCTGGCGACGCCGTTCAGAGGTTGGACATCGACCAGATCGACCAGCGGGGAGAAGCCGAGGAAGCCCGCCGCCTCGTTCCGCCAAACCGCATAGTCGTCGACGATCAGGACCGGATTGACAACGCCGCTGGGGCCGACCCGCATCTCGCCGGTCACGAGGTCGAGGGCGATCGTCTTTGATGGCCCCCCGATCAGTGCCACATAGGGGGAGCTGGTCGCACCGAATGGCGTTTCGAAACGGGGCCCGGGTGGTTCGGTTGTCGGCGGTGCAGTGGGGGGATTGAGGGGTGCCAGCGGCACAACCGTGGTGAGCGACTCCAGCATTTCTGCAGCTGCAGCTGCAGCTGCAGCTGCAGCTGCGGCCTCGGTCTCGGTCCCGAGACGAGGTGGGTGAGGGTCGCTCGCAGGTGTCGTCTCGTCGGCGGCATACCCGGCTGGTCCCGCCGGTCGATTCAGCGCCCCCCAGACAACCAGTGTGATCAGCATGAGCGCCGCGGTTGCGGCGGCGAGTACCCGAGGACGACGGGTGCTGGAGACGTGCTGGGTCTGAAGCACCGATGTCCCGAGTGGCGCGGGCGACCGGTCGACGAGTGCGCAGCGTGGGCACCCCGTCGGACCGACTGAAGCTCCGCACCGATCGCAGGCCGCCACGGTTCGCATTGTAGAAGAGAGCGCCACGTCCGCCCGGCGCGCAAAGCAGGGGTGCGCCCGATACGCTGGCAGGTCTTATGAAGTCAGGAATCCACCCCGACTACCGCCCTGTGGTGTTCCAGGACTCCTCGGCCGAGTTTGCCTTTCTGACCCGGTCGACCATCGAGACCGACGACACGATCGAGTGGACCGACGGCAACACGTACCCGCTCTACAAGGTCGAGATCTCTTCGGCGAGTCACCCGTTCTTCACCGGCACGATGAAGATCGTCGACACCGCCGGACGGGTGGAGCGGTTCGAGCGCCGATTCGGTCGCCGGAAGAAGAGCTGAGCTCACCGTCCCCCCACCTCGCTGCCGCCATCTTGGCGGCGGTGATTCGGAACCATTTCGGCTCCTCACCCGAGCCGGTGCCGTGCACCTTCGCAGCCGCCGTCGACGACGGTGAGCGGCTCGCAGTACTGCTGCCCACTCCGGAAGAAGACGGTGGCCTCGAGCGCCGCCCCTTCGGACTCGGGGCGATCCTGACATGGGCCCGTGAGCGGCCACGGGCGATCGAAGTCGTCGCTCCGGTCGATCAGGCGCCGGCGCTAGCCCGGCACGCCGAGGGTTTCGCGCACGTGTCGGTGTCGGTCATCGACCAGACTGCGCTCGCCACGGCTGCGCCAGCGCCGCTGCCCTCAGTTCCGCTGCTTTCGCCGGCGGCCGAGGCACATCGCGGCCTCTTCGAGTCGGTCGGGGCAGTCCCCGTCGACGACTTCGGTCACCTCGTCGCCGAAGTCGTCGGTCTGGAGATTGGTCGGGTCGACGGTGTGACGGGCCAGCTGTCGGTCGGCGTTGGGACCACCGACCGGGAACTCCACGCCTACGTGCATGTCGACATCCCGGCCGAGCAGTCGCTGCGCCGGGCCGCCGAGC
>JBFGLT010000038.1:0-20493 GCA_041576015.1 Acidimicrobiales bacterium
GCACCGAGGCGACGTGGTCGGGAGCAGCCTGAGCCAGCCGGTTGAATCCGGCGTCGGTCAGAACAGCGAAGAGGCCCCGGCCGTCCTCGGGGCACCGCGCCCTGGTGACGAGTCCGAGCTTGGCCAGCCGGTCGACTCGCATGCTCAGACGGCTGGGCGAGTGAATCGTCTGGGCGGCCAGCTCGCTCATTCGCAGCCGACGGTCCGGCGCCTCGGACAGGCGGACCAGAACCTCGTAGTCCCCTGAGCTGAGACCCGCCGAATCCTTGAGGTCGTGCTCGATCGCTCCGCCGACCAGGGTCGTGACCTCCATCCAGCGACGCCAGAAGACCTGCTCCTCGGCGCTCAGCCAGCGGGTCGCGTCGGTGGTCGGGTGTGACATCAATCCCATCCTACCACGTTTGACATTTATTTCATTGTTGAAATACTGTCTTTCAACGTTGAACTTACCTGCCGAGGAGGCATCCACCATGACCATCATCGACGTCCCCACCCTCACCACCGGAACCTGGGCCATCGATCCCACCCATACCGAGATCGGCTTCACCGTCCGGCACATGGGTCTGTCCAAGGTCCGCGGCCGCTTCAACGACTTCGCCGGCACCGTGCACGTGGCCGACGACCTCTCCGCCTCGACCGTCGAAGCCACCGTCGATCTGGCTTCGGTCGACACCAACAACGAGATGCGCGACAACCACCTCAAGTCGACCGACTTCTTCGACGTCGACCGCCAGCCCCAAATGGCCTTCCGTTCGACCGGCATCCAGGTGGACGGCCAGGGTGGAATCATCACCGGCGAGCTCACCGTGAACGGCACCACCAAGATGGTCGAACTGGAGACCGAGTTCTTCGGCGTCGGCGTGGACGCCTACGGGAACACCAAGGCCGGGTTCTCGGCCACGACCCAGATCAGCCGCAAGGCCTTCGGCATCGACTTCAACGTGCCCCTCGACGCCGGTGGGGTCCTCATCGGCGACAAGGTCGAGGTCGAACTCGACGTCCAACTCGCCCGGCAGTAACCAGCCGGATAGAGAACCCCGCGCTGGCCGGACCCTCCGGTGCGAGGGTCCGGCCGCTTGCCGTTCTCGTCAGCGGTGAGCGATCAGTTCGATCTCGATGTTCGAGCCGAGTGGCAACTGGGCGACGGCGACGGTGCTCCTCGCCGGGAACGGCTCGGCGAACTGCTCGGCGTAGACCTCGTTCATCGCCGCGAAATCGTTCATGTCGGTCAAGAACACGTTCACTTTGACGACGTCGTCGGGGCCGAGCCCGCCGACGGCCAGCACGTCGAACAGATTGGCAAAACACCGGCGGGTACGGGCACCCACATCTCCCTCGATCAGCTGTCCGGTCGCGTGATCCATCGGCACCTGGCCGCTCAGGAACACGACCCCGCCGGCGTCGATCGCATGGCTGTAGGGGCCGGCGGTGCCCGCATTGGGATTGGTGATGGCGTTGCGCATATCGTCGTTCTATCGTCTCGGTGTGCTGAACCGCGCTGAGGCGGATCCAGCGACCCGAGCGAGGATTTCCATGAACAACGAACAACGACAGAAGGCCGCAACCGCGAACGGTTTCATCGCCGCGCTCGACCAGAGCGGCGGGAGCACCCCCAAAGCGCTGCGGCTCTACGGCATCGAGGAGTCGGAGTACTCCGGCGAGGACGAGATGTTCGATCTGATCCACGCCATGCGGACCCGCATCGTCACCAGCCCGGCCTTCGACGGCGATCGGATCCTCGGCGCAATCCTGTTCGAGCAGACGATGGATCGCACGATCGAGGGCGAGAACTCGGCCTCCTACCTGTGGAACAAGAAGCAGGTGGTTCCGTTCCTCAAGGTCGACAAGGGGTTGGCCGCCGAGGAAAGCGGCGTGCAGCTGATGAAACCGATGCCCGACCTCGATGCGCTCTGTGAGCGCGCCGTCGGCGAGGGCGTGTTCGGCACGAAAATGCGTTCAGTGGTCAAGCTGGCCAACGCCGACGGCGTGTCGGCCATCGTGCAGCAGCAGTTCGATGTCGGTCTGCAGATCCTCGGGCATGGTCTGGTCCCGATCCTCGAACCCGAGGTCGACATTCACAGCCCGGAAAAGGCCGAGGCCGAGGAGCTGCTCCGCGATGCCATCACCAGTTCTCTGTCGATGGTTCCCGACGGCCAGCAGGTGATGCTGAAGCTGACGCTCCCGAGCGTCGACGGCTTCTACAGCGACATCATCGCCCACCCGAAGATCCTCCGGGTCGTCGCTCTCTCGGGGGGATACTCCCGAGAGTAAGCCAACGCCATCCTGGCCCGCAATCACGGCATGATCGCCAGCTTCTCGAGAGCGCTCACCGAGGGACTCAGCGCCCAACAGCCCGACGACGAGTTCAACGCCACGCTGGACTCGACGATCCAGTCGATCTACGACGCCTCCATTACGTAATCCAAGCCGGCTGCGCCAAGCAGACCCCCCTGGGGTTGCCGCTCGAACAGTACTGTCACACCCCCTCGTCATGATCGGACCATGACGATCGACACGATCTCGGTTGAACTACCCGCCGGTGTTTGGCTCGCCAAGTTGCCGGGCCGTTGCGATCCCGTCCCGTTGCTCGAGCCGAGCGCCGGGCTGCCTCGGGACTGGGCGTCCACCCCACTGGCCACCAGCCGGCGGTTCGGGGGTGTGCTCTCGGCCGCCGACGTCGGCGCCGGTGTCGAGCCGAACCTCGATCCGATCGCCGCCCACCCCATGCCCGGCGATCGGATTCTCCTCGCCCACACCGGTGCGCGGGTTCAGATCCTGGGGGTCGTCGTGGTGACCTCGGTCCGGTTCGATGGGGGTGGTGTCGCCATTGGACACGAGCCGCTGATCCAGCTCACGAGACCAGTCGACCTGCGGGAGGTGCGGCGGCACCATCATGGCCTGGACGCCCGGTGGGATCGACTGTTCGGTCGGTCGGGTCGAGATCGCCGACTTCTGCCGCTGCACGCCGGTGATCTCGATCTGGTGTTCTCAGCGTTCGGAATCTCTCTGGAGGCCCTGTTCGACACCGAGCCGCGCGCCGGCCATGCGGTGCGGCTGGATCCCCGGCCGGCGTGGGCGACGGCGGAGGACACCGGTGAGCGAGTGAGCTCCGAGCTGTCCAGTGCCCGGGTCGCTGCAGCCATTGCCGTCTACTACGCCGTCGCTGCTGCGTCGTTCGACCATCCGAGCGCCCGCTTTGTCGAGGTCACCCGTCCCGAGGCCTCCGCCGGCTCGCTCGTGGGGGCGGTCGGCGATGACCGGGTCGACCAGGTCATCGCCGCCTCGCTCGAGCTCGGCCAGCGCTTCTCGTTGGGTGACGAGGCGGCCCAGATGTTGCTGAGTGAAGGAGTCAAGGTCTCGCTGGCGGTCGAGACCGAGACGGAATGGCTGATCGTCCTGCTCGGCGCCGACGAAGCTCTGGGGCTGCTCGGCGAACCCGGTTCGGCCCTGTTTCAGCGTGGTCTTGCCTGAAGGGCCTGCTTGACTGGGCTCATGCGACTCGGAGCGTTGATCGTGTGGAGCGCAGTGGTGCTGCTGGCGTGTGGTTCCAGAGCCGGAGAGCAGGGCAGCAGCGCTGCACCCCAGCAGTCCACCGCGCCGCCGGGGAGCGATTCGGATCCGACCGAAGCGCTGTTCCCTGATGTGATCAATGCGACCGCCCGTCAGGATGGCGACGGAACGTGGACGATCTCGGCCACGCTGTCCTCCCCGTACGACACGCCGGAACGCTACGCCGACGCGTGGCGTGTTCTCGGTCCCGACGGATCGGTCTACGGTGATCGCCTCTTGACCCACGACCACGCCAACGAACAACCCTTCACCCGGTCCCAGTCGGGAATCGCCATTCCCGACGACGTGAACGTGGTGATCGTCGAAGGACGAGACCAGATCAGCGGGTGGGGTGGCGAGACGTTCGAGCTGGAGCTGCCCCGCTGATGGACACGCCGCTGGTCGCCGCCGTCGACATCGGCACGAACTCGATCCACCTGCTGATCGCTCGACCGATCGATCCCGACGGGTTCGACATCGTCACCACCCAGAAGGAGGTGGTCCGGCTCGGATCTGGTTCGGGAGACATGAAGCTGCTGGCTGACGACGCCGTCGACCGAGGCATTGCCGCTCTGGTCCGGATGGGTGAACTGGCGAGAAGCATGAACGCACGGATCCACGCCGTGGCCACTTCAGCGATTCGGGAGGCCGAGAACCGGTCCGTGTTCCTCGAGCGGGCGGCCACCGAAGCCGGGATCGACGTCCAGGTCATCAGTGGCTTCGAGGAGGCCCGCCTGATCCACCTGGGGATGCTCCGGGCCCTCCCGGTGTTCCATTTGCGGATGCTGGGCTTCGACATCGGTGGAGGCAGCACCGAACTGGTGGCCGGCGAACGATCCACGTTGCTGGCCGCCCGATCGTTCCGGCTGGGCGCCATCCGGCTCACGGAGCGGTTCTTCCCCGGCGGAGTCGTCGACGACGACGAGGACGTCGAGCATTGCCGGGCCTTCGTGCAACAGACGCTGGCCGGCATCCAGATCGAATTCGTCGGCCATCAGCCCGAGATCATGATCGGCTCGTCCGGGACCGCCGCTGCCATCACCGCCATGGCTGTGGCCCGGCGGGACGAGGACCCCTCCAACCTCAACGGCGCCGTCGTCCGGCGCTCGGAACTGGCCGGCATCGTGAACGAGCTCACCGCCCTGTCCCCCCCCAAGCGGGCCAAGCTGCCGGGTTTGGACGAGCGGCGGAGCGACATCATCATCGGCGGGGCGATCCTGGCCGAGCAGATCGTCGACCTCGTCGGCCTGGACGGATTCACCTACAGCGCCTATGCCCTGCGAGAAGGTGTCCTCCTCGACCGCTTGCCCGGCTCGGCCGAACACCACCTCCGCGATCTCCGCCGGTCCAACGTCGATCGACTGGCCCGTCAGCTCGACCCTGACGTCGACCACGCCGAACACTGCACGGCGCTGGCGCTGGCCCTGTTCGATCGCCTGGGGGGAGTCCACGGGTACGGGTCCCAGGAGCGCGAGCTGCTGGAGATGGCCGGGCTGTTGCACAACGTCGGATTGTTCCTCTCTCACAGCGGCCACCACAAGCACAGCTACTACATGATCCGCCACTCCGAGCAGCTCACCGGCTTCACCGACAACGAGATCGAGCTCATCGCCCAGGTCGCCCGCTATCACCGAAAGTCCCATCCGACCAAGAAGCACGATGCCTTCGTCGCCCTCTCCAAAGAGGACCAGCGCCGCGTCCGGGTTCTGGCCGGAATCCTCCGGATCGCCATCGGCCTGGATCGCCGGCACCTCAGCGCCGTCCGGTCGGTGGGCGTCGTGCTGGGCGACAGGATCGAGGTCCACCCCATCCCCGCCGATGGGGAGGACCTTGCGGTCGAGGTCCATGCCGCCGAGGAGCGACTGGAGCTGCTCTCAGAGGCCCTTGGCAAGGCCGTATCGATCGTGTCGCCCGGGTAGGTGCGCCCATCAACTCGGCGGTGTGCGCCGCCGATCATGGAGTGGTGAACCGTCGCCAGCCCCAGGGGAGCTCACGCATGCACAACGTTTCGATCCGGCGCAGGACCGCGCTCGCGTTGCTCGGTCTGGTCCTCGCCGTCGGCACGCTGGCCGCCGGCCCAGCGGAGGCCGACTCCAATTCCGTGGGACCAATCTCTCGGCAGGATCTCTTCGTCGACCGGCAGTACCAGGACTTCCTCGGCCGCAAGTCCGACGACGCCGGGCGCTCGTTCTGGGTCGGCCGGCTCAAAGCGGGCGCCTCGGGAGCGGCGGTCGTCGAGGCCCTGGCCACCTCGCCGGAGTTCGAAGGACGGGTCGCTCCGGTCGTGCGGTTGTACTACGCCTACTTCGGGCGTTCGCCCGACTTCGACGGACTGAACTTCTGGGTCGGCAAGCTGGGTCAGGGCGGGCGGATGGCCGGTGTTTCCCAGGCCTTCGCAGAGAGCGCCGAGTTCCAGAACACCTATGGGTCGCTCTCTGCTGAGGAGTTCGTCGATCTCGTCTACCAGAACGTGCTCGGTCGATCGGCCGACGACGCCGGACGGGACTACTGGCTCGGCCAGATGGCTGCCGGGGCCAGCCGGGGAGCGGTCATGCTGGCCTTCAGCGACGCCGCCGAGTACCGCCAGCAAATGGACGGGGTGGTCAAAGCGACGATGCTCTATGTCGGCCTCCTGCGCCGCCAGCCCGATGAGATCGGGCTCGAGTACTGGGCCGGCGTGCTGTCCGGCGGCGGATCCTACCGGGGCGCCATCAGCGGCTTCCTCGCCTCGGCCGAGTACCGCACCCGCGTCGATGCGATCTACGACGAGATCCAACCCCTCACTGGCGAGCGGACCGAGGCGGCGAACACCGGCCGGGCGCTGGCGGTCAAAGTCGACAACATCGATTCCGCACGTCCGCAGAAGAACCTGCACATCGCCGACATCGTGATCGAGGAGGAGGTCGAGTTCCAGCTCACCCGGTTCATCGCCTTCTACCACAGCGAACTGCCCGCCATCATCGGCCCGACCCGATCGGCTCGGACGACCGATTTCGGCATCCTCGGCGCTTACAACCAGCCGGTGTTGTCCTCCAGCGGGGGCAATCCGATCGTGCTCCAGATCCTGAGTGAGTTCGAGGATCGGGGAACGCTGATCAACCGCAACGAGGCGTCCCTTCCCTCGGCCTACTTCCGGGACACGAGCCGCCGGGCACCCCACAATCTCTACGCCCGCACGGCGACCATCATGAACAGCGTCACCGCGGGCGACGCACCGCAATCGATCTTCTCCTTCCGACCCAGTGGGATCCCGTCGCCGGTCGGGACGGCGAGCAACGGCGTCCGGGTGGACTTCGGACGCAACGATGTCAGCTACATATGGGACCCCGCCGCTCGCGGCTGGCAACGCTGGCAGAACGGATCGATCCACAAGATGGACGACGGCACGATCATCGCCCCGGACAACGTGGTCGTGCAGGAAGTGAAGTACATCACGAGCATCGCCGACGCCGACACCCCCGAGGCGGTGACCACCGGGACCGGGAGGGTGCACGTCTTCACCGACGGCAAGTACATCTCGGGCACATGGTCCCGAGCCGGTGGTGACGACCCGACGACACTCACCGACGACTCGGGCGCCCCCATCCTCCTCACCCCCGGCGAAACCTGGGTGGCGCTGGCCCGGCCAGAGCAGGTGAGCCTCCGCTGACTGCAGGGCCAGACTCCGGTTAGGGTCTGGTCGTGGCATACGTGGTCCGGACGGTCGTGCCGCCGGAATCGGTGGAGGATGTCTCGGTCACAGCGGCGGTGGCGGCGTCCTCCGGTGTCGCCGAGGTGCCGGCCGGAAACTCGGTTCTGATGCTGGTCGGGTTCGACGACCTATCCTCCGCACGTGCCTTTGCGGACGCGATCGCGCCACTCCCGGCCGGAATCGAACAGCCAGACGACGGCGCGTGGGAGATCGGCACCGTCGTCGTGGAACGTCGGGGCCGCCACATCGAACTCGACGTCGGCACGTCCTGCGGGCACGGCTCACACCCGACGACCGAGCTGGCTCTCGACGCCATCGACGCGTTGGGATCCGGGCTCGAGCGCTCGCTGCTCGATGTGGGTTGCGGGACCGGGGTGCTGTCGATCTGGGCGGCTCGGGCCGGATTCGTCACCACCGGATGTGACGTCGACCCAGCGGCGGTCGCCCGGTCTCTCGCCAACGCCGAACGGAACGATGTGACCGATCGCGCTCGCTTCGTTGTCGGCGCACCGACCGACCTGGCCGGTGCCGGCACGCTGGGGCCGGTCTTCGACATCGCCGCCGTCAATGCGCTCATCGGCGTGCACGAAGCCGAGGGTGCTGCCATCCTCGGCCTGCTGGGATCGGGTGCCACGATGATCGTCACCGGCGCCCGGACCGTTCAGGAAGAACGACTGCTGGGCGCCTACGCCGGCTGGTGCCCGGTCAGCCGCCGCCAGCGGGATGGCTGGGTCCAACTCGTGCTGGAAAAGAACTAGGTTCCACAGCATGAGCGCATCGCAGGACCCGAACGCCCCGCCGGGCTGGTATCCCGTCGATGCGGTGAGCCAGCGCTACTGGGACGGGAGGGCGTGGACCGACCACGTAGCGCCGCTGGACGCCGGAACCGAACCGAGCAATGACGAGCGCACGATCGCCGTGCTCATCCATGTGCTGTCGCTGTTCAGCAGCTTCCTCGCCCCGTTGATCATCTGGTTGGTGAAGCGAGACCAGTCGCGCTTCATCGACCACCACGGGAAGGAGGCACTGAACTTCCAGATCACCATGTTCATCGCCTGGAGTACCGCTCTGGTCCTGGTCTTCGTCCTGATCGGCCTGCTTCTGCTCCCGATCCTGTTCGTGATCCAGATCGTCGTGCCCATCGTGGCGGCCGTCGCCGCCAACAAGGGGATGTGGTACCGGTATCCGCTGACCCTGCGCCTCCTGCGCTGAGGTGTGCTACGAACACGGACGTGACCGATGAGGAGGAGATCCCGGGTATCGATGTTGCGCGGGTGACCGCCTGGTTCGTGGCCAACATCGGCGGGGTGACCCCGCCGTTGTCCTTCGAGCCGATCGCCGGCGGCCACTCCAACCTCACCTTCGGGGTCAGCGACAGCGCCGGCCGGCGTCTGGTTCTCCGCCGCCCTCCGCTCACCGCCGTCCTGGCGACCGCTCACGACATGGAGCGCGAGTACCGGGTGATCAGCGCCTTTGGCCCCACGCCGGTGGCCTGCCCGGCCACCCTCGGCCTGTGCACCGACGAGACGGTGAACGGCGCCCCGTTTTACGTGATGGAGTTCGTCGACGGGGTCGTCCTCCACGACCGGCAGTCGACCGAATCGGCCGTGCCCCACGATGTCCGCATGGCGTTGAGCCATTCGGTCGTCGACACCCTGGCCGCCCTCCACACCGCCGATCCCGATGCGATCGGGCTCGGCGACCTCGGCCGCCGCACCGGCTACGTCGAGCGGCAACTTCGCCGCTGGCAGGGCCAGTGGGACAAGACCAAGACCAGGGAGCTCCCAGCGATGGACCAGACCCATGCGCTCCTGCTCCGCCATCTGCCCGAGGAGCGATACAGCACCGTCGTGCACGGTGACTACCGGCTCGGGAACATGTTGATCGACCCGCACACCGGGACCGTGTTGGCGGTGCTGGACTGGGAGCTGTGCACCCTCGGTGATCCCCTGGCCGACCTCGGCTACCTGCTGAACAACTGGGTCGAACCGGGCGAGGACCACCACGTGGCCGGCGCCACCGACTTCCCCACAATGGCCGGTGGCTTTGCCACCCGCCAGGAGATCGTCGAGCGGTACGCCGACCAGACCGGCTTCGTGGTCGACAATGCCGACTACTACCGCGCTTTTCAGTTCTGGCGCCTCGGAGCCATCGTCGAGGGCGTCCTGAGCCGCTACCTCAAAGGAGCGCTCGACAACGAGGTGGACCTCGAGGCGTTCCGGACCCAGGTCGACAGCCTGGCCGCCGAGGCGTTGACGCTCGCCCATGGTCTCCCAGGCGGCCGATCCACATCGTTGAGGTAGGGTCGGCGAGGTGACCGACCACTCGATCAAGCTCGCCTACTCCGTCGGATACTGGAGCGCCGGACCCCCAGACGGTGCGCTCGAGGGGGTCCTCGAAGCCGATCGGCTCGGCTTCGACTCGATCTGGACTGCCGAGGCCTACGGCTCGGACTGCATGACGCCGCTGGCGTGGTGGGGTTCCCAGACGACCAACGTCAAGCTCGGTTGCGGGATCGCCCAGATGTCGGCCCGAACGCCGGCCGCCACCGCCATGGCGGCCATGACGATCGATCACCTTTCCGGCGGTCGCATGCTTCTCGGTATCGGCGCGTCTGGACCTCAGGTCGTCGAGGGCTGGTACGGACAGCCATACCCCAAACCGCTGGCCCGCACGCGCGAGTACGTTTCCATTCTCAGGCGGATCTTCGCACGGGAGCACCCGGTGGAATTCGACGGATCCCACTACCAACTCCCCCATCGGGGCGGCACCGGCTTGGGCAAGCCGCTCAAGTCGACCCTTCATCCGTACCGGCCGGACATCCCGATCTACCTTGCGGCCGAGGGTCCCAAGAACGTGTCGCTGGCCGCGGAGATCTGCGACGGCTGGCTGCCACTGTTCTTCACGCCCAAGGAGGATGCCTGGTACCGGTCGCGGCTCGCCGAGGGGTTCACCGCCGCCGGCGACCCGGGCAAGGCGGATCGTTTCGAGGTCTGCTCCCCGCTGTGGGTGTCCCCCGACGACGACGTCGAGGCCGCCGCCGACCGGATCCGGCCCGTGATCGCGCTCTACGCCGGTGGGATGGGCGCCAAAGGCGCGAACTTCCATTTCGACGTCTTCGCCCGCATGGGCTGGGAGGCCGAAGCCACCCGCATCCAGGAGCTGTATCTCGCCGGACGGAAGGACGAGGCGATCGCGTCGGTGCCGCTGCGTATGGTGGAGGACGTGGCCCTGGTCGGACCGATCTCCAAGATCCAGGAGGAGCTCACCGAGTGGCGCCGGACCTGCATCACGACGTTCATGCTCAGCGGACCGGCCAATCTGCTCGAACTGTTCGCCGCCGCATTGAAGTGACGGTCAGCCGAGCAGCCGGGCGAACGCGGTATCGATGGCCGAACCGTCGTTTGGTTCGGCGGCCAGGCGACCGACCCAGGTGGCGCTGAGGACGCCATCGGCGATCGCCGCCACGTCGCTTCCGTCCTCGCCGTTCCATTTGCCGCCCCAGTCCACCTCGACCCGATAGGAATTGGTGTGGCCCGCCCTGGGCTCGAGGCGGGCCTTGGCCGACTCCTGCGGTGGCGACTGCGCAACCGCTGTCCACGCCCAGCGGTCGATCTGGTCCAGCGGCTTGTCGGGGACGTTGATGTTGAGGACGCCCGGTTCCGCGTCTGGTCGGGCCAGCAGGGCCTCCACTGCGGCAGCGGCGATCTCGGCGGCCGTCGACCAGTCGATGCGGGCGATGGCCTCCTCCCAGGTCTGTCCGCTGACCGACCAGTTCTGGAGCGCCTGACTTATGGCGATCCCGGGCACACCACCGTTGCGACCGGTGAGGCAGGCCCCGACCGTGCCCGAGTGATAGACGCTGCGACCCACATTCGCACCCGGGTTGATGCCGCTGACGATGAGGTCGGGCTGAACGCCGAAGGCGCCCATGCGGGCAAAGAGGATGCACAGGGCCGGGGGTCCGGTGACAGCCCACACCTCACCGGCCAGCCCGTCGATCGCCCGTCGATGGGCCTCGGGCTCGATGTCGAACAGCGAACCGATGGCCGAGCTCGATCCGCTGAACTCCTGATCAGGAGCGATCACGGTGACATCGCCGTGCTCGGCGACGGCGCGGGCGAGGGCGTGGAGGCCGAGCGAGTCGATCCCGTCGTCGTTCGTTACGAGGATCTGGGGGCGGGACGTCATGATCTCCAGGGTATTTCGCCGGCGGTCCGGCCGGGCGGTGGTGTTGGACACCGCTGGCGGACCATGCACCGGCCGCCGCCGCCGGTGTAGAGTCGGTGATCGAGCCGCGTGGCAGTGCGGGAGAGCGCCGGTCCGATCCCGGTCGCCGAAGGAGCAACCACCCCGGAAACTCTCAGGCACCCGTACCGCATTGTCCGATCGGCTTCTCTGGAGAGAGCCGGAGGGAGCAGTCCCAACCCGGCCACCGAAGGGGCAATGCTCTCAGGTACTGGTGACAGAGGGGGTGACCGACCACCGTCGAGGTACACCGCATGTCCGCTCTCCGCACCACCCCGCTCCACTCCCTGCACATCGAACTGGGAGCCCGACTGGTTCCCTTCGCCGGATGGGAGATGCCCATCCAGTACGAAGGGGTCATCGCTGAGCACACGTGGTGTCGCACCTCGGCGTCCCTGTTCGATGTCGGGCACATGGCGGTGGTGGAACTCTCGGGCGACGACCCGGGCGCTGCGTTGGAGGCGGTGACGCCGGCCGGGTACCGGACGCTCGCCGCCGGCCGGCAACGCTACGGGTTGCTCACCAACGACGCCGGCGGCATCATCGACGACTTCATGGCGGTCAACCGGGGCGACCACTTCTGGCTGGTGGTCAACGCCGATCGAGCGGCGGTGGACATCCCGCACCTGGAGCGCGCCCTCGGCCCGCTCGGTGTGTCGGTTCGCCATCGCGGAGACCGGGCACTCGTGGCCATCCAGGGCCCCGAAGCCGCCGGCGTGGTCACCGACCTGGACTCGAGCCTCACCGACACGGTGTTCATGGATGTCCGAACAGCGGACCTCGGTGGCATCGATGTCCTGGCGATGCGGGCCGGCTACACGGGCGAGGACGGTTTCGAGCTGGCCGTCGACACCGGCCGGGCCGAAGAACTGGCCCGGCTGCTGCTGGCCGACCATCGGGTCCGGCCGGCCGGACTCGGTGCCCGCGACACGCTCCGGCTCGAGGCTGGGCTGTGCCTGTATGGCAACGATCTCGACGAGACGACCTCACCCGTCGAGGCTGATCTCCGGTGGACCATCCCAGCCCGGCGTCGGGAAGCGGCGGACTTTCCCGGAGCCGAACGCATCCTGGCCGAATGGACCGCCGGACCGACGCGCCTGCGGGTCGGGTTACGTCCGACCGGTCGCCGGCCGGTCCGAGCCGGTGCTGCGCTCCGCACCCCCGGCGCCGAGGCGCCCAGCGGCATCGTCACCAGCGGTGGCTTCGGCCCGTCGGTGGATGCGCCCGTCGCCATGGGCTATGTGCCGCCACCACTGGCCGAACACGGTACCGAGCTCATCGCCGATGTCCGGGGCAAGAACGAGCTCTGTGTCGTCACCCCGCTCCCGTTCACACCGCACCGCTACCACCGAGGAGACTGATCCATGACCCACCACTCCTTCGCTGATCGCCACATCGGTCTGACCGACGACGACCGACACAAGATGCTGGCCGACATGGGCTACGCCTCGGCCGACGAGCTACTGCGGGCGGCGGTGCCGGCCGAGATCCAACTCGATCAGCGCCTCGACATGCCCGATGCCCTCACCGAAACCGAGGCGCTCGCCCGCCTGCGAGAACTGGCCGACCGCAACGATGTGTTCACCAGCATGATCGGTCAGGGGTGGAACGACACGATCACTCCGGCGGTGATCCGCCGAAACATGATCGAGAACCCGGCGTGGTACACGTCCTACACCCCCTACCAGCCCGAGATCAGCCAGGGCCGGTTGGAGATGTTGCTCGTTTTTCAGACCATGATCAGCGACCTCACCGGTTGCGAGCTGGCCAATGCGTCGCTCCTCGACGAATCGACCGCGGCGGCCGAGGCCATGACCATGCTTCGCCGGATCGACCGCACCGGACGGTCGTCGTTCTTCGTCGACGCCGACTGCCATCCCCAGACGATCGCCGTCTGCGCCACCCGAGCTCGACCGCTGGGCATCGACCTGGTGATCGGCGATCCGGGGTCCGACCTGGTTCCCGGCGATGTCTACGGCGCGCTCATCGCCCAGCCCGGATCCAGCGGGCGGCTGGTCGGTCTGGACTCCATCGTCGGAGGGATCCACGATGCCGGCGGCACCGTCGCCGTCACCACCGACCTGTTCTACTGCACGGTGGCAACGCCGCCGGGTGAACTGGGCGCCGACGTGGTCGTGGGCAGCGCCCAGCGATTCGGCGTGCCCATGGGGTACGGCGGGCCACACGCCGGGTTCATCGCCACCAGGGACGCCCACGCCCGCTCGCTCCCCGGTCGCCTGGTGGGGGTCAGCGTCGACCGAACCGGTCAGGCCGCCTACCGGCTGGCCCTCCAGACCAGAGAGCAGCACATCCGCCGGGAGAAGGCGACCTCGAACATCTGCACCGCCCAGTCGCTCCTGGCCAACGTGGCCGCCGCCTACGCCTGCTGGCATGGCCCCGACGGTCTGACAGCGATCGCCCGGCGGATCCATCAGCTCACCGCCGCGCTCCACGATACGCTGCACGGTGCCGGCTACAAGGTCAATCCCACGTTCTTCGACACGCTGACCGTCGCCGTGCCGGATCAGGTCGATTCGGTGATCGACCGGGCCGCCGGCCAGCTCATCAACCTCCGGCGGGTCGACGACGATCGGGTCGGGATCTCCATCGACGAGACAACCACTCTGGCGACCATTGTCACCGTCGCCGCCTGTTTCCCCGGCACCGACCGGCCGGCCGACTCCCTGCCGGCCGGACTGCCCGGCATTCCCGCTTCACATCACCGGCGGTCACCGTTCCTGACCGACGAGCGGTTCCACCGATTCCAGACCGAACACGAGATGCTGCGATGGCTCCGCCGCCTGGCCGACCGGGATCTGGCCCTCGACCGCACGATGATCCCGCTGGGATCGTGCACGATGAAGCTCAACGCCGCCGCCGAGATGGAACCGATCACGTGGCCCGAGTTCGCCGCCATCCACCCATTTGCCCCCGCCGACCAGACCCGTGGCTACGCCACCCTCATCGCCGAGCTCGAAACCGATCTGGCCGTGATCACCGGCTATGACGCCGTCAGCCTCCAACCCAATGCCGGAAGCCAGGGCGAGTACGCCGGGCTGCTGGCCATTCAGGCGTGGCACGAGTCACGCGGCCACGGCCATCGCCACATCTGCCTCATCCCCCAGTCGGCCCACGGCACCAATGCGGCGTCGGCGGTGATGGCTGGTCTTCGCGTCGTCGTCGTGGCCTGCGACGACCGCGGGGACATCGACCTGGTCGACCTCGAGGCCAAGATCGTCGAGCACGGCGAGAACCTGTCGGCGCTGATGATCACCTACCCGTCGACCCACGGGGTCTACGAGGAGACCGTGCGCGACGTCTGTGAGATGATCCACGCGGCCGGCGGCCAGGTGTACACCGATGGCGCCAACCTCAACGCCCTCGTGGGAATCGCCCAGCCCGGCGAGTTCGGCTCCGACGTCAGCCACCTCAACCTGCACAAGACGTTCTGCATCCCCCACGGCGGGGGCGGCCCCGGGGTCGGGCCGATCGGTGTCGGCGAACACCTCGTGCCCTTCCTTCCCCAGGTCGAGCTCGACCCCGATGCCGCAGTCCAGCGCCGGATTTCCGGCGCCGCCTACGGGTCGGCGGGCATCCTCCCGATCTCGTGGATGTACCTCCGCTTGATGGGTCCCCGTGGTCTGCTGCGGGCGACCGAGGGGGCCGTCCTGGCCGCCAACTACGTCGCCACCCGCCTCCGGGAACACTTCCCGATTCTCTACACGGGCCCCGGCGGGCTGGTCGCCCACGAATGCATCATCGACATCCGCCCGCTCCACGAGACCACCGGTGTGACCGTCGACGACATCGCCAAGCGGCTGGCCGACTTCGGTTTTCACGCACCGACGATGAGCTTTCCTGTCGCCGGGACCCTGATGATCGAGCCGACGGAGAGCGAGAGCATCGCCGAGCTCGATCGTTTCTGCGATGCGATGATCGCCATCGCCGGAGAGATCCGCCAGGTGGCCGGCGGGCAGCACACCATCGAAGAAAGTCCGCTCCGCCTGGCACCCCACACCGCCGCCGATCTCACCGCCGACGCGTGGGGTCGAACCTACTCACGCCGCCAGGCCGCATTCCCGCTTCCCGGGATGGAACAGGACAAGTACTTCCCGCCGGTTGGGCGGGTCGACAACGCCTACGGGGATCGGCACCTCCAGTGCGCCTGCCCGCCACTGGAGTCCTACTGACCGTGTCTCGGATCGGTCGGCGACATCGGGCTGCACCGCTGCCGCGCCGGCTGGAGCAGCAGTGCCCTGGTCTACTTGGCGGCGCGGAATGCTCGCGACAGTAGCGGCGAGTCGGCGGTGAGACCGTCGTCGGTCTCATCGGTTTCAGTGTCGTGACGGGGCCAACGAAACCCGTGGGTGCCGTCCTCCTCGGCGGGTGCGCCGGCTTGGGCGACCTCGGCTACCGGGGCGGGTTCGGGCGTATCGACGGGGCGGCGAGTGGCCGGCCGCTCGGTCGTACGGGCGACGTCGTGGTCCGGCTGGTCCTCTGCCTGAGCCGTGCGGTCCTCGGCCCGCCGGGTGGGGGGATCGGCAGGGCGCCGGGTGCTCGGCCGCTCGGTCGGCGGCGCCAGCCCGGATGAGATCCCAGCTTCGTCCTCGGCGGTCCACATCTCCATCTTCGGGGCGCCGGTGCGGCGGTCGACGAGCTGCCAGCCCACCGGTGCTGTGCGAGACGAAGCGTGGCGCTCGCACAACGGCATGCCGTGCCGGGCGTGAGTGAGATCGATCAGTACTGCGGTCGATCGTGCTGCATCGAACTGGAGGCTGGCGGCAGCCTTCGCCCGGCAGCCGATGCGACTACAGATCAAACCCACGACGCAAAGCGTACCCTGCCGGGCATCCTGTGGCGATGGAAGCGGCACGAGTTCCCTTGTGTTCAGCCAACGTCGGGCGCTCTTCGTTGGTGAGGGTGATCGAGATCAGCGGGATCGGCCTACGGGACGGCGACGACGGCGCTGTCGTCACCGACGACGGGGGCGAACGACGCGTCGTAGGGTCGCTCCTGCGTGGGATCGCCAACCCCGAGCTCGTCGCCACCAGCCCTCACCGCCGCCAGGTGGTGACCGTCGACATCGTCCATGACGACGCTGCCGATGCCGGGTTGGTGTGCGGGGGGGCCGCCACGTTGCTGGTGACGCCACTTGCCGATCTTCCCGAGGGAGTACTGCAGTGGTTCGCCGGCGCCGAGCCGGTCGTTCTCGTCGCCCGTGCCGACGCCGGGGGAACCGACGGCGCGGTCGGAGGAAACGATGTGCTCGGGATCGACGACGACGCGCTGGTGGGCGTAGCTCGCCGTCTTCTCCGGGCCGGGGTGTCCACGTCCGAGGTCCACACGATCGCCGGTGAGCGCTATCTTTTCTCGGTGGCGATGCCGGCCACGACAGCGCTCATCGTCGGCGCTGGCCCGATGGCCGACGCCTTCGAAGCGCAGGGGCGGCTCATGGGGTGGGACGTCGACACGACCGAGGACGTCGACACGGTCAAGAGGTTCTGCGGTCGAGCCACGCCCGCCGATGCGCTGATCGTGATCAGCCACGAGCGCGAGATCGATGTGCCGGTCCTGGCGGCAGCGTTGGACAGCTCGGTCGGGTACATCGGGGCGATGGGCTCGCGTCATACCCAACAGCAGCGGGCGCAGCTGCTCGAGGAGCTCGGCTACCGGGAGAGATCGCGGATCTGTGGGCCGCTCGGCCTCGATCTCGGGTCTCGCACACCGGCTGAGACGGCCGTCGCCATGGCGGCGGAGTTTCTGAGTGTCCGGCGCGGCCGACCGCCCGCTCAACTGTCGTCCCACCAGGGTCCAATCCACGTATGAGGGCCAGTCGTCCCGATCTGACCGGCCCCCAGCCCCCCTCGCCGCTCCCGGAGATCGGGCCCTACGGCGGCCCGCTTCCCGATCGGAGCGATCCGCTTCCCTGGCTGCGCGGGCAGGCGCTGGCGGCGCTCCGTCGCTTCGGCGCAGCGACATCGGGCCTGCGCTGCGACCCCGACTACCTCATCATCGGTACCAAACGGGGAGGCAGCACCTCGCTGGCTCGCTGGCTGGTCGAGCACCCGTCGGTTCTCCCTTTGTTCCCGCGACGCGAGAACCGCAAGGGCACCTACTACTTCGATGTGAACTTCGATCGCGGAGCGGCGTGGTATCGGTCCCATTTCCCGACCCGGCTCGAGCGGTCGTACCGGGTCCGGCGGTGGGGAGCGCCGCAGCTGGTCGGCGAGGCGGTTCCCTACTACCTCCATCATCCCCATGCGCCCGCCCGAGCGCAGGCGGCGGCCCCAGATGCCAAGGTGATCGCCCTCTTGCGGAATCCTGTCGATCGGGCCTATGGCCACTGGGGAGAGCGCACCCGCAACGGCGTCGAGTGGCTGAGCTTCGCAGATGCGATCGCCGCCGAGCCTGATCGGCTGGCCGGCGAGGAGGACCGGATGTTGGCCGACCCGACCTACTGCAGCTTCGCCCACCAGCACTACTCCTACCTCGACCAGGGACGCTACGAGCGCGGCCTCCGCCGGTGGATGGAGCACTGGCCCGCTCCGCAACTCCTCGTTCTTCGCTCCGAGGACTTGTATGCCGACCCCGAACGGATCTATGCCCAGGTGCTCGGATTCCTCGAACTCCCTCCGTTCCGGCCAACGGCCTTCGAAGCGTGGAACATGAAGGCGACATCGTCGATCGATCCCCGCCTGCGCCGGCGACTGGCCGACCAGCTCGCCCCGAGTATCCGTGCGACCGAAGAACTGCTCGGCCGGTCGATGGGGTGGACTCCGTGACCGCCCAACCGGTGCTGTTCATCGGTGGTCTCGGTCGATCGGGCAGCACGCTGATCGAGAAGATTCTCAACGAGTTTCCCGACACCACCGCCATCGGAGAGACGGTCCATCTCTGGGAGCGCGGTGTACGAGACGGCGAACGGTGCGGCTGCGGTCAACCGTTCCATCAGTGCCCCTTCTGGGAACGCGTCGGCCGTGAGGCGTTCGGCGGCTGGAGCGAGATCGACCTCGACCGGGCCATCGAGCTCCGCTGGTCGGTCGACCGATCACGGAGGCTCCCGTCGATGATCAGGTCGCGGCAACGGGGAGTTCCCAACCGAGCCCAGCGGGAGTACCTCGACCTGATCGGCAACGTGTTGTTGGCGGCCGGTCGAGTCGCATCGAGCGACGGGACTCCGACGGTTCTGATCGACTCGTCCAAGCACCTCAGTGCAGCCCTGCTGTACTCTCTCGACCCTCGCATCGATCTGCGGGTCCTGCATCTGGTTCGGGACCCGCGGGGTGTCGCCTACTCGTGGACCAAGAGCGTCGCCCGGCCCGAAGCCGGCGCCGGTAGCTCGATGGCCCGCATGCCCACCTATCAGCCGATGCGAACGGCCGCTCGATGGGTCACCGACAATCTCGGCTTTGCCGCCCTCGACCGGGTCGGGGTGCCCCGCCTCGAACTGCGCTACGAGGACTTCCTCGCCGACCCGGGGTCGAGCCTCGCACGGGTCGCACGATTCGCCGGGCTCGCCGGCCACGCTCTGCCCGAGGATGTGTTCGACGGCCGCCGCGGACACTTCGCCGCCCCGATGCACTCGGCGGCGGGGAACCCACTCCGATTCGGCGCAGCCGACCTCGTACTCCGGCTCGACGAAGCGTGGCGGACCGGCCTGTCCTCGGGTCAACGGCGTCTCGTCGCCATCCTCACCGCTCCCGCTCGCCGGCGTTTCGGCTACTGAGCTCTGCGCATGGATTCAGCGCACCCGGAGCTGGCCGGCGGGGGTCGGCTCGACCCGATGGCCCTCGGCCCGCAGCCGTTGCGCGTGTTCGCCTTCGTGGTGAGGAACGAGGCGCCCGTTGGCGGCCACCACACGCCACCATGGGAGTCCCTCGCTGCCGGCGAGGAGGTTGCCGACCGCACGGGCCGCCCCGGGGAACCCGGCTTCGGCGGCCAGTTCGCCATATGTCAGGAGATCTCCCGACCGGGTCGCTTCGAGGACGGCACGGACGCGTGCTTCGAACTCGCCGGTCACCGGTGCGCGGCCCACCATTGGTCGAGACGTTCGAACAACTCGTCGTCTGGGAGCTCGCCCTCCCGGCGTTTCAGGTCGAGCAGAAACGCCAGCGCCCGGCCCACGACCGGGCCACCGGTGACTCCCAAATGGGTCATCACCTCGTGCCCGTCGATCTGCGGGCGCTCACGAGCCCGGGCGTCGGCCCGGGCCAGCTCGACGATCCGGCGCTCGAGATCGTCGATGTGAGCCATCAGCCTCGCCTCCTTGGCCCTGTTCCTCGTCGTGCAGTCGCTTCGGACCAGCTCGTTGAGATGGCCAAGCAGATGGCCGGCATCGCGGGCGTAGCGCCGGACCGCCGAATCGGACCACCCGTCGGCGTACCCCTTGAAGCGGCCGGAGAGGCGAACCAGCTCGGCGACGTCGGCGACGGTGGCCGAATCGAACTCCAGCGCCCGCAGCCGCTTCTTGGTGATCTTGGCCCCGACCGCCTCGTGATGGCGAAACGTGACCCCTCCCTCATCGAAGGACCGAGTGGCCGGTTTCCCGATGTCATGGAAGAGGGCGGCAAGCCGGATGACCTGTTCAGGCCGAGTCTTGTTGGTCACTGCGATCGTGTGGGCGAGAACGTCCTTGTGCCTGTGGATCGGATCCTGTTCCAAACGGAGCGCCGGTAGCTCGGGTACGACCTCGGCGGCCAACCCGGAGTCGCAGAAGTCCCACAGGCTGTCGTGACAGTCCTCCGGGAGAAGGGCGTCGAGGAGAGCCTGACGAGCGTCGGCAGCGGACAGTCGGCGTATCACAGGGCCACTCAGGATAGAGGCCGCGCACGGGTGAACGAGCGGGGTTGACCGCCACCGCCCGGCGACCGCTGACGGTGACGGGGTTGCCGCGACTCAGAGGCTCCGATATTCGTCTACAACTTGATCGGAGAGGTTTGTCGAAATGAAGCGTCTAATTGCTGGGATTCTGGTCGGTGTGGCGGCGGTGGTGGCGTTGATCGCCA
>JBFGLT010000039.1:0-20139 GCA_041576015.1 Acidimicrobiales bacterium
AGCGGCACGTTGACCGGTGTCGTCGAAAAGCCGGCCGCTGGCTCGGCGGGCTGCCCGCCGCGCTGGTAGACGAGGAACTCGGCATGGCCGGACAACCAGTCGGCGGCATGCCAGGTATGGAGCCCGGCGGCGGCATCACTGCCCACGATCAGGACGAAGTCGTCGCCCGGGTGATCCGCCCTGAGGGCGGACAATGTGTCGGCGGTGTAGCTGGGCCCACCGGTCGCCAATTCGACCTCGGACACTCGAAAGGTGATCGTTTCGCTGCGTGACACCTGGCATGCCTGGCGCAGCATTTCGGACCGCAACCAGGCCGGGGTGACCGCCCGTTCGTCGGATTTCTGCCACGGATCGTTGGCCGGGACGTACCAGACCTCGTCCAGATTGGCCGCCTCGGCAACGCTCTGACCTGCGAGAACGTGTCCGACATGGGGCGGATCGAAGGTCCCACCGAAGACTCCCACGCGACGCCTGGCAACCGGTTGGTGCGAAATGGCGTCGGAAACAGGCATGCCGGAGTACCTCGTTGGGCGCAGAAATCCTCTGTCGGGTGACTCATGTCACTCGACTGGAGGGAACTCTCTGTAGTAGTAATGACGCTTGGTCTTTGCAAGGCCCAACGCGCTCAACAGCCTATCCACCCAATGGATCACTTTCGGCGCACGAGGGTACTTGTGAAGGGCTCGTCGGAACCTCACCCGCACCCGGCTGGCCACACCCGCCCCCACTCCCTTCAACCCGCAACGAGAGTTAGAGACGCGCTACATGAGTGACTCAGTAGGTCAGTACCTGAACGAAATCGGCCTTGTTCCCCTCCTCACCGCCATCGAGGAGCGGGAGCTCAGCCAGATCATCGAGAAAGGTCGTGACGCACAAACAGAGATCGACGCCGGTCACAACACCGCCGAGAACCGGCGGGCCGTTCGGGCTGCGGCCCGGGCCAAGGACCGGTTCATCCGGGCCAACCTCCGACTGGTCGTGAGCGTCGCTCGCCGGTACCCCCTCCCCCCTTCGATGGAGTTGCTCGACTTGATCCAGGAGGGCAACCTCGGTCTCGAGCACGCCGTCGACAAGTTCGACTGGCGGAAAGGCTTCAAGTTCAGCACCTATGCCACATTCTGGATTCGCCAGGCGATCGGCCGGGCGCTCGATCAGAAGGCCAGCCTGGTTCGACTGCCCGGCGACCGGTCGGCTTCCCTTCGAGCGGCCCTGCGTCAGGTGTCCGGTGACGGGGACGAGCTCGACGACGAGCACGCTCGCCTGCACCGGCTGACCACCCCGACATCTCTGGACCGCACGATCGGCGACGACGACAGCAATGAACTGGTCGACCTTCTGCCCGACGCCAACCCCGGCCCCGAGGTCGAGGTCATGGCTCGAGCCGAGGAGCACATGGTCACCGGCCTGCTCGATGTCCTCGACGAGCGGGCGCGCTACGCCGTCGAGCAGCGCTTCGGGCTCAATGATGGTCGCAAGCGCAGCTACCGTGAGGTCGGTGAGGAGCTCGGCGTCACCGCCGAGGCGGCCCGACGCCTCGTCAAACGGGCCGTCAGTGCCGTCCGCGACCAGGCCGGCGATGTGATGGCCGACTTCGACGCCGCCTAGACCGGCACGATCCCGGGACTCCCTGACGGGGTTGGACCCTCCAGGGTCCAACCCCGTTAGGCTTTTGATGTGAACTGGACCCCGGATTCCTGGCGCTCGTTCGAAGCCCGTCAACAGCCGCTCTGGCCCGACGCCGATCAGCTCGAGAAGGTCGAGAAAACACTGGCGACCCTCCCGCCCCTGGTGTTCGCGGGCGAGGCTCGAAATCTGCGCGAGCGGCTGGCCCAGGTCAGCCGGGGCGAGGCGTTTCTGTTGCAGGCCGGCGACTGCGCCGAGAGCTTCGACGGTTTCAGTGCCGACCAGATCCGCGACAAGTTGCGCGTGATCCTGCAGATGGCGGTCGTGCTGACCTATTCGGCTGGTGTCCCGGTCGTCAAAGTGGGACGGATCGCCGGGCAGTTCGCCAAGCCGCGATCCAATCCGACCGAGACCGTCGGTGGACAGGAACTGCCGTCGTTCCTCGGCCACATGGTCAACGATCTCCCCTTCTCCGACCACGACCGACGACCGGATCCCGGGCGGCTCCTGCAGGCCTATCACCAGAGCGCATCGACACTGAACCTGCTGCGGGCCTTCACCAAGGGAGGCTTCGCCGACCTGAACCGCGTGCACGCCTGGAACGCCGAGTTCGTGTTGAACAGCAAGGCCGGCGAGCGGTACGAGCAGCTAGCCGGAGAGATCGATCGAGCCCTGAAGTTCATGGACGCCATCGGGATCTCGAGCAATCACCCCGAGATCCACGAAGCAGACTTCTTCACGAGCCACGAGGGTCTGATCCTCCAGTACGAGGAGTCGCTCACCCGGAAGGACTCACTGACCGGCGACTGGTACGACTGCTCGGCGCACATGATCTGGATCGGTGACCGAACCCGTCAAGTCGATGGTTCTCATGTCGAGTTCTGCCGCGGCATCAACAACCCGATCGGCTGCAAGGTCGGCCCCACGATGACGCCCGAGGAGCTCGTCGAGATCTGCGGCCGGCTCGACCCCGACCGCTCCCCCGGCCGGCTCACCCTGATCAGTCGCATGGGTCAGGACTCGATCGAACACGGGCTTCCGCCGCTGCTACGAGCCGTACGCGATGCCGGCCACCCGGTCGTCTGGACGTGTGATCCGATGCACGGGAACACCTTCACCGCTCCGTCGGGTCACAAGACCCGGCACTTCGACCACGTCGTCGCCGAGGTGGCCGGGTTCTTCGCCGCCCACCGGGAGGTCGGTACACAGCCCGGCGGCCTGCATGTCGAGCTCACCGGCGACGACGTGACCGAATGCATCGGCGGGTCCGAGATCGTGGATGCCGAGGACCTCGGCAGGCGATACGAGACGATGTGCGATCCTCGCCTCAACGCCAGCCAGGGAATCGAAATGGCGTTTCGGGTGGCCGAGTTGCTCTGACGGACCCGGCCGGTCAGGCCACCGGACTGCGAGCACCGCCGGTGACGTCGGAAAACCGATCGATTCGCCGCACTGCCGGGAAGATGAAGGCGTAGGCCCCCACGACCGCGAGGGTGCCGGCGCCACCGAACAGAATGGCGCCGACCAACCCGAGCCAGGCGGCCGCCAGTCCGGATTCGAACGCACCGAGTTCGTTGCTGCCCCCGATGAAGACATTCTCGAGGGCCAGGACCCGACCCCGCATGTTCTCCGGAGTCGCCAACGGCACCAGGGTCGAACGGATGAACACGCTCACCGAGTCGGAACCGCCAACGATCAAGAGGGCGACCATGGCCACGGCGAAGTTGGTGGTCAAGCCGAGCACGATCGTCGCTACCCCGAAGGTCGCCACTGCCCACAGCAACACTGCACCGACCCGCCGCTCGATCGGGCGGGCGGCGATCGACAGCGTGACGACTGCGGCACCGATCCCGATCGCCGCCCGTAGCCACCCGAGGCCCACGGCGCCGACGCCGAGGCGCTCGTCGGCGATGGCCGGGAGAAGGGCCACCGCCCCCCCGAACATCACGGCGAAGAGGTCCAGCGAGATGGCCGCTCCGAGCACGGGGGTTCGCCGGATGAACCGGAGGCCTTCGACCGCATCGCGTAGCGCCTGCACACCGCCGCGCCGGCCGCCGACGAGCCTGGCAACGCCCGATGACGGAACGCGGGCCAGCGCCATCCCGGCGACGAGGAACATCACAGCGAAGACGGCGTAGGGCGTGGCGATGGTGATGGTGAAGACGAAGCCGGCGATGACCGGGCCCACGATCGTGCCCGCCTGCCACGTCGCGGCGCTGAGGGCCATGACCCGGGTGAGCACGTCGGGCGGCGACATGTCGATGGGGAGGGCCCGAGCGGCCGGGCGCTGGAACGCCTCGGTGGTTCCCTGGAGGAACATCAGCCCGTAGATCGGCAGGACGTTGGTCGGATCGGTCCGGATGTAGAGGAACAAGGCGGCGCACAGCGCCACGTACGACCCGATACCGATCAGGCTCACCAGTCGACGATCGAACCGGTCGGCGACCGGGCCGGCGAACGGCGCCATCGCGAAGGTCGGAACGAACTGGACCAGCCCGATGATCCCGAGACTGAAGAGGTCGCCGGTCATGTCGAACACCTGCTTGCCGATGATCGTCACCAGACCGGAGGTGGCTGCCGTGTCGAGCAACCTCGACAGGAGGTACATCCAGATCCGCCGGGGTATGGCCCGCAGCGGTGCCGGCTCGCTCACCGGGCTCAGGCGAGGTTGTCCACGAACTTCTCGAGTTGCCGCAACGTGCGGACCTCGAACAGCCCGTTGGTGTGAACGGCGTACTCACCGATGATGCTGTCGCCGGTGTTCCAGTAGGCCTTCGGCTCGGGGTTCAGCCAGAACACCTTCCTCGCCTTCTTCTCGATCTCCTTGACGATCCAGCTCTGCGAGGCGTGGTAGTTGTTTCGCGCGTCACCCAGGATCATCACGGTGGTCTTGGGCGTGATCTCCCGACCGTACTTGTCCCAGAACACCTCGAAGGCGTGCCCGTAGTCGGAATGTCCGTCCACCCACACGACGTCGGCTTCGGTGTTGACCCGGTGCACGGCCTCGTTGATGTCATCGGTCCGGTCGAAGAAATGAGTGACCTCGTCGAGACCGTCGATGAACACGAAGCTGCGGACCTTGCTGAACTGGTTCGAGATGGCGTACACGAGGTGGAGCGTGAACCGGGCGAAGGCGGCAACCGAGCCGGAGATGTCGGCGATCACCATGATCTCGGGCTTGCTCGGGCTGGGATGGCGAAACTTGGGTTCGGCGAGCACACCGCCGTAGCTGAGCGAATGCCTGACAGTGCTCCGAAAGTCGAGTGGCCCCTTGCGGTTGTGGCGACGCTTCCGAGCCAGGCGGACGGCCAGCTTGCGGGTGAGTGGATAGATCGCCTGGCGGATCTTGGTCATCTCCTCGCGGCTGGCGTGCATGAAGTCGACGTCCTCGGGCAGAGGCTTCCGCAGGGTCTTGGCCATCGCCTCTGCCCCCCGGTCAGCGACCAGGCGTCGGCGGATCTCCGCCTCGATCTCCTTCTTGAGCTGGTCGATCCGATCGTCGTACTCGTCGCGCTGAAGTCGTTCGTCGAGGCTCGAAGGTTGCTGGTCGGCAGCGTCGCGGAACTGCTGCATGAGTCGCTCGTTGAGACCCTCGAGGTCGAGGTTGCGCAGCGTCCGGTAGAGGTAGTAGGTCCCACCGACCGGCCGGCCCGGTTCCATGCCGGCGAACCGCTTGACCGCCTGCTTGGCGATGGCCTTCATGAGCGTCTGATCGGCCTTGAGAATCGCCTGGAACAGCATCTCGGCCAGCTCCTCGGGAGTCATGGCGTTGCCACCCTGGCCACCGGCCCCCGGTGGCTGGTCGCCCGAGAAGTCCATGTCCTCGAGGTCGAGGTCTTCGAAAGGATTGTCGCCCTCGGGGTCCAACAGGTACTCAGCGCCCCGGATCGAGAAGTACACCTCGAACAGGGTCTCGAAGGTCCTCCAGTGAGAGTGGTTCTTGACCAGCGTGGCCGCCAGCGCGTACTTGAACGCCTCGCGATCCCCGAGGGGGATCTCGCGCACGGCTTCCACCGCGTCGATGTTCTCGACGAGGGACACCGGGAGGCCGGCGGACCGCAACTCGACCACGAATCCCTCGATCAGGTCGAACAGCGGCAGGCTGTCCACGCGCTCGGGGGAGGTGTCGGTCATGCGGTGGCGGCGAAGTGTGCTGCAGAGTTGGCGTTGAAGTCCTTGATCGCCTTGTCGATGTCGCTCTGGTACTTCAACAAGATGTTGACGGTCTGCCGGGCATCGTCCTCTGTGATCGTCTCGCGACCGAGCAGCACGAGGGTCCTGGCCCAGTCCAGCGTCTCTGACACGCTCGGATGCTTCTTCAGCTCCATGGACCGTATGCTGCGGACGATCCGGGCGACCTGGTCGGCCAGTCGGTCGTTGATGTCGGGCACCTTGGTGAGCACGATCTGCTTCTCGCGTTCCATCGTCGGGTAGTCGAGGTGGAGGAACAGACAGCGGCGTTTCAGCGCTTCGGAAAGCTCACGGGTGTTGTACGAGGTGAGGAAGACGAGCGGGATCTGCCGGGCGGTCATGGTTCCGAGTTCGGGTATCGAGACCTGGTACTCACTGAGAACCTCCAGCAGCAGCGCCTCGGTCTCCACCTCGACCCGATCGACCTCGTCGATCAGAAGCACCACCGGTCGTTCGGAGCGAATTGCCTCCAGGAGCGGTCGAGTCAGGAGGAACTCGTCGGAGAAAATGTCGGTCTGGACGTCGTCCCACGTGGCGCCTTCATCCTCAGCCTGGATGCGAAGCAACTGCTTCTTGTAGTTCCACTCATACAGCGCCTTGGACTCGTCGAGTCCCTCATAGCACTGAAGCCGGATCAGCCGAGCGTCCAGCATCTCGGCGACGGACTTGGCCAGCTGGGTCTTGCCGGTACCCGTCGGACCCTCCACCAGGACGGGCTTCTCGAGGCGATCGGCGAGGAACGTCACCCCGGCGATGGCCTCGTCGGCCAGGTAGTTGACCCGATGCAGGCCCTCGCGGACTGCGTCGACGGACTCGAAGCGCTCTGTCATACGAAGGATGACGATACCGGATGATCTTGACCGGCCGGTCAACCGGCGGTTCGCCTCCGGCGGCCGGCCGAACCCAAGCACTACGATCGGCGGGATGGACAAGGGGTTGGCGCGCGCCGTTGACCAGTTCGTCGAACGAGTCGGCGGCGCCATGCGAATGGCGGCGGCCGGCACGACGATGGACGTCGAGGTTCTCAACCGCAACGTTCCCATCGAGGCCTACAACCTGACCACGGCGATCATGGACTCTGACGGCCGGCTCTCCGACGACGAGCTGTGGCCCTTGATCGCCACCTTCTCCAAGCTCGACATGCTGCCGCCGTCGACCACCCCGACCGAGATCCGTCGCGAACGAGCCCTGGCCGGGAGGCAGGATTGGCTGGAGGCGCCATCGGAGATGTTCTCCCTGCTGACCCAGGTCGATCGGATGCGGGGCACCCAACTGGCCCAGACCTACTACGACGAAGCCATGAAGCTTGCCTACATGGTCGGCTCGCTCGATCGCTTTCCATCGGACTTCGAGCTCAAAGCCATCGTCGGGTTCCAGAAGATGCTGCGCGAGAACCTGCCGAGCGCCGGCGCGACGGCGGCTGCGACCGGAGGACCGGCGGCATCGGCCGCAGCTGTGGGACCCGGCGAGGAGGTGCGTGAGCCGGTCCCGGCCGAGCCGCTCGAGGACGTGCTGGCCGAGCTCGACCAGTTGATCGGACTGGCGGCGGTAAAGGAGGAGGTCCGGCTCCTGTCGGCCCTGCTGCGCGTTCAGAAGATGCGGGCCGACCGGGATCTGCCGGTCATCGACAGCACGAAACACCTCGTGTTCAGCGGCAACCCGGGGACTGGCAAGACTACGGTCGCTCGACTGCTGTGCCGGATCTACCGGAGCCTGGACGTGGTCGAGGTCGGGCATCTCACCGAGGTTGATCGCAGCGGCCTGGTCGCCGGGTACGTCGGGCAGACGGCCAAGAAGGTGACCGAGGTGTTCGAGAAGGCCGACGGTGGCGTCCTCCTCATCGACGAGGCCTACAGCCTCATTCGGGGCGGCGAGAAGGACTTCGGTCGCGAAGCGATCGATGCGATCGTCAAGAACGTGGAGGACCGGCGGGACTCGATGGTGGTGATCCTCGCCGGCTACCCCAAGGAGATGGCCGAGCTGGTCGCCGCCAACCCGGGGTTCGCCAGCCGGTTTCCCAAGACCATCCTGTTCCCCGACTACACCGACGAGGAGCTGGTCGCCATCCTCGAGCTGATCTGCAACAAGGGCAAGTACGAGCTTGCCGAAGCGACCAGAGCAGCCTGCCTCGCCTGGTTCGGACAGCATCAACGGGGTCAGGGGTTCGGCAACGGCCGGTTGGCGCGCAACCTGTTCGAGGCAATGGTCGCCCGCCACGCCACCCGTCTGGTCGAGGTGACCGATCCGAGCGACGCCGAATTGATGCTCCTGCAGCCCGAAGATCTGCCACCACCTCCCCGCCCTGGCCACGACAGTCTGACTCGATGAGCGGATCGAGCCGGGTCGCCGCCGGGATCTTCTCCAGCCGGATTGTCGGACTCGTCCGGGAGGTGCTGATCGGGGCGGTGCTCGGCAGATCGCTGTCGGCCGACGCCTTTCGGGCCGCAATGCGGATTCCGAACATGCTCCAGAACCTGCTCGGCGAGGGGGCCGTCTCCGCCAGCTTCGTCCCCGTGTTCGCACGCCTCGTCGAGGAGGACCGACCCGACGACAGTCGAGCCCTCGCCGGCTCGGTCCTCGGCCACCTGAGCGCGCTCGTCGGACTCCTCGTCGCCGTGACGATCGTGGCCGCCCGCCCGCTCGTGTGGTTGGTGACCCTCGGCCAGTGGAGCGGTGCCCGCTACGAGTGGGCGATCGAACTGACCCGTATCACCGCCGCCGGCGCCGGCCTCCTGGTTCTGGCCGCGTTCTGCCTCGGCGTCCTGAACAGCCACCGCCAGTATTTCCTCCCCTACGCCGCCCCGATGCTCTGGAGTGGTGCCCAGATCCTGGCGCTGGTCTACATCCTGGTCTTCCTGGCCGAGAGCGGAGCCACCGAGATCACCGCACCGGCCAGGCGGCTCCTGGCCGGTGCGGTGGTGGCCGGCAGTTTCGCCCAGGTCGCCATCCAGTGGCCGGCCGTGCGGCGCTGGGCGGGGGCGATCCGTCCGAGCTTCGACCGCTCGGGACCGGCCCGGGACGTGTTCCGACGGTTTGTACCCGCCCTGGCGGCGCGGGGTGTGATCCAGCTGTCGAGTTTCGTAGACCTTGCGCTGGCATCGTTCCTCGTCGCTGGGGCTGTCGCCACGCTCGGGATGGTCACACCGCTCTACATCCTGTCGATCAGCGTGTTCGGCTTCAGCGTGGCGACCGCCGAACTGACCGAGATCTCGCGGTCGGGGTTGCTCGACAGCGCCGTCGCCCGGCGGGTTCGCATCGGACTGCGCCGGGTGCTGCTGCCAACCGGGCTGGTCGCTCCCGTCCTGATCATCGGCGCCGGACTCGTGGTCGACGGTCTGTACGGCTGGCTCAGCCGGCTGTTGCCCCTCGCCACCCTCGACGACGGTGACATCGCGGTCACGGCTCTGACCCTCACGGCGTTCTCCTTCGGGCTGCCGGCCGCTATGCAGGCTCGCGTCACCCAAAACGCGCTCTTCGCCCTCGGCGATGTCCGCGGACCGGCCCGCGTCTCGCTCATCCGACTCGGCGTCGTTGCCGTTCTCGGATTCGTCCTGGCGATCCAGCTCGACCATTTGGCGATCTCGCCCGACCCGGGCGTGGCCGCTCCCGGGGACGGGCCGGTGGCGCTGGCCGGCACGGACATCACGATCCAAGATGGCCCGTTCGATCTGGTGGAAGCGGACCGATTCCCGCACTGGCCGCCGTGGGAGCCGATCCCATCAGCGGCCCGCGAGGCGTCGGTGCTGTCGCACCTCGGCCCGGTTGGATTGGGTCTGGCCTCGGCAGCCGCCTCATGGATCGAGTACGTCCTCCTCCGGCGCCGCCTGACCCGCGGGATCACGTCGCCAACGGCGACGGGCATCGTCATCAACGTGCTCGCCGGCGCCTCGGTGGTGGCGGTCGTGAGCCTGGCCGTTGTGCTGTTCCTGCCACTGCCGTCCCCATTGCCGCTCCTGGTGCTCGGACCGGCGGCGCTGGCCGCCTACATCCTCACATTGCGGTGGTTGGGGATGACACCGGCGCGCATCGTGCGGTGAGCCGGTCGGTGCACCGGCACCGGAACCGAGACTCCGATTACCCTTCTGTCGGTTCAGCGGTTGCTGTCTCGGCGACGGCGGCGCTGGCTGTGGTCGTGCTCTCGATCCCAAGCTGGGCCCGGAGTTCGTTGAGCCGGCTCTTCGCCTCGACGTTCAGGGCAGCCTGTTCGACCTCGAGCATCCTGGACTCGACCGACGCCTCGGCCAGCTCCGAGGCCCCCTTGGCCTTGGCGTACCGGCGCTCGACCTTGTCGCGGACTTCGTCGAAGCTGGGGACCTCGTCGCCCACGGTCTCCGACAGCGAACTCATCGCCTTGTTCAACTGCTCTTGCATCTTGGCCTGGTCGAGCTGGCTGAGCAGCTTCTGACGCTCCGCCAGCTTCTTCTGCAGTGCAGCGCTGTTCTGGTTCACGGCCGACTTCGCCTGATCGGCCGCCTGCGAGGCCTGGAGATGGAGCGCCTTGAGGTCCTCGACCTCGTTTTCGAGGGCGATCATCCGGTTGGCGAAGGCCTCGGCGGCGCTGGTGTATTCGACCACCTTGGCGTCGTCCCCCCGTTTCTGGGCGTCATCGGCCATCAACACCGCCTGCCGGGCGTTGTTGGCGACCTTCTCGTACTCCTCCATCGTGCGGTTGAGCCGGATCTCGGTCTGCTTCTGGTTGGCGATGACGTTGGCGGCCTGCTCCTTGAGGCGCCGGTGCTGTTCGTGGGCCTCCTGGATCGCTTGCTCCAACTGGATCTTCGGGTCGGCGGCCTCGTTGAACGCCGCTGTCCCGCGGGCGGTCAGATAACGCCAGATGCGCTTGAAGAGCTTGATCATGGCTCCGAGCGTAGTCCCTTCGATGACGACGTCCTCGTGGAACGCCGACGACATCGAGCCCGAGGTCAGGACGACGCCGGGAGGAGCACCATGTGGTCGCGATGGACCACGGCGTCGGCCAGTCCATCGGGGGTCTCGGAGGTCCGCCGGCCGGCGTTCTCGGCGATGACGTGGCTGTGCCACGACGCCAGCCCTTTCGCGAACACGACGCCGGCGGTGTCGACGATCTCCACAGCGTCGTCGGGTCCGAACGTTCCGCGCACCTCCACGACCCCGGCGGCCAGAAGTGAGCGTCCTCGCTGAGCCAGGGCCGCCCGGGCACCGGGATCGACCACGATCTGCCCGACCGAGGGAAGGGCAAAGGCGATCCAGACCTTGCGGGCCGACAGCCGCTGGTTCGAGCGGGCGAGGAACACCGTCCCTACTCCGCCGGTGGCGCTGACCGAATCGGCCAGCACGGCGGGACGCGTCGCGGAAGCGATGACGGTCGTCACCCCCGACCAGGTGGCCATCTTGGCAGCGGCCAGCTTGGAAGCCATTCCACCGGTGCCGACGGTCGAGCCGACTCCCCCGGCCACCCGCTCCAGCTCGGTGTCGATTGCAGCGATCTCCTCGATCAGGGTGGCCTGGGCGTCGGTCCTCGGATCGGCGGTGTACACACCGGCGGTATCGGTCAACAACACCAACCGGTCCGCTTCGACCAGGTTGGCGACCAATGCCGCCAGCCGGTCGTTGTCGCCGAACCGGATCTCATCGTCGGCGATGGCATCGTTCTCGTTCACGACCGGCACAACACCGAGCTCCAGCAGCGCCGTCAGCGTCTCCCTGCTGCCCAGGTAGCGTCGCCGCTCCATGAGGTCGGTCGGGGCCAGAAGCACCTGCCCGGCCCGGACGTGATGTCCGTCGAGCGCCTCGACGAAGGCCGCCACCAGACCGATCTGGCCGACCGCAGCGGCCGCCCGAAGTACTTCTCGCCGGTGGGAGCGGCGGGATCCCATGCCGAGAAGAGGCAGGCCGGCGGCGATGGCACCGGAGGTCACGATCACCGCTCGGTGACCAGCCCGCCGCAGTTCGGCCACCTCGCCGCACAGTTTGCCGATCGCCAGGTAATCGAGCGAACCGTCGGGCAGCGTCACCGACGACGAGCCGATCTTGGCGACGACCAGGCTCACCGGTCCTCCTGGTAGTCGAAGACGAACTCGCCGATGCGGACCTCGTCGCCGTCCCGGACACCTGCGCTTCTCAGGGCCCGGTTGACGCCGAGCCCCTCGAGACGATCCCGGACGTAGTTCATGGCCTCCCAGCTGGTCAGGTCCGAGAGAGCAACCGCCCGCTCCGCCGGCCGGCCGAGCACCCGGTAGGCACCGTCGTCCTCACGTGTCACCTCGACCCTGTCCGCCGAAAGGGGACGGTGGATGACGAACTCGTCCCGGTCTTCCCGCTCCGGCACGCCTTCGGCCACCAGTCCGGCCAACTTCCACAGGAGTTGGTCGATGTTGTGCCCGGTCACCGACGAGATGGCGAGATCGACGTCGAGGTCGTCGCCCCAGTCCTCGGGACCGAGCACGTCGGCCTTGGATCCGACGACCAGCGAAGGACGGTCCAGCAGATCCGGGCGATACGAACCGACCTCCTTGCGGAGGATGCGAAGCTGTTCGGCGGGAGGCTCCCCGTCGATGGCAGCGAGGTCGAGGAGGTAGACCAGCACCCGCGCCCGTTCGACGTGGCGCAGAAACTGCAACCCCAGACCATGCCCCTCGCTCGCCCCCTCGATCAGCCCAGGGATGTCGGCCACGACGAACTCGGTGTCGTCGTCGACGCGGACGACCCCGAGATTCGGTTCCAGCGTCGTGAATGGATAATCGGCGATCTTCGGCTTGGCCGCCGACACCCGTGAGATCAGGGTCGACTTGCCGGCGTTGGGGAAGCCGACGAGGGCGACGTCGGCGAACAGCCGCAGTTCAAGTCGAAACCACCTCTCGACGGCCCGCTCCCCCTGTTCGGCGAAGGCCGGTGCCCGGCGGGTGTTGCTCAGGAAGCGGGCGTTGCCGCGTCCGCCCTGCCCACCGGCAGCGGCCATCCACCGGTCGCCAGAGTTGTTCAATTCCACCAGGATCTCGCCGGTCCGGTGATCGCGAACCACCGTTCCCTCCGGCACCTTGACCATCAGGTCCGGCGCGGTCTTGCCGTGCTTGCCACTGCCCTGCCCGTGGCGACCGCTCTCGGCGATCCGGTGCGGATGGTCCCGGAAGGCGAGCAGCGACGCGATGTTGGAGTCGGCCTCCAGCCACACCGATCCGCCATCACCACCGTCGCCGCCGTCGGGTCCGCCCCGGGCCACGTGGGCCTCTCGACGGAACGAGACGCAGCCGGCGCCGCCATCGCCGCCCCGCGCACACAGGTTGGTCTCGTCGACGAAGTTGGACACGGTACTAGTTTGCCTCCGCTCGCCTCCTCTGACGCTGTGTTGATGGCCTCCGCTCGCCTCCGCTGCGCTGCGGGTCGCTCCGGCGTCGGCGTAGCCCGGCAACCCATCGGGTTGCTTGGCGAAGCCGGCATCGATGCCTGCTGCCTCGCTGGCGCGTCGGCAGCCTTACCGGCCTCCGCTCGCCTCCGCTCCGCTCCGGGTCGCTCCGGCGTCGCGAGTATCAGAGGCCTTCGGGTTCGATCGCCATGACGGTGGCGCCCGAGACGATCATCCCGTCACCGGGCAAGAGCTGGGTGGTCCACGGACGGAACATCTCCACGTAGACCCCGATCCGGGTGGCCGCACCGAGTTGATTCGAGCGATCGCCGGCCTTGAACTCGTCGTTCCATGCCGAACCGCTGCCGTCCCAGTTGCTGTCGTCCTGGATCTCGGAGAGCTCAAGGCCGTTCTGTGAAGTTCCGCTGGCGATCGTGTTGCCACCGAGATACACGTTGCAGACGTTGTCCCTGCCGTGCTCGCTGGAACCCCCGGAGGGAAGCACCTCGGGCTGCTTCGGGTCGCTTTCGCCGGCGTTCTTGCCGAAGCACTCGTCCCACTTGCCGGGATCGGCGGCCCGATCGTAGGGGTCGACCACATTGGCGTCGTAGATGACCACCTTGCGAATCAAGAGCTCGGCTCCCGCGCTCTTTGTGCCCGGAGCCGGAACGCCGGCGAGGACAGCGAGAAGGGCCTGCTGATCGGCGTTGTCGGCCAGGGCGATACTGCTGGTGGTGACCACCCGAGCTCCCTGCCGGGAGGCCTGCACGGCCGACGACTTGTCCCGCCACGCGCCACCGAGCTCCATCATGCCGAGCACGATCGTCACAAGCGGGAGCACGACCATGGCCAACTCGACGAGCACCGCACCCCGCTGACGGCGATCGCGGCGACGGGGCGAACGGCAGGTCGACATCAACTCTCCTCCGGCTCGATGCGGATGATCTTGGTGGCCGACAGCGTCGTCGTGTTCTGGAAGAACCCCGTGAGGAACCCGTGTTGTGCCTGAACGAAGATGCCGACGTAGTCGGTCCCCAACTCGGTGGCGGTCCGTTGGTCCGACAGCGAGTCCATGCGCGACATCGGGCACCAGGCACGATCGATGTTGTCGCTCGAGCTCGTGCACCCGAAGAAGTCGGTTTCGGTGTCGGGAATGCCATCGCTGTCGGTGTCCAGCTTGTAGGGCTTGGCAAAATCGGCCGGTACGTAGCGGTTGCACTGGTGCACGGTCGGGTCGTACTGGACGGCGTCGACCGGGTCGGCGGTCACCGGTCCCTGGGAGGCGGTCTTGCAGGCGTCGGGCACCGTGTCCGATGGTCCCGAGGCTCGCCAGACGACCACGAACTCGAGATCGTCGAGCCCCATGGCGCCGATCCCGTGGTCGGCGCTGCGAAGGATCTGGAAGTCGGCATCGCGGTCGGCGCCATACACCGACGCCGCCCTGGCCGCTTGCGCTGCGGTGTTGGAAACCGTCAGGTAGTTCCTGAACAAGAATCCCATCTCCATGACCCCGAAGATCAGCAGGAAGAACGGAAACGTCACGAACGCCGCCTCGGTGAGGGTCGAGCCGCGCTCGCCCCCGCGTCTGTGCCTCTCCGGCGCAACGGCCATAGGTGACTATCGGGCCCGGAAGAGCCCGACTTGACGAACTTGGTGGTTCTACCTAGGGGTAACGCCGGCCGCTGCTGGGCAGCGCGACCCGGCCTTGGTGATAGCTCGTTGGGACTAGCTGTCGGGCACCACGTCGACGAGCCGCCGGCCCTTGCGGAATCCGAACTTCACTAGGCCGTCGGCCGTGGCGAACAAGGTGTCGTCACCGCCCTTGGCGACGTTGACACCGGGATGGAACTTCGAGCCTCGCTGGCGGACGATGATCGAACCCGAGGTCACCGCCGTACCGTCGTAGGCCTTGACGCCGAGCCGCTTTGACTGGGAGTCGCGACCGTTTCGTGTGGAGCCGCCACCTTTGGTCTTCGACATTGCTCAAGCTCCTTTGATGCTGGTGATCTCGATCGTCGACAGGGTTTGCCGGTGACCGTAGCGGCGCCGCTGATTGGTCTTTGGTTTGTAGGTGAATCCCCTGATCTTGGCGGCCTTGAACTCCTCGACCACACGAGCCGACACACGTGCGGAGGCCAACTGGTCCGGGGTGGCGAGCACCTGGTCCCCGTCGACGATCAGGACCGGACGGAGCTCGACGTCGGCGCCGGGTTCCCCGAGGCGCTCGACGGCCAGCCGCTGGCCCTCGGTCACCCGGTACTGCTTGCCCCCGGTGGCGATCACTGCGTACATAGGGCGGCAAGTGTAGCGACTCGCGCCGGTCGCTCCGACCCGCCGGCTCGACGCTACTTGGCGATCGCCGCCTCGTCGAGCACCAGCCCCCGGCCGTCGCAATGGGGACACTTCGAGCTCACGGACTCGACCAGCCCTTCCCCGATCCGCTTGCGGGTCATCTGCGCAAGCCCGAGCTCGGAGATCTCGAAGACCTGGGTCCTGGTCTTGTCCCGACGGAGCGCCTCCCGAAAGGTGCGGATCACCTCGTCCCGGTTCTTCCTTTCTTCCATGTCGACGAAGTCGATGACGATGATGCCGCCCATGTCGCGGAGGCGAACCTGCTTGGCGATCTCGACCGCCGCCTCCAGGTTGTTGTGGAAGACGGTCTCCTCGAGCGAGGACGAGCCAACGTTCTTGCCGGTGTTGACGTCGATGACCCAGAGGGCCTCGGTGCTCTCGATGACCAGTGAGCCGCCGGAGGGCAGCCACACGGTCTTGTCGAGGGCCTTGTGCAGTTGCTCGTGCACGTGATATCGCTCGAACAAGGGGAGGGACTCGGTGGTGAGGTCGTAGTGTCTGACCCGTTCGACGAGCGCCGGCGTGATGGCCTTCACGTAGTCGGAGACCTCGACGAACATTTCGGGATCGTCGATGAGGACCGCCCGATAGTCCTTGTTGAACTCTTCGCGAATCACCCGGGTGGAGAGATCGGGCTCCTGGTACAGCTTGGTGGGGCTCTTCGACCGACCGGCCAGCGACTCGATCTGCGACCACTGCTCGGCGAGCGCCTGGACATCCCGTTCGATCTCGTTGGCGGTGATGTTCTCGGCCGCAGTGCGCACGATCACGCCGTGCTCGGCCGGTTTCACGCGATCGAGGATCTGCCGGAGCCGCTTGCGCTCGTTGTCGGGGAGGCGTTTGGAGATGCCATAGGTACTCGAGTTGGGCACGAGCACGACGTATCTGCCCGGCAGCGACACCTCGGTGGTGAGGCGGGCGCCCTTGTGAGCGATCGGGTTCTTGATCACCTGACAGATGACGAGCTGCCCGTTGCTGAGCGACTCCTCGATGCGCGGCTTGTCGCGCCGGCGGACCGGCTTTGCGTCGGTGTCGTCGGTCTCGATGGCGACGTCGCCCCGGTAGATGACAGCGTTCTTGGGGGTTCCGATGTCGACGAACGCCGCCTCCATCCCGGGGAGGATGTTCTTGACCCGACCCAGGTAGATGTTGCCGTGAATCTGCATGACGTCGTCGCTCGGCCGGGACACGTAGTACTCGATGAGGTTGCGTCCCTCGAGGACGGCGATGTGGGCTCCGTCGTGCTTCTTGGACACGATCATCGAGTAGCGCCCCACCGGGCGACCGTTGCGGGACTGACCGCGGCGGCGCTCGAACTGCTCCTCGTCGAGTTCGACCGCCTCTCCGACGATCGCCTCGACCGGACGGGTCGTTGGCTTCTTGCTCCGCCGGCGACGGCGTCGCCGCTTGGCCGAACGCGCTTGGCCACCGCCGTCGGACTCGGCCGGCGAGTCAGCCGGTGCCGGTTTCGTGTCTCCGATCTTGGGATTGGTCGAGCCGGACTTGGGGTTCTTTGCCACCGGTGGTGGCATCTTGGGCCGCAGCACTCGACGGTCTTCGCCGCTGGGCTTCGGGGTCGGGTCCGAGGGATCGGACATGGGTTGGTTCCCTTCTCATGATGCGCACCTCAGGCGGTGCATGTCGGCAGCGGCAGCGAGGGGATCGATCTGCTGGCCGTCGACCATCGTCCATTGGTTGAGCCGCCTCGCTCTGCCCAGCCGGGCAGTGGCGCCGAGCAGGGGCACGAGTTCGTCGGGACGAATCGTCACCTGTTCGGTGGAGAGCGTGGCGGAGAGCCCGACACCGTCGACGGTCGGCCCGGTCGTGCTGAGCTTCAGCACCGCTGGGCGGATGTCGACGACGGTCCGTTTGCCCTTTCGGTGGCGTTCGAGGGGGACCTCGGCGCATCCGAGAAGTTGGGCGACGGACTGGGCCATTGCTGCTTCGGTGAGGCCGAAGACCTCCAGGTGCCAGTCGCAGCAGACGATCGCCTGCTGCAACGACGGGATTCCCGGCCCGAGCTCGGTGGCGGCGGTCACGACGATGCCCGGGGGCAGTACCGCGGTGAGCTGTCCGGGTAGCGCCTCGAGATCGACCGGAGCAGCGAGGTCGACGTCGAGGAACTCGGCCTCGGACTCGTGCCCTACGGAGAGGGCGAGCCCGAAACTGATCTTTGGTCGAGGGGAGAACCCCTCGGAGTAGCGCACGGCGAACCCGGCCGCCCGCAGAGCCCGCTCGAACAGGCGGGCGACGTCGCGGTGGGAGATGAATCGGATCCTGCCGTTTTTCGTGAACCGGAGACGGGCCTTCATGACGCCGGTCCCGTCGTGACGAGCCGGACCGGCACGGGGCGGCTCGGCTGCCGGGGCCCGGGTGTCCCCTGGGATCCACCCGCCGGTGGCGTCGCCGACGCAACAACGTGCTCGATCCCATAGCCGGTGCAGGCCCCGCAGTCGTAGCAGGGCGTCCACCGGCAGTCGGGTAGCCCGACCTGATCGAGAGCGTCGAGCCAGTCGGCCCACAGGAAGTCCTTGTGGAGGCCGGCATCGAGGTGATCCCACGGCAACACCTCATCTTCGGTGCGATGCCGGTGGACGTACCAATCGATGCTCAGGCCGGCCCGTTCCATCGCGCCTGTCCACAGGTCGAGGTCGAAGTGCTCGGACCACTCCTGGAAGGTCCCACCCCGCCGCCAGACATCCTCGATCACCGCCCCGAGACGCCGGTCTCCGCGGGCGGCGATTCCCTCGGCGAGGGTTGCCCCCGGATCGTGCCACTTGAGGTGAACGCCGTGCTGCCGGCGGGTTGCGTCCTTGAGCAGGTGGATCTTGCGCTGGAGTTCGACCCGGGTGTTCTGGCCGAACCACTGGAACGGCGTGAACGGTTTTGGCACGAACCCACCGACCGAGACGGTGGTGCTGGCGCGGTTCGTGTACCGGCGGCCGATCTCGACGCAGTTCCTGGCCAGCTCGGCGATCCCGAGGGTGTCGTCGTCGGTTTCCGATGGCAGGCCGGTGAGGAAGTAGAGCTTCATCCGCTTCCAGCCCTGGCTGTAGGCCGCTTCGACGGCCGCGTAGAGATCGTCTTCGCTGATCAGCTTGTTGATGATCTGGCGCATCCGCCAGGTTCCAGCCTCGGGCGCAAAGGTCAAGCCGGTGCGCCGACCCCGCTGGATCTGGGCCGCGATGTCGACGCCGAAGGCATCGACCCGCAGACTGGGCAGCGACACCGACAGCGGACCGACCCCGCAGCCGTTGGCGTCGTCGATGATCTGACCGACGACGCCCTCCACACCGGAGAAGTCGGCGGTCGAGAGCGAGGTGAGCGTCACCTCGTCGTAGCCGGTGCGTCGAAGTCCCTCCCCCACCATCGTCCGAACCTGATCGGCGGGACGCTCACGGACGGGCCGAGTGATCATTCCGGCCTGACAGAAACGACAGCCCCGGGTACAGCCGCGGAACACCTCGACACTGAGCCGGTCGTGCACCACCTCGGTGAGGGGGACCAATTGCTGTTTCGGATAGGGCCAGTCGGCCAGGTCGGCGACCGTGCGCTTGGCGACGATGGGGGGGACGCCCGGCAGGCGCGGCTCGACGGCCCGCAGGTGAGGACCGTCGTAGTGCGCCTCGTACATCGAGGGGACGTAGACACCCTCGATGCCGGCCAGAGCTCGGAGGACCTCGGTTCGGTCGGTTCCCCGCAAGCTTCGGCTGACGGCAACGACGTCGGTGATCTCGTTCACGACCTCCTCGCCGTCTCCCAGCACGACGAGATCGACGAAATCGGCGACCGGCTCGGGGTTGTAGGTGCAGTGTCCACCGGCCACGACCAAGGGGTGATCAGAGGTCCGGTCGGCGGCCCGGATCGGCACGCCGGCCAGGTCGATGCAGTTGAGCAGGTTCGTGTAGGTCAGCTCGGCCGACAGGTTGAACGCCAGCAGATCGAACGCCCCCGCCGGCGTGTGGTGCTCGACGCTGAACAGCGGGATGGCGTTGGCCCGCATCAACCGTTCGAGGTCCACCCAGGGCGCATAGGACCGGTCGGCACGGGCGTCGTCGCGCTCGTTGACGATCTCATAAAGGATCTGCAGTCCTTGATTGGGTAGCCCGATCTCATAGGTGTCGGGGTAGACGAAAAGCCAGCTGACCAGGCTCGGGTCGGGGTCCTTGTACCGAGCCCCACCCTCACCCCCGATGTACCGGGCCGGTTTCTGGACCTGGTCGAGCACACACTCCAGATCGGGCCACACGGTGACTCGATGGTCACGCTCAGTGTTGGCAGCCGGATCGATCATGCGGTGTTCATGCTAGCGGCGCCGGCACGGAGCCCGAGTGGACCGTCCGGCGGACCGACCCGGGCTGCGTCGGTGCGGACCGGAGCGTCGCGCTCGCCATCGCTCGAGGTGGTGTGCGCGTGGACGCTCTGGACCAACCCGAGCGCAAGGAGGGTCGTCAGCAGAGAGCTGCCCCCGTAGGAGAGCAAGGGAAGCGGGATGCCGGTGATGGGCAGCAGTCGAACGGTCATCCCGATGTTCTGCACCACCTGCACCAGCAACATTGCGAACACGCCGACGGCGACCAGTTGGGCGAAGCGGTCGGTGCTGGAACGGGCCACAAGGAGCACTCGACGGAGCAAGATGGCGTACAGGCCCA
>JBFGLT010000040.1:0-20119 GCA_041576015.1 Acidimicrobiales bacterium
AACAGGTCGTCGTCGCTGCCGAGGGCGGCACCGGCCACCCGCTGGTCGGCGGTGAGGAAGACAGCGGCGGGCCAGCCACCGGGCGCATACCGGCTGAACGTCTCGAGAGCAGGGTCGTGAAGCACGGGAATTGAGAGGCGGAGGCGAGCCACCGCATCGAACACCGCTTCGGTCGGTCGCCCGCTCGCCCAGCGCGGGCTGTGGACGGCGACGGTTTGGACCGTGCCTCCGAATCGGCGCTGGAGAGTTTCCAGGCGGCGGAGGAAGTGGGTCGACGCGTCGCACCCCGTCGACCAGAATCCCAACACCGTCGGAACGCCTCGGAGGTCGGCCCACTGGTGGGCGGGCGTGTTGATCCACACGGATCCGGCAGCGGGAGGGGCGCTCGGGGCCACCGACTCCCATCGGCACCTTTTCCGCGGACGTCAGTCTTCCACTACGTTCTCCTCCCATGAAGGTGCCGATGACCATCAACGACTTCCTCGATCGCGCACTGACGGTCTATCCCGATCGACCGGCGATCATCGACGAGCCCGACCAGCACGCTCCTCCACGGCCCACGACGACCTATCGTGAGCTCGCCGACGTCCGCCGTCAGATGGGCGTGGCGATGGACCGGATGGGCATTCCGTTCGGAGCCCGGGTGGCGATGGTCTCCCACAATTCGGCCCGGCTGCTCGAATCCTTCTTCGGCGTCAGCGGCAACGGCCGGGTGTTCGTCCCGATCAACTTCCGGCTCAACGTCGAAGAGGTCCGCTACATCGTGGACCACTCCGGGGCCGAAGCCCTGCTGATCGATCCCGAGCTGGCCGACTCGCTGGCCTCGGTCCCGTGTCAGCGAACGTGGGTGCTCGGGAAGGAGTCCGATGCCGACTGGCTCGGCGGCGAGGGGGAACCAGTCCCGTGGGAGCCAGACGAGGATGCGACAGCCAGCATCAACTACACATCGGGCACCACCGCCCGCCCAAAGGGCGTCGAGCAGACCCACCGGTCGCGCTGGACCAATGCGGTCACCTTTGGATGGCATGTCGGTGTGTCCGATCGGGACGTGTATCTCCACACGCTTCCCATGTTCCACTGCGACGGGTGGGGGATGCTGTACACGGTGTCGGCCATGGGCGTGCCCCACGTGGTGCTCCGCAAGGTCGACGGGGCCGAGATACTACGTCGCGTCGACCGGCACGGCGTCACGCTGATGTGCGGTGCACCGGCGGTCGTGGCAGCTGTCCTCGACGCCGCCGCCGATTGGGAGGGTCCGATCCCCGGTGCCGGCAAGGTCCGCATGGTGGTCGCCGGGGCGCCGCCACCCACTGCAACCATCGAGCGGACGGAGTCCGAACTGGGCTGGGAGTTCATCCAGATCTACGGCCTCACCGAGACCGCTCCACTCCTCACCGTCAACCGCTGCCGGCCCGAGTGGGACGATCTCAGCTCGATGGAACGGGCGGCCAAACTCAGCCGGGCCGGCGTCCCGGCGGTCGGGATCACCATGCAGGTCTCGGGCAGCGGAGAACTGCTGGCGCGCGGCAACCACGTGCTGAAGAGCTACTGGAACAACGCCGAGGCATCGAGTGAGGCGCTCGAGGGCGGTTGGTTCCACACCGGCGACGGCGGTGTGATCGACGACGAGGGCTACATCGCCATCACCGACCGGAAGAAGGACGTCATCATCTCCGGTGGGGAGAACGTCAGCTCCATCGAGGTCGAGGACGTGCTCTTCTCCCATCCCGACGTCAACGAGGTGGCCGTGATCGGCGTGCCCGATCCGAAGTGGGGGGAGACGGTCAAGGCGCTGGTCGTGCTCCGTGACGGCGCCTCCGCCAGCGAGGCCGACCTCATCGCCTTCTGCCGGGATCATCTCGCCCATTACAAATGCCCCACGTCGATCGAGATGCGCGACGCGCTCGCCCGGACGGCGACGGGAAAGCTCCAGAAGTTCAAGCTGCGGGCTCCGTACTGGGACGGACGGGAACGACAGGTCAACTGACTCCGGTGGCTCCGTTCCGGTGTTCGGTGGTGGCAACGGTCCTCGTGGTGAGCGGCCTGAGCGCATGCTCATCGGACCCGGGGCCCGAGGACTTTATCGACTCCTTGGCGGCCGCCCGGCCGGACATGACCGAGGAAGGTGTCCGCTGCGTGGTCGACGATTTGCGCCGCACGTACACCGATGAAGCGCTCGCCGGGTTGATCTCGGAGCCCGGCAGCGGCGACGTCGACGACGAGGCGATGCGCGCCTTCGCCGACCGGCAGTTCGACGCTCTACGGGCCTGTGGACTGGAGGACCAGGTCGCGCCCGATCTCACCGCCTCCTTTGCCGCCGCCAACGGCGTCAGTGTGGAGACAGCTGAATGTGCGGTGGGGCGCCTCCAGCAGCAGTACGGATTCTGGGAGCTGACCGATCGACTGATCGAAGCCGACGACAGCCTCCGGTTCCAGCGGCGCCAATTCGAGGCCATCTTCGCCTGCGGTGACCGGAGCGCGATCGCCGATCAACTCCGTCCTCAGCTCATCGATCAGGGTGTCGATGCCGCCGATGCCGACTGCGTCGCCGGCGAGCTGGCGTCCTCGATGGAGATCGCCGACCTCGCAGTGCTGTACTCGGGGGAGATGACCGAGGCGTTCTCGCTCCTGTACTTCGGTGCTCTCGACAGCTGCGGTGCCCTCCGGGATTCCTGACATCGCGGTGGGAATCGACGGGACGCGCCGGTCGACCTGGTCTTCGACCGGACCGACTCCTGCGGCATCGATGCGTGGGACATCGTTCTCGGGTCCGTGTCGTGATCGCCCCGGTCGGCCTGATCGGTCGACTTCGACGAGGCGATTTCCCTACGTGCGTGGCACACTTGGCGCATGAATTCAATCACCGGATCGAAGCTGACCGAGAGCGCCCTGCCCAATCTCGTCGAGATATTGCGGTCGGCGGTGGCTGCCGGGCCCGACACACCGCTGGCCTCGTATCGTGACGGAGACGCCTTCGTCGACGTCAGCGCCAAGGAGTTCTCCGACCGAGTCCGGGGTGTCGCCCGCGGGCTGATCGCATCCGGCGTCGAACCGGGGGACCGGGTCGCACTGATGTCGTCCACCCGTCTGGAGTGGGTCGTGGCCGACATGGCCATCCTCTCCGCCGGGGGTGTGACCGTCCCGATCTACGACACCTCGTCGGCCGAGCAGATCGCCTGGATCGTCGGCAACAGCGAGGCGGTGCTCACCATCGTCGAGAACGACGCCATGGCGTCGGAGTTCGGTTCGGTGGCCGATGGCCTGCCGAACTGCCGCGAGGTGCTCGTCGTCGACGGTGGTGCCCTCGAGACACTCGGCAACCGGGGCCAGAGCGTCGCCGAAGAAGAGGTCGATCGGCGGAGCTCAGCGATCACGCCCGAGTCGATCGCCACCGTGATCTACACCTCGGGGACGACCGGGCGTCCAAAGGGCTGCGTGCTGACGCACCGCAATCTGGCCACCAACGTCGCCCAGACCACCCAAGCGCTCACGGGAATGGTTCAGCGTGGCGACACGGCGCTGATGTTTCTGCCGCTCGCTCACATCCTCACCAAGACGACCTTCTACTTCTGCGTCCAGAACGGCATCAGCGTGGCCTTCGCCACCGACGTCGCGCACTTGGCCGAGGAGCTGCAGATGGCCAAACCGACGCTGATCGCCGCCGTCCCCCGCATCTTCGAAAAGGTGTTCAACGGCGCCCAGAAGAGGGCCTACGACGACGGGAAGGGCAGGATCTTCGACAAGGCGGCCGACGTCGCCATCGCCTACAGCCGTGAGTCGAAGGCGGGCGGCGCCAAGCCGTGGACGAGCGCCTTCCACTTCCTGTTCGACAAGCTCGTGTACGGAAAGCTCAGGCAGGCGTTCGGGGGCAACATGCGTCTCGCCTTCAGCGGTGGTGGTCCCCTCGGGGAACGTCTCACCTCGTTCTTCGACGGCGTCGGCGTCAAGATCTTCGAGGGCTACGGCCTCACCGAGACCTCACCCACCTTGACGGTGAACCGGCTGTCGGCTTGGAAGCCTGGCACGGTCGGTCAACCGGCGGCCGAAACCGAGATCCGGATCGCCGACGACGGTGAGATTCAAGCGCGCGGTCCGCAAGTCTTCAGCGAGTACTGGAAGAACCCGGAGGCGACGAAGGAGACCTTCGACGACGGCTGGTTCCGCACCGGTGACATCGGTGAGCTCGATGCTGAGGGGTTCTTGAAGATCACCGGCCGGAAGAAGGAACTCATCGTGACAGCCGGCGGCAAGAAGGTGGCGCCGGCGCCGCTGGAGGATCGCCTCAGGGCCCATCCCCTGATCAGCCAGGCCATGGTCGTCGGCGACAACAAGCCGTTCATCGCCGCCCTGATCGCCATCGACGCCGACGCCTTCCCGGCCTGGGCCGACGAGCACGACCTGTCCGGGCGGGAGATCGCCGATGTCGTCGACGACGAGCAACTCCGTGGAGTCATCCAGGCGGCGATCGACGACGCCAACCGATCGGTCTCGAAAGCCGAATCGATCCGCAAGTTCGCCATTCTCCCTTCGGACCTCTCGGTGGAGAACGGCGAGCTGACACCCACCTTGAAAGTCAAGCGAAACATCGTGGCCGAGCAGTACCGGGAGCAGCTCGAGGCGCTCTACTCCACCTAGGGGATCGAACGCCGGTTGCGGTGCGGCTGGATCGTTCGCTGTCACACCCGGTGGGGAAGATGGGGGCATGAAGACGCCCCCTGATTCCCGTCCTCGGTCCACTGGCTCGAGCGAGCCGAGGGATGCCGGCACCGCCATCGCAGCACTGGTGTCCGCGTTCGGGCCGGTCCAATGGATCGATCGGCCGTCGCCGACGTCAGGCCCCGATCCGGGCCGGCTCACCTCGCATGACCGGCGAGCGGCGTGAGGCCTCAGCCGACGACACCATCCCGGCGGAGCTCGTCGAGCCGGTCGGCCCAACCGATCGAGGCGAGGACCTCCTCGGTGTGGGTGCCCGGGTGCACCGGCGGTCCCTGAATTCCCCCCGGGGTGCGGCTGAAGCGCGGCGCCGGCGCCGGCTGGGTCACCCCGTCGACGTCGGTGAACACGCCCCGCTGGCGGATGTGGGGATGCTCCAGGGCCTCGCTCATCGACAGGACCGGGGCGAAGCAGATGTCGGTGCCCTCCATGACCTCGCACCACTCGGCCCGGCTGCGCTCGGCGATGACGTCAGCCAAACGCTGCTTGAGATGGGGCCACGCCGACCGGTCGTTCTGCCGGGCGAACTCGGGGTCGTCGCTCAGCCCGGTGACGTCGAGCAACTCGGCGTAGAACTGCGGTTCGATGGCGCCGATGCTCACGTACTCGCCGTCGGCGCACTCGTACACGTCGTAGTAGTGAGCGCCGGTGTCGAGCATGTTGGTTCCTCGTTGCTCGCTCCACACTCCCATCGCCCGGAGTCCCCACAGCATGTTCGTGAGCCCGGCCGCTCCTTCGACCATGGCGACGTCGATCACCTGTCCCTCGCCACTGGTCCTGGCCTCGAGAAGCCCACACACGATCCCGAAGGCGCAGTACAACGCTCCACCGCCGAAATCGCCGATCAGGTTCACCGGGGGGACCGGCGCCTGGCCGGCTCGCCCGATCGTATGCAGAGCTCCCGCGAGGGCGATGTAGTTGATGTCGTGGCCGGCGGCATGCGCCAGGGGCCCGTCCTGCCCCCATCCGGTCATCCGGGCATAGACGAGGCGAGGATTTCGAGCCAGGCATTCGTCGGGGCCGATCCCGAGCCGCTCTGCGACCCCGGGTCGGAAGCCCTCGAGCATTGCGTCGGCCCGTTCCACGAGTGCGAGAACAACCGCTTGGGCACGGCGATCCTTGAGATTGAGATCGATCGAGCGGCGGCCCCGATTCAGCGTGTCGACCGGTGGGTGGCCCTGCTCGTCCCGACGAACCGGTCGATCGACCCGGATGACGGTGGCCCCCATGTCGGAGAGCAGACCGGCGGCGAAGGGGCCCGGACCGATCCCGGCCAACTCGATCACCGTGACACCCTGGAGCGGTCCCATAAACAGCGGACGCTAATCTCTGCCCGCCGGGCCGGGCAAACCCCCGTGGCGCGGTCGGCCCTAAGGATGCCGGTAGGTCGGCGGACCAGGTGAGGTGGGCGATTCACCACGTTTGACTACATTTGTCGCCGGGCAGGCCGTAATCTATCGACAGAGCCGCTCAACGGAGCGCGGTTCGGAAGGTGACAACGATGCATACCCCGGTCGACCCGACTCGGCTACTCGGCAGGAATTCCCAGGTCTACACCGAAGACGGCATCTTCATCGGCACGATCATCGCTGCCGGCCCGCGGGGCCTCAGCGTGCAGTGCCCAGAAGGCGTGGTCAAGGTTCCTTCGGGAGATCTGCGCAGCATCCGACCGCTCTAGCGAAGCGACCTTCGCTCGGCGGTGGAGCAGCGCCTCACGCGCCGAGCGCCAGCGTCCCCTGATACGGCAGCGGGTCTCCGGGCCGGGGAATCATGGGTCGGCTCCAGCTCAACACATTGGCCAAATGATCGGTGATCTCCCGCCACCTCGACGGGTCCCACCCCGAGGCCGTCGCAAAGGACAGGTCCGGATAGACCGCGCTGAGGCTCGGGAGGCGATCGGTCTCCAACGCCTTGACCACCGTGCGATCCGGATCGGAGAAGGTGAGGAACCGTTCCGCCCACGGGCCGAGAAACTGCCGGCAGCCGTCGGCGTCGGATGTGCACAACCAGGAGGTGCGAACGTTGGCCGGAGTGAAGTGCTCGAGAAACCGCCCGGCGGTCTCGATGATCCATGCGCTCTCGTGGGTGTAGGGATCGAGCGAGACCATCAGGAGGGGATAGGAGGTCAGCCAGTCCCGCACCGTGTAGCTCGTGCCTTGGATCGATTCGAGGAGGAGGTCCTCGGGAGCGTAACCCACGGCGTGCGAGGGTAGCGCAGATGGCTCCGTCCTCACGAACTTTCGTCGACAAACCAGCAGCTGATTGCGCTTGGTGCGTCCACGCTCGATCGGCCGGCCCGATCAGCCGGTGCTCGCCTGACTCACCAGGCTCCGGGCGATCACCTTGAGGGTGAGGGTTTCGTCGGCGCCTTCGAAGATGCTCAGCACTCGAGCGTCGACAAAGTGCCGGGAGACGTCGTACTCCTCGGCGTAGCCCATCCCTCCGTGGATCTGCATCGCTTCTCTCGTCACCCATTCGCTGTTCTTGCAGACGAACGCCTTGATCATGCTGGCCTCCATCTTGCCTTCGCCCTTGGCCATCAGGCGACCGACCTGGTAGGCGAACTGGCGGGACGCCTGGATGATGGCGGCCATGCGGGTCAGCTTGGCGCGGGTCAGCTGGTAGTCGCTGATCGGGCGGCCGAACACGATCCGGTTCTCCGCGTACTCCTTGGCTGCCTCGTACGCCGCCTGCATCACCCCGACGGCGCGGGCGGCGGTCTGGATCCGGCCGTTCTCGAAGCCGGCCATCTGGTAGTAGAACCCGCGACCTCGGCCGGCCTCGAGGCCGATGAGGTTCTCCGCCGGGACCCACCAGTCGTCGAAGGCGATCTCGTAGGAGTGCATCCCCCGGTAGCCGATCGTGTCGATCGGACGCCCCTCCATGCGACCGCCCGCTTCCTGGGTGAGCTCGAAGCCGTGGGAGTCGGCCGGTTCTTTCTCCACGATGAGGATAGACAACCCCCGATGGCCCAGTGAACGATCGGGTTCGGTTCGCACCAGCACCATCAACAGGTCGGCGCGAGCAGCGAAGGTGCACCAGGTCTTCACGCCGGTGACGACGAAGCCCGGCTTCTGGCCGGGTCCCTCGGCCGGCGTGGCCGTCACCTTGATTCCTGCCACGTCGGATCCGTAGTCGGGCTCGGTCACGGCGATGGCGTTCAACCGCTCGCCGGTGGCCAGCCGGGGAAGCCAGGTCGTCTTCTGCTCGTCGGTGCCGCCGGCCTCGAGCGCCCGAGCCAGGATCTCGGGCCTGGTGATCAACGAACCGGCCGCACACAACGACGCCCTGCTGAGCTCCTCGGTGGCGATGATCATGCCGAAGTAGTCACCCTCGCCCCCGGCCGCGAAACCGCCGTATTCCTCGGGGATGCTCAGGCCGAACAGGCCCATCTCGGCCAGGCCCTTGATGAGGGTCTCGGGAATGTCGGCATTCTCGCGGTGAATGTGCTCGGCGATCGGGGCGACCTGTTCGTCGGCGAAACGCCGAAAGGTGTCCTGCACCAGTTCGAAGTCGGGGTCGAGGTGACGGTCACCGTCCTTGTAGGCCAATGCGCTGAGCACCTCGGGGTCGCGCCAGGTCTGGACGAAGCTGCCGGCGCCGTCGAGGGCACCCTGCTCCACGCCCCAGATCCCCTCCCGTCCCCACACCTTGGCGGCGAGATCAGCGACCACGTCAGCCACGAAGACACACGTCAGCTGACCTTCCACGGTTCCCTTGGCGCCGTAGTCGATCATCGAGCGTCCGGTCTCGATCGCAGCGGCGGCGTGGCCGACGTCGTAGGCGAGCACCTGGTCCTCGTCGACCGATCCCGAGCGGGCGAGGCTGGTGATGGCGGCGTCCACCACCGTCGTGGCGACGTCGAGGGCGGCCGCTGCTCCGGCGAGGTCTGGAACGGGAGGATCGCGTTGTTCGATCGGCATGGCCCTCAACGTAGGCTACGTCGACCATGACGGTCCAAAGCCGGCCACCCGCTGCCGGAGGGGTTCACTCACCGGGTCTCCACGCTGATCTGCTCGGCTGGTTCGCCGCTGCCGGGCGTGATCTTCCATGGCGGCGGACCAGGGATGCCTGGACGATCCTGGTGAGCGAGGTGATGCTCCAGCAGACCCAGGTGAGCCGGGTCGTCCAAGGCCTGCCGGCGTTTCTGGCTCGCTTCCCCTCGCCGGCGGTGTGTGCCGAGTCGTCCCCGGCCGAGGTCATCAGCGCATGGAACGGGTTGGGCTACAACCGCCGAGCCGCCAACCTACACGCCACGGCCCGGCGGATCCGTGACGATCACGGCGGAGTCGTGCCCAGGGACTTGGAGGATCTCCTCGCTCTGCCGGGGGTCGGTCCCTATACGGCGCGAGCGGTGCGGGTGTTCGCTCACGAACAGGTGGAGGCGGTCCTCGACACCAACACCGGCAGGGTGCTGGCGCGAGTCCATCACCGCCGGTTGACTCCGGCGAGAGCTCAGCGCCTCGCCGACGAGCTCGTGCTCGAGGACCGGCCGTGGGAGTGGAACCAGGCGCTCGTCGATCTGGGGGCGCAGGTCTGCCGACCGTCGCCCCGGTGTCACGAGTGCCCGATCAGTCGCCACTGTGGATGGTTCGCTGCCGGCCGTCCACACCCGGACCCGATCGTCGGTTCGGCCGGGGCGTCCCGGCGTCAGGCTCCTTTCGAGGGTTCCGACCGCCAGGGGCGGGGCCGGCTTCTACGCAGATTGGCCTCGGGCCCGCTTCGATACGATGCCGCCGGCTCCCTCCTGGAATGGGCGGCCGACCCGCAACGAACCCGGAGGGTGATCGACGGTCTGATCGCCGACGGTCTGATCGCCGAGGCCAACGGTTATCTTCGACTGCCGTGAACGGCCCTACCGTGGTCGATCGTGACCAGGGCCCAACGTGTGCTCGGGATCCTCACCGCCCGTGGAATCCCCGGGGCGGCCTCTGTGCCCTGACTCGGGTCGCCCATCAACTGGCCCATCGGCCCCGGGCATCACTTCAGAGGGTCAACTCATCGAGGAGGCGCTCGACCGTCTCGGTGGCGATGAGGCGCATCTCGTGGTCGGTTCGATCCTGGATGGGATGGCGGACCAACACCCGCGCCGGATGGAAGCCGATCGCCTCCCCTTGGGTGTCGGCCGCCGCTTCGAAGACCTCGCTGGCGACGTACACGCTCGGTACGCCGCGTCGTTCGAGATCGGTGATGTCATGCACACTGCACGACGTGCACGAGCCTCAATCGGCGAGCGCCTCGATGACGGCGTCGCAGGACTCGGCGATCTCGTGGCGCAGGTCGACCGGGGCCGGCTTGGCGAAGGTCGGCTTGGCGAACCGGCGCACGGTGAGGCGACGGGCCTCCAGTTCGGCCTGGAGCTGATCGAGAAAGACGTCACCTCTCGGCTTGGTGATGTCGAGCAGGCCGATCACCTTGCCGTCGAGGCTCGCGTGCCGAGCGGCCGGCTGGAGTCCCTCGGCGAGTCGGCCGGCGGTCGGATCGAGTACGGTCGTCATGGTCGGTGTCCTTTCAATGGTCGATGCTCCGGGTGACGATCTCGCTGCCCTTGGGGCCGCCGACCCAGCCGGTGAGCACGGCCGAGAACAGGCCGGCGTCACCACCGGCATGCACGATGGGAAGCCCGCCGGGCCGGAACTTGGGGAGTGGCTCGGCGGCCACGCCGGCTGGGAGCCCCTCGTCGACGAAGGCGGCGCCTCGGACGAACTCGTCGGGAGGAACCATGAGCAAGTCGGCCAGTTCGCGCTCCAGGCGCTCGCGGTCCCACCCGGCGTCGGCGAAGACCCGACCGTGTTCGGGTGAGACGACCAGCATGGCATCCATCCCGATCACGAGCTTTGGGTGATGAGCCGTGCGCAGCACGGCGGCGAAGCTCCTGGCCAGTGACTCGGGTCGACGCGACAGCTGGTCGACGATGGGGGTAGGGCCCTGACCGGCGAAGAGGGTGACGGTGCTGACCCCGGGATCGAATCCCCGCGCCGTGGCGAGTGAGGAGAAGGGCGAGTCCCGCTCGCGTTCGGCGAAGCAGAACCCAAGCTTGCCAGGCGAACCCTGCATCGCCATGTCGACCTCACCGGGGACACCCCCGCCGAGGTTTCTGATGACCAGCTGGAGGGCGCGACCGATCGTCAGGTTGGCCCGGTTGCCCTGTCCGAACACGTTTCCGTCGCTGTTCATCCCGATCCGGGAGGCGATGGGGCCGTTGACGACGATCACCGGTCCGCTGAAATAGGTGGTGGCCAAGAGGCCGTGCATGTTGAACTCGTCGCTGCAGGCGGCCTCCACCGCCGCCAGCACGACCGGGAGGTACTCGGGCTTGCACCCGGCCATGACGGCGTTGATGGCGACCTGCTCCACGGTTGCGACCACGAGGTTCGGAGGAACGGACGCGACGATGTCCCCGGGGTCCCTGTCGGTACCCTCCAGCATCGCCAGGACCCGCGCCTCGGTCGGGGGGATCACCGGGAGACCATCGGTCCAGCCTCGGTCGAAGGCAGCCTCGAACTCGTCTTCGAGCGCAGCGAACTCGACTCGCCGGGCGGTCAGCTCCAATCCGCGGAACCGGACATTCAGCTCACCGGTACGTACCGGGTCGACCGACAGCGAGCCGCATCCCGGTCGCATCTCCGGGAGGTCGGCGCCGAGCTCGTCGACGCCTGTGAGACGGCGCCACTCCGGGCGGGACCATCCGACAGTGCGGTCGGTCTCGTGACCGTCGCGCACGACCAGCAGGGTCGGCACGGTTTCGATGTCGTGGTGCCAGGAGAAGCTCAAGTCGGTGTCATCGACGGGTCGGACGTCTCCGAGATCGGGGAAGCCGGGATCGTCCTGGACATAAACCGTCAGCGGCCGGCCGAGCTCGAGCAGATCACGCAGCACCGGACCGACGAGGGCACAGGTCGGACAGTCCTGCTTCACCACTGCCACCAAACCGTCGGGAGGCATCGGGGCAGCCGGAGGCATGGTTGAACGGTAGCGAAAGGAGAGACGGGTGTCACACGACGGCAGCCGGGTCGACTGCAATGGGTGAGACCTTGTTCACATGACCTTTCGCCTGCCGCCGCGGTCGCCTACGTTCGATTGTGCCACCGAAGTAAGGACCACCCCAGATCGGAGGGAACCCCGAGCGTGCTGAGCATCTCGTTCTACGGCGTGCGCGGGTCGACGCCGTGCTCGTGTGCGGCAACACGGGAGATCGGTGGCAACACCGCGTGTGTGGTGGTGGAGCCCGAGGGTGAGGATCCGATCGTGCTGGATCTGGGGACCGGGGTCCGCTACTACGGGGCCAAGCTGGAGTCAGAGGGGGTAGTGGCGTTCCGGGGGACTGCCCTGGTCTCTCACCTGCACTGGGATCACGTACAGGGCATTCCGTTCTTCCGCCCGCTCCTCCATCCCGACACTCAACTCACCCTGGTCGGCCCGCCCCAGGACGGCAGCACGCTGGCCGAGGAGGTTGGCCGGTTCGTTCAACCGCCGCTGTTCCCGATCCATCTGCACATGCTTCCGGGGACCGTCGAGTTCGTCGAGTCGGCCGTCGGCTCGGAGCTGACGATTGGATCGTGCACGATCACGTCGGCTCCCGTGCCGCATTGCGGTGTCACCAACGGCTACCGGATCCAGAACTCGATCGGTTCGCTCGCCTATGTGTCGGATCATCAACAACCGATGGATGGCTCTCACGCCGTCGCCCCCGAAGTCGTCGATCTGTGCCGTGACGTCGACGTGTTGATCCACGATGCGCAGTACTCGGCCGAGGAGTTCGAGGAACGGTTGGACTGGGGGCATTCGACACCGGCCTACGCCCTCGAGGTGGCCAAGGCCGCCGGGGCCAGGCGACTTGTTCTCTTCCACCACGATCCCGCCCATTCCGACGAGTGGGTGCGGAGGACCGAACGAACCCTCGCTGCCGAAGCCGCCGCCCACGGCATCGAGGTGACCGCCGCCTATGAGGGTCTCACACTCGTCACCGGCTGAGTCGCCCGGCCACGTGGTGCCGGCGCCTCCCACCACTACGCTCGCTGCTGTGAGTGAGAAGACCGACCATCCCGCCATCGAGCCGGCCGAATTCCGTCGAGTGCTCGGACACTTCCCGACCGGGGTTACCGTGGTGACCGCCGTCGTCGACGACGAGCCGGTCGGCGTGGCGATCGGGTCGTTCGTGTCGATCTCGCTCGATCCGCCGCTGGTCGGGTTCTTCATCGGGACCGAGAGCACCAGCGCGCCGGGGGTGCGCCAGGCAGGGGCGTTCTGCGTCAACGTGCTCGCCCGGAACCAGCTCGAGCTGTGCGGAGCGATGGCTTCCAAGGCCGACGACAAGTTCTCCGGATGGCAGTGGATCCCCTCGCCGGCGACCGGATCGCCCACATTCAGCGGCGTCCATGCCTTCGTCGACTGCGAACTGGTCGACATCGTCGAGGTGGGCGACCACGACCTGTTCGTCGGTCGGGTGCTGGCCCTCGACACGGTCGACGACGTGCCGCCGATGGTGTTCTACCGAGGTCGGTACGGATCCTTCGGTACCGGCGATTGACCGTCGGTGGGCCGGCCGGCAATCTGGGCGAATCCACCCGTCCACCTTTCGGATCGGGCACGACAATGGTGAGATGGGAGTCCTCGGGATCCGGTGTGGCCGGGCGTCGAGGGTGTTCGAGGTTTGTCCGTTGGTCGATTGTTTGGTGAGAGTGCTGCGATGAAGTCTTCTGGTGTGTTTGCCCCGCCCCCCCGTTTTGCTCGCTTCCGGGTGTCGCCGTTGTGGGGACTCGTGTCGGCGGCCAGCCTGCTCGCACTGTTCATCTGGGCCCGGAGCGGGCTCTGGCTCCTGCTCTTTCTGGCGGTGATCATCGTGGTCCACGAAGGGGGACACTGGTACTTCGCCCGGCGGGCCGGTATCCGTCCGACCGAGTTCTATTGGGGATTCGGACCCGAGATCGTCGGGGTCGACTACGGCGGGTGCAGATACGGCGTCAAGGCTCTGTTTCTGGGCGGGTACGTGAAGCTGTGGGGCATGACTCCCACGTCGAAGCTCCCGGTCGAGATCGACGAGGAGGACACCTACCGGTCGGCCAGCCACCTCGGCCGGCTGTCGACGATCCTCGCCGGCCCGTTCACCAACCTGGCGACCGCAGTCGTCGCATTCGGGATCGCCAACGCCCTGGAGACCGGTGATGTCGTCTGGTCCAGCGGGCTGGTCGACATGTGGAGCGTGGTGGTAGGCACGAGTGAGGCCCTGTGGACGTGGGCGACCAGCGTCACCACCTACGTCGGAGCCGTCTTTGACACCTCCGGTGAGTCCGAGGTGCCGGTGCGTTTCCTCTCGCCGGTCGCCCAGGCCGAGATCTCGGGGTGGGCCGTGCAATCGGGGTGGATCATGATCCTGCGGTGGTTCGCCGTCCTCAGTACGGCGGTCGGGACCGTCAACCTGTTGCCGCTGCCGCCCCTCGACGGTTCACACGCCGCCGTGACCGTCACCGAGCGACTCCGGCAGTGGATCCAGGGCGACGCGAGCGTGACGGTGAACGTCGCCCGGCTCGAGCCGCTCGCCTATGTCACCATCGCAGCGTTGGTCGTCTTGAGCGTCGGTGCTCTGGTGCTCGACCTCCGTCTGGGCGTCGGTATCTGAATCAGGGACATCCGGTGTTCGGTCTCGCCCGGCTTCGGTAACCTCGGCTGATGGCGATCTACGCGCTCGGGGACTTGCATCCGACCATCGCCGGCGATGCCTTCATCCACCCGGATGCCACCATCATCGGCGACGTGCGAATCGGCGCAGGATCCTCGGTCTGGCCCCAGGCGGTGTTGCGGGGCGACGACGGTCCGATCACGGTTGGTGAGCGCACCTCGATTCAGGATGGTTCGGTCCTTCACACGATCGAGGAGCACCCGACGACGGTGGGGAATGACTGCGTGATCGGGCACATCGTCCACCTCGAGGGGTGCATCATCGAAGACAACGCACTGGTGGGGAACGGTTCGATCGTCCTGCACAGGGCGATCGTGCGATCGTGGTCTCTGGTCGGGGCCAACGCCGTGGTCACCAACGACACCGAGGTGCCCAGCGGGGCGCTCGCGCTCGGCGTGCCGGCCACCATCCGGCCGGGTGCCGCCAGCGCCGACCTCATCGCCAAGAGTGCCAAAGCCTACACCGACCGCGTCGACCGCTACCGACGCGACCTCCGCCGCCTGGACTAGGGGTCAGGTCTACGTTTGCCTTGTTGGGGTCAGGTCTACGTTGCCTTCCCGGGTTCGGGTCCACCGCACGGGCAACGGAGGGGCCGACGCCGGCGTGAAGAACCGTCGCCCGGCTCACCGAGCGCCCACTCGAATTGTTAGAATCGAGGTAGGAGAAATCCCCGACCTCCGCAGGAGTGATCCTCATGACCGTCACCGGCGACAACCTCGACCTCGGCAAGTACAAGCTCGGCTGGAGCGACGAAGAGGACTACGTGTTCAAACCCAAGCGGGGATTGAGCAGCGACATCGTGCACGAGATGTCCTGGATGAAGGGCGAGCCGGACTGGATGTTGCAGCGCCGGCTCAAGGCCCTCCGGCACTTCGAGAAACGTCCCATGCCCACATGGGGTGGCGACATGTCCGAGATCTACTTCGACGACATCTACTACTACATCAAGCCGACCGACGCTCAGGTGGACGAGTGGGAGGAACTGCCCGACGCCATCAAGCAGACCTACGAGAGACTCGGGATTCCCGAGGCCGAGCGAAAGTATCTGGCGGGCGTCACGGCCCAGTACGAGAGCGAGGTCGTCTTCCACCGGAATCGTGAGGATCTCGAGCAGCAGGGCGTGATCTTCTGCGACATGGACACCGCCTTGCGCGAGTACCCGGAGCTGGTCAAGCCCAACTTCGGTCGGGTGATCCCGGCCAACGACAACAAGTTCTCCTCGCTCAACACTGCGGTCTGGTCGGGTGGTTCGTTCATCTACGTGCCGCCCGGCGTCGAGGTGTCCATGCCTCTGCAGGCCTACTTCCGGATCAACGCCGAGAACATGGGTCAGTTCGAGCGAACGCTCATCATCGCCGACGAGGGTTCCAAGGTGCACTACATCGAGGGCTGCTCGGCTCCGGTGTACACATCGGACTCGCTGCACTCAGCGGTCGTGGAGATCATCGTCAAGCCGAGCGCTCATGTCACCTACACCACGATCCAGAACTGGTCCAACAACGTGTTCAACCTCGTGACCAAACGCGCCTACGTCGAGGCCGAGGGTCACATGGAATGGATCGATGGCAACATCGGGTCCCGCCTCACCCAGAAGTACCCGGCGGTGTGGCTGGCCGGCCCCAAAGCGACTGGTGAAGTGCTATCTGTCGCCTACGCCGGCGCCGGTCAGCACCAGGACACCGGCGCCAAAATGGTGCACGCAGCGCCGGAGACGTCGTCGAAGATCGTGTCGAAGTCGATCAGCAAAGACGGTGGTCGCTCGAGCTATCGCGGCCTGGTGAGGGTCGACGACGACGCGTACGGATGCAAGAGCCACGTGCAATGCGATGCGCTCATCCTCGACGACCACTCGGTCTCCGACACCTACCCGTACATGGAGATCGGCGCTCGCGATGCCCAGATCGGGCACGAGGCCACCGTCTCGAAGGTCGCCGATGAGCAGTTGTTCTACCTGATGAGTCGTGGGCTGTCCGAAGAGCAGGCGATCGGAATGGTCGTCAACGGCTTCATCGAGCCGGTGACCCGGACCCTGCCGATGGAATACGCCGTCGAATGGAGCCGGCTCATCGAGCTCCAAATGGAGGGCTCGGTCGGCTAGAGCCCGATCGGGGTCAGCTCCGCCCGAACCGGTTGAACGGCCACCAGCCCCGCCGGGACTTGGCTGCCCGCCGTGCCTGTTCGGCGTCGATCTCGGCGCGAATCTCGGGTCCCGCTTCGTTGATGATGTCCTCGGCGGCATCGAGCAGGTCGGCCACCGAGGCGTCGTCGATGCTCCTCGGAGCAGACGGTGTCTTCGGTGTGACCAGCGACCCGTGATTCCAGGCGACGTCGGCCAGCCGCCGCTCGTACTTGGGGCAGTCGGCCGGGCATTCCCAAGGTGCCTTGGGTGCCAGGTCGAGCGAACACTTCCGCATCGTGTCGCCCGTCGGGTACGTGCGGGTTTGGTAATGCTTGCAGTCGCTGCGCATCGGCACCTCGATATTCTGACACGGCGATGGCGGTGTTGACCCATCGGCGAACTCGGCGCGTGACATCCTCGCCGGGCGCATCGGTGGGGGGCCCGGTAGTGTCCAACTCCATGGTCACGCCGCACATCGCCGCCGCTCCGGACGATTACGCCCCCACCGTGCTGATGCCCGGCGACCCCCTTCGAGCCCAGATGATCGCCGAACGCTACCTCGACGATGCCCGGCAGGTCACCGCCATCCGCAACATGCTCGGCTTCACCGGCACCCACCAGGGGGTACCGGTGAGCGTGCAGGGATCGGGAATGGGGGTGCCGTCGATCCAGATCTATGCCTCCGAGCTCTTCGACAGCTATGGGGTCGAACGCATCATCCGAGTTGGTTCGTGCGGAGCCGTCCAACCGGACGTGCCCCTTCGCACGCTGGTCATCGCCGCAGGGGCGGGCACCGATTCCAACGTCAACCGGGTGCGAGCCGGCGGGTACGACTTCGGCGCGACCGCCGACTACGCCATGCTTCGATCCGCAGTCGATGCCGCCACCGGACGGGGAGCTCCGGTGCGAGTTGGCCGGATCTTCACCAGCGACTTCTTCTACCACCCCGATCCGGACGAGAACGCCCGTCTGGCGGCGGCCGGATTCCTCGCCGTCGAGATGGAGGCAGCTGCGCTGTACGGCGTCGCGATCGAGCGGGGCAAAGCAGCGCTGACCCTCGCCACCGTGAGCGATCAGCTGATCACCGGCGAGCACATGTCGCCCGAAGAGCGACAGGAGACACTGGATCAGATGATTCGAGTAGCGCTCGACGTCGCCATTGCGATGAGTTGACCGCCGAGCGCCGGAGGCGGTCGTGGCCCGGCGGCCTCGACCGGTCCGAACGCGATACGGTCCGGGTCATGTGCGGTCACCATGTGGATCCGGGGCCCGATCTCATCTCGCTGGCGCGGCGGCCCATCGGACGGGCCCGGCGTCGCCTGCACCGACGGGCGTTCCTCGGTGAGGTGGGTGGCGTCACGGCCCTGGCGCTGCTCGGCCCGGCCGGATTGGCTTCCTGCGGTTCGGACGAGGACGCCCAAACGGCCGAATCGACCACGTCGACCACCGCCGGAGCCGAACCGTCGCTTTCGACCTCGTCGACCGCCGGCTCGACACCGGAAACCGGAGTCGAAGAGCCGGCCGGTTCCTGGGGACGGGTCGACCTCGGATTCGTGTCCGCCTATGTGCTCGCCCGAGGGAATCGAGCGGCGGTGGTCGACACCGGCGTCGAGGGGTCGGCCGAGGCGATCGGACGAACGCTCGGCGATCTCGGCCTCACCTTCGACGACGTCGACGCGGTGGCGTTGACTCACTACCACCCCGATCACGTCGGCAGCATCGGGGCGGTCCTGGCGGCCGCGCCTGGCGCGATCGCCTACGCAGGTGAGCAGGACATCGAGCGAATCACCGGCGTCGAGCTGATGCCGGTCGGCGACGGCTCGGAGGTCTTCGGGATGCGAGTGATCCACACGCCCGGACACACGCTTGGCCACATCGCCCTCCTCGACGAGCTGACCGGGGTGCTGGTCGCCGGCGACGCCATGAACGGAGTGGACGGAGGTGTGGCCGGGGCCAATCCGGACTTCACTCCCGACATGTCGACCGCCGACGCGTCGGTGCGAAAGCTGGCGGCCCTCGCCTTCGACACGGTCTATTTCGGACATGGCGAACCGATCGTCGGCGGCGCCTCGCAAGCGGTCGGCGAGCTGGCCGCTCAGCTCTGACGTTCTCCGGCGCCGGGGTCAGAGGAGATCGACGAGCCGCTCGACCGTCGCAACCGGGTCGCCGACCGGCTGGATCGACAGATGGGTGACGCCCGCTTCGGCGTAGGCGGCGATTCGGTCCTTCACGAAGCCCTCGGGGCCCACGAGATTGGAGTTGGTGAGGAACTCAGCAGGAATGGCGGCGGCCGCTTCGTCCTTACGGCCATCGAGATAGAGATCCTGGATCTGGGTGGCCTCGGCTTCGTACCCGTACCTCCGGAACACGGTGTTGTAGAAGTTCTTCTTGCGAGCACCCATGCCGCCGACGTAGAGCGCCACGCTGGGTCGGGCGCGGTCGAGCACGGCCGTCGCGGCGGCGCCGCCGTACTCCACACCGATGGCCACCAAGCCGCCGGCGGAGATCCACAGGGGTCCGAGGGCGGGATCGCGCTGCGCGAGGCCGGCCTCGATGTCGTCGCCCCAGACCGTCCGGTATTTCCCGGGATCGAACAGCGTCGGTAGCCAGCCGTCGGCGTAGCGCGCTGTGTTCTTCACGCTCAGACCCATGAGGCTGGCCCAGAAGATGGGCACCTCGGACCGGACCGGGTGATTGATCAACTTCAGGGGCTTGCCCAGACCGGTTCCGTGGCCTTCCGGCAGCGGAACGGTGATGGCCGATCCCTCGTACTCAAGCCGTTCTCTCCGCAGGACCATCCGGGTCACGTTGATGTAGTCGCGGATCCGGGGCATCGGCTTCTCGTAGGGGACCCCGTGAAACCCTTCGATCACCTGGGGACCCGAGGCACCGAGCCCGAGCACGAACCGACCGTCCGACACGAAGTCGAGTCCGGCCGCCGTCTGCCCGATGCAGGCGGCGGTCCTGCTGTACACGTTGAGGATTCCGGCGCCGATCTCGATCGTGTTCGTCACCGCAGCCAGATAGCCCATCTGGCTGACCGAATCGAAGCTGTACGCCTCGGGCACCCAAACCAGATCCAGCCCGGCCCGTTCGAGCTGTTGGACGAGCTTCACGTCGGCCTTGAAGTCGCCCGAATAGTTGATCATCATCGACAGCTTCATGCCGGCAGGGTACCGGCGGTCGGCCCGGGGTACCAGCGGATGTCCGTGCAGCACGACCGGTATCGTCGTCCGATGGCCGTCTCCGATCTCGCCCCCTTCGTCTCGGCTGCCTGGCTGTCCGACCACCTCGCCGACGTCGTGATCGCCGAGGTTCGCATGGACCCTGTCGCCGATGCGGCCCAACAGGCCTACGAGGTCGCCCATCTGCCGGGGGCAGTACTCGTCAACGTGGAGCACGACCTGTCCGCGCCCGCCGGCCCGGTGGTGGGCCGGCATCCGCTGCCGTCACCGGAGGACTTCGCCGACCTGCTCGAGCGGCTCGGCATCGACGCCACGACGCCGGTCGTCGCTTACGACTCGAACAACGGAGCCCTCGCATCGAGGTTCGCGTGGATGCTTCGCGCCGCCGGCAACCCTGCGGCAGTGCTGAGCGGCGGCCCGGGC
>JBFGLT010000041.1:0-20053 GCA_041576015.1 Acidimicrobiales bacterium
CCGAGCACGCTGTCCGGCTGATGCGCGACACCATTGGGCCCGGCATCGGCGTCAAGGCATCGGGAGGGATCCGCACCCGCGCCGATGTCGAGGTGATGGTGGCGGCCGGGGCCACGCGGCTCGGGATGAGCGCAACGGCGGCGGTCGTGCACGAGTTCTCCTGACCGGGGTTGGCCGGTCGGCTTTTTCGGCTCGGTCCGGCGGGCTCTACTGTCGAACCCCGTGAGACCCCCACGCGATTTCTACCGTCCACTCGCCGCCGGCGCGCCGCAACCACTGCAGGAGATCCCGGTGCGCCCGAGCCGCATGATCCACTTCTTTCCGCCCTCCAATCCGAAGATGGTGGCCAAGCTGCCAGACCTGGTTCCGACCGTCGACATCCTGCTCGGCAACCTCGAGGACGGTGTGCCCGCCGCCGACAAGGAGGCGGCGAGGGCCGGCCTTGTCGAAGTTGGACGAACCATCGATATGGGCGCCACCCAGCTGTGGACGAGGGTGAACAGCCTCGACTCCCCCTGGTGCCTGGACGACCTGACCACGCTGGTCTCCGAGGTCGGCGGCGCCCTCGACGTCATCATGCTCCCCAAGGTCGAGGGACCCGAGGACATCAACTACGCCGACCGGTTGGTCGCTCAACTGGAGGCGCGGGCTGGTCTCGAGCGGCCCCTCCTCTTCCACGCCATCCTGGAGACAGCGCGTGGCGTCGCCAACGTGGAGGCGATCTGCGGGGCGTCCCCGCGGATGCAGGGAATCTCGCTCGGCCCAGCCGACCTCGCCGCCAACCGGCGGATGAAAACCACCAGGGTGGGCGGTGGCCATCCCGACTACGCCGTGCTCGGCGATCCGCCGGCAGATGGCGACCGCACCCCCGGACTCGACGCCGAGCGGCCACGATTCCAGCAGGACCTGTGGCACTACACGATCGCTCGAATGGTCGACGCCTGCGTCATGCATGGAATCCTTCCCTTCTACGGACCGTTCGGCGACATCGCCGACACGGCCGCCTGCGAGGCGCAGTTTCGCAACGCCTACCTCCTGGGATGCGTCGGCGCATGGAGCCTGCATCCCCGGCAGATCGACGTCGCCAAACAGGTCTTCAGCCCCCGACCAGAGGACGTCGCCCAGGCCCAGCGGGTCATCGACGCCATGGGCGATGGCACCGGGGCGATCATGCTCGATGGCAAGATGGAGGACGACGCGAGCGTGAAACAGTGTCGAGTCGTAGTCGAGTTGGCTCGGAGCCTGGCGGCCCGGGATCCGGAACTGGCGGATCGCTATGGCTTCTGAGATGACGATCCTGCGCAGTGTGCTCTACATGCCGTCGGCCAACGAGCGGGCGCTCGAAAAGGCGAAGTCCCTCGCCTGTGATGCCATCATCTTCGACCTCGAGGATGCCGTCGCACCCGACGCCAAGCCGGAGGCCCGCCGGCGGGCGGTCGAGGCGGCCGGGAGCAGGGACTACGGCCGGCGGGTCCTCACGATCCGCTGCAACAGCCTCGACACGCCGTGGGGGCGAGAGGACGTCCACGCGGCGGCCACAGCCGGTCCCCATGCGGTCGTCGTGCCCAAGATCGACACACCGCACCAGCTTTCCGAGGTCGGTCAGATCCTCGATGCCGCAGGGGCACCCTCCTCCACCGGTCTCTGGGCCATGGTGGAGACCCCGCTCGGGGTGTTGAACGCCCGAGCCCTGGCCGAGCATCCCCGCTGCACCGGGTTCGTCCTCGGAACCAACGATCTGGCCAAGGAGCTCCGGGCGCCGCTCATCGCCGGGCGGTCCAATCTGGTACCGCACCTCGCCGGTGCGGTCGCAGCGGCGCGAGCGGAGGGAATCGTCGTCCTCGACGGAGTGTTCAACGACCTTGCCGACAGCGATGGCTTCCGGGCCGAGTGCCGGCAGGGTTTCGAGCTCGGATTCGACGGCAAGACGCTCATCCACCCGTCGCAGATCGAACCGTGCAACGAGGTCTGGTCACCGTCCGAATCCGAGGTCGAACACGCAAAACGCGTAATTTCTTCGTTTTTTGTTGCGGAGGGCCAAGGGCGGGGTGTGGCGACACTCGACGGCCGGATGATCGAGAACCTTCATGTCGAGAACGCTCGGAGGGTCCTGGCCATCCACGAGGCGATTCATCAGTAACTATCAGGGTTTTCTCATAATTGCGATTGCGATGGGCAGCTGCATCAATCGCAGACGCGACGTAAGGAGGCGGAAACCCTAGTGATTCAGCGGGCCTCGGGCGCGGACCCTGCCTCGAATGCGTGAACCCACGCGACCGGGTCCACCGCTGGCGACCTGTGTTGCGTTTACGTTACGGTCGTCATCCGGGTGACACATTCCTGGCGGGATTTCGAGGGTTCCTGCCCTGAACGTAGACGGAGATGCTCCAATGTCCAGTGACTTGCACAAGCGGCCCGGGCGGCCCAAGTCGACGTCACCGCCACCGCCGGCCAACCCGACGCGGCGACGTCGCCTCGGCCCGTCGGTCATCGAACTGCTCATCGCCCGACTCGTCCGCGGTCACCTCCGTCAGGACCGAATGAGCCGCGACGAGCGAGCCCGGGTCATCGCCAACCTGTTCCACGAGGGCCGCCGCCAGTCGCCATTCCTGAACCGTTTCTACGCGCTGATGACGCTGTCGTCGCTGATCGCCGTCCTCGGGCTGCTCGCCGACTCCACGGCGGTCGTCATCGGTGCCATGATCGTCGCCCCCCTCATGGCACCGGTGCTCGGCGTGGCGGCCGCGCTCGTGATGGACTGGCCACGGCGAGCGGCGGTCTCGGCGGCGATCGCCGCCGGCGGAAGCATCCTGGGGATTGCCCTGGCCGCCCTCGCTGCCTTCGTCCTGCCGTCCCCCGAGGAGGTTCCCGCGGAGGTCCTGGCCCGCACCGCCCCCAATCTGCTCGACCTCGGCGTGGCCGTCGCCGCCGGGTCCGCCGGCGCCTATGCGCAGGTCCGGCGGGCGGCCGGCGAGGCCCTGACCGGTGTCGCCGTCGCCGTCGCCCTCGTTCCCCCGCTGGCGGTCATCGGGATCACGATGCAGATGGGCGAGTGGACCCTCGCCGCCGGAGCCGTCCTGCTGTATCTGACCAACGTGGCGGGGATCGTTCTCGCCGCCGCCGCCACCTTCGTGATCTGCGGCTTCGTCCCCCAGCTGCGGCTCTTCACCGGGCGGATGAACGTCGCCCGCAGTCTGCGCCTCGCCATGGCCGCAGTGCTGCTCATCCTCGCGCCCCTGCAGTTGACCGACACATGGCGGCAACGGCGCCCGATCAGCGACGACGAAACCCGGTCGGCGGTCAAGGAGGTCCTCGAGACCAACAACCCCGATGCCGCCATCATCGCCATCGACGTCGACACCGAGGACGGAGAACGAACGATCGACATCACCGCATCAGCCACCGAGGAACCCATCGATGTCGCCGATCTTGCCGAGGAACTCTCCGACGAGCTCGACGTCGGGTTCGAGCTGGAGGTGACCACGCTCGAGGCCCAGTCCCAGAAGGCCACCGTCGACGAGCCCGAGCCCGATGGTGACGTGGCCGTCGACGTCGAAGACGAGTCCGACGAGACCACCGCCGAGGAGGCGGACCCTTCGGAGAACACGGACCCGTCGACGCACGCCGACAGCCCGTCAGGTGACGAGCCGGGCGACCCGGCCGGTTCTGATCCGACGGGCACGGTGGACGGGGACCCTGACAGCGGCGGCGACGGACCGCCGGCCGAGCCCGAACCGACCGCGACAGGCGACTAGAACGGCTGAGCGGCCGAGACGGTACCGAGGTTCACGAACCCGTGGTGACCGTCGACACCGGGCTCGTCGGACCACACCGCACCAACGCCGACGCCCGGGTCCGCCGCCACCGGGCGGGCCTCGGGTCCGCGCTCGCCCAGCGCGAGCGCCGTACCCCCGGTCGCCAACCCGACGAGCGCCACCGATCCGGGGAACCAGGGGGCGATGATCGAACCCATCGTGCCGCTCGAACGGGCCACCCCGGTGTGGTCCGGCGCCGCCAGCACGATGCCCGTCGCACCGGGTTGCGCGTCCATGGCGGCCAGCAAGTGCCCGGCCATGGCCTCGTCGCGGGGCCGCTCGAGGTCGCCGAGCGCACCCAGGTCGATGCCCGACCCCGGGGCCACCCAGGGCCCGTCCAGGCCAGCGGTACGAACCGGGTGGCCGGCACCGGCGAGGTCGGCGAGAGCCGCCACGAGCTCGGCCATCGCTCGGCTGCTCCGGCCGTCGGCGAAGCGCGCGTCCCGAGTCCAGAATCCGCCCCAATGTTCGCCGTCGAGGGGTTCGTTGAACGGAACCTCCAGCCCGATGACAGCCGGCCGGCCCTCGATGGCGAGCACCGCCGCCAAGTCGGTGATGAGCTGGGGGAACTCCCGGGTTCCGGGGATCTCTCCAATCAACAGCACCGCGTTCGGTGCCAGGGTGGGGAGCAGATCGTCGAGCACGGTCGGGGGTGTCACGATCGGGCCACGCCGTCGGTCCGTGCCGCGTCGGCGACCGCCGCCGCCACCTGGGCGGGAACCGCCTTGTCGAACACCGAGGGGATGATGTACTCGGCGCCCCGTAGTTCGGGGTCGACGGCATCGGCGATGGCCCGGGCGGCGGCCAGCTTCATGTTTTCGGTGATGTCGGTGGCTCGGGCGTCGAAGGCCCCCCGGAAGATGCCCGGAAAGGCGAGCACGTTGTTGATCTGGTTCGGGTAGTCGCTCCGGCCGGTCGCCATGACGGCGACGGAGTCGCCGACCTCCTCGGGGAGGATCTCGGGGTCGGGATTTGCCATCGCGAACACGATGGAATCCTCCGCCATCCGATGGATGTCGTCGATGCTCACAAGGCCCGGGGCGCTCACCCCGATGAACACGTCCGCCCCGGTAAGAACATCGCCCAGCGAGCCCCTGCGACCGGCCCGGTTGGTGTGAGCGGCGAACCACTCCTTGGCGTCGTTGAGGTCGCCGCGCCCTTCGTAGATGGCGCCCCTTCGGTCGGTGCCGATCACCTCGGCCACCCCGGCGTTCAACAGAATCTTGCCGATCGCCAGGCCGGCGGCACCGATTCCGCTGATCACCACCGTCATGTCCGAGAGGCGTTTCCCGACGACGACCGCAGCGTTCCGAAGCGCCGCCAGACTCACCACGGCCGTGCCGTGCTGATCGTCGTGAAACACCGGGATGTCGAGCCGGCGCTTCAGTTGTTCTTCGACGTAGAACGCAGCGGGTGCAGCGATGTCCTCCAGGTTGATGCCTCCGAAGGTCGGTGCGATCCGTTCGACGGTTTCGATCAACTCGTCGGCGGAGTCGACATCGAGGACGATCGGGAAGCCGTCGACGTCGGCGAACTCCTTGAACAGGAGAGCCTTTCCCTCCATGACCGGCAGCGCCGCCTTCGGGCCGATGTCACCGAGACCCAGTACGGCGGTGCCGTCCGAGACGATCGCCACGGTGTTCCTGCGGATCGTGTAGCGGTCGGCGAGGGTCTCGTCGGCGGCGATGGCGTTGCAGACCCGGGCCACCCCTGGCGTGTACGCCATGGAGAGATCGTCGCGGTCGCCGACGGGGCACAGCGGGAGAACTTCGATCTTGCCGCCCTCGTGCATGTGGAAGGTCCGGTCGTACCAGCCGTGCAGCTCGACCGATGCAACCGCCTCGATCGCCGCGATGATCTCCGCCTGGTGCGGGACGCTGGTGCAGTTGATCACGATGTCGCGGTCGAGATGGGGTCCCTTCGCGACGAAGCCGTCGATGGCGAAGATGCTCCCGCCGGCCCGGCCGATGGCGGTAGCGAGCTCACCCAGCACGCCGGGGCGGTTCTGGAGTGTGACCGATACCGAGATGGAGTACTGGGTGGAGGGGGTGGGCGAAGATGCGGCAGCGGGCATGACCCGAGCCTAGAACCCGGCCGGGTCCGGGGCCCCGGCTCAGAACACCCGAGGGGCGGGAATCGGGATGACGAACCGACCACCCCATTCGCGGATGTAGCTCATCTGCCGGCTGATCTCGTGCGCCAGGTTCCACGGGAGAATCAGCACGTAGTCGGGTTTCGTGTCGCGGATGGTGTCGGGAGCGTGGATCGGCACATGGGTCCCGGGAAGGAAGCGGCCCTGCTTGTGCGGGCTCAGGTCGACCGTGTAGTCGAGGAAGTCCGTGCCGACACCGCAGTAGTTCAACAGCGTGTTCCCCTTGGCGGGGGCGCCGTAGCCGACGATGGACCGACCGTCGTTCTTGGCGTCGATCATGAATCTCAAGATCTGGCGCTTGGTGTCCTTGACTCGCTCCCCGAACGCCAGGTAGGTCTCGAGCCGGCCGAGACCGGCCGCCTCCTCGGCATTCCTGACCGCCTGCACCCGCGGGGACACCGGATGGCTCTTGTCGCCGGCGTGCTTGCCGTAGATCCGGATCGAGCCGCCGTGGGTGGGCAGCTCCTCGACATCGAAGAGCGTGATGCCGTGATGAGCGAACACGTCGGTGACCGATCGAAAGGAGAAGTAGCTGAAGTGCTCGTGGTAGATCGTGTCGAACTGGTTGTGCTCCACGAGCCGGAGGAGGTGCGGGAACTCCATCGTCAGAACCCCACCGGGGGCCAGCATCACTGCGAGACCGCGTACGAAGTCGTTCAGATCCGGCACGTGGGCCAGCACGTTGTTCCCGATGAGCAGGTCGGCCCGCCGGTGACGGCCGGCTAGGTCACGGGCGGTCTCCTCTCCGAAGAAGACCACCTCGGTCGGGATGCCCAGATCGCTGGCCGCCGCCGCCACGTTGGCGGCCGGCTCGATGCCGAGCACCGGTATGCCGCGGGCCTGGAAGTACTGCAGCAGATAGCCGTCGTTGCTGGCCACTTCGGCCACGAAGCTGTCGGCGCCGAGCCCGAACCGGTCGGTCGCCATGTCGGCGTACCGGCGGGCGTGCTGCAACCAGCTCTCGGAATAGGAGGAGAAGTAGGCGTAATCTCCGAAGATCGATGACGGTGGCTCGAACTCTTCGAGCTGGACGAGCAGGTGATCGGTCGAGACATAGGCGTGCAGCGGGTAGAACGGCTCGGCGCCGTTGCACTGGTCGGCGCGCAGGTACGAGTTGGCCAGGGGGGTCATCCCGAGGTCTGCGAACGTCTCCTGCAGCCGAATGCCGGTGAACCGGCAGCGGGCTGTCTTCTCGGGCGCCAGCGTCGATGTGGGCATGGTGTTCCTCTTGTTCCGGTCGGGTCGCTCTGCGCGCCGCCTCTGTCCCACGGTTACCGCGCGAAGTTACGTCGATCGGGGCAGAACGACAAAGAGCCGAATGTCCATGTGTGGTAAGCAGATGCTCACAGGCGGCGGAGGAGCTCCTGCTTCTTGGCCTCGAACTCCGCTTGGGTGAGAATCCCCCGCTGGCGGAGTTCGTCGAGCTGGGCGATCTGCTCCGGAATAGACGGACCTCCCGAGACGGCGGCGGCGATGCGGTTGTCGATCCCGGTCCCGACCCGGTCAAACTTCCGATTCTCGTTGTCTTCCATCTGCCGGTAGATCTCGTTCTGCACGTTCAGCGGGCGGCGGATGTCGGCGAACTCCTGGGTGCCCTCCTCCGATGCGGATTCGATCTCGAGATCACCCGAACGGATGAGCCGCTCGAACAGACTCTGGCGGAAGAACACCGTGTTGATCTTCTCGAGAGGGATCTCGATGCCGGACCGGCTGAACACCCCACTTCGCGAGATCAGCCGGTCGGTGGTGATCACGAAGTTCGTCGTCACCCATCGGAGATAGGTCCAGCCGAACCATCCGAGGGCGGCGAGGACAGCGACGGCCACCAGGAGATTCAACGGATTCGGCGCCCCGTCCCACGCCAGGACGGCCACCCCGACGACGAGGCTGAGCACGAGGGCCGCCATGGGACGGGCGAAATACCACCAATGCGGCCTCAGATCGAGGACCACGCGCTCTTCCCGGTTGAGCAGCTCGATCGGAAAGCCCATGAAGCGATCGTACTCCTCCAGGTCAACACACCGGGAAGCGGAGGAGCGAGGCCATCAAACACGGTCACCTTCGACCACTAGGGTGGCGGCGATGGACCCAACCCGCCTGTTGGAAGGTCTGAACGAGTCACAGATCCGGGCTGTCACCGCCACCGGCGGCCCACTCATCGTGCATGCCGGTGCGGGATCTGGGAAGACGCGCGTGCTCACGCGCCGCATCGCCTACCGGATCGTCACCAACGACACCGACCCGCGGCACGTCCTCGCCCTGACATTCACCCGGAAGGCGGCCAGCGAACTGCAGTCCCGGCTCCGCCAGCTCGGGCTGCGCGATCAGGTGGTGGCGGGAACCTTTCACAGCGTGGCGCTCACCCAGCTCCGCCGGAAGTGGGAGGAGCGAGGGATCGATCCCCCGTCCGTCCTGGACCGCAAGTACCAGCTCGTGTCACAACTCGTCGGCCGGCGCAAAGATGTCGAGATCGCCGACGTGATCGGGGAGATCGAGTGGGCACGCGCCCGGATGATCCAGCCCGACCGGTACCACGCCGAGGCGGAGGGGGCCGGCCGGGTCCCTCCTCTCGGGCCCGACGAGATGTTCGATCTGATGGAGCGGTACACCCAGGCCAAACGCCGTCGCCGTCTTGTGGACTTCGACGATCTGCTCGGGCTGGCGATTCGCGATCTTCGCTCCGATCCCGGCTACGCCGATGCCGTCAGATGGCGACACCGTCACCTGTACGTCGACGAGTTTCAGGACGTCAATCCTCTCCAGCACGCCCTGCTGCAGCAGTGGCGGGGCGGGCGCGACGACCTGTTCATCGTCGGGGACCCCCATCAGGCGATCTACGGCTGGAACGGCGCCAACCCGTTCTTGATCACCGATTTCCCGGAGCGGGAACCGAAGGCGACCGTCATCACCCTCGCCGACAACTATCGATCCACACCCCAGATCCTCGCGGTCGCAGCCGCCGCCATGGGGGGACGCGGGTCGCCGCTGGTTCCGCACCGGGGCGACGGACCGGTTCCCGACGTCACCGCCTACGACGACGAGAACCACGAAGCGGCGGGGATTGCCGCCGCCATCCGGGCGGCCCGGGAGCCGACCGAAGGATGGAACGGTCAGGCGGTACTGGTCAGGACCAACGCACAACTGGTCGTCATCGAGCAGGCGCTCAGCGCCGCCGGGATCCCGGTGCGAATCCGTGGAGGCAAGGGCCCACTCGCCACACCGGAGGTCCGGGAGGTGATCCGCCGGATCGGCCGGCCGGGCATCGATTTCACCGTGGCGGTCGAGGAGTTCACCGCCGAACTCGACGAGGTTCCCGAGGAAATGACGCCCGCTGAGGTCGAGCGCCGGGCCAACAAGGAGGCGCTGCTGCGGGTGATCAGCGACTACCGGGTCGTGGATCCCCGCCCGTCGGGCCCTGACTTTCTCGCCTGGCTGGCCACCATTCAGGCCAACGAGGTCCATCGCGATGCCGATGCGGTCGATCTGTCGACCTTTCACGGCGCCAAGGGCCTCGAGTGGCCGGTCGTGCACCTGGCCGGGCTCGAAGCTGGCTTCGTGCCGATCAGCTACGCCGACACCGGTGCGCAGTTGAGCGAGGAGCGTCGCCTGCTGTACGTCGCCGTCACCCGAGCCCAGCGGGAGCTCCACCTCAGTCATGCCGGCGAGCGGACGTTTCGCACCAAGCCGACCTCGCGCCGTCCCTCGCCGTACCTGGCCGAGATCGAACGGGCGATCGAGCACCTCCGCCGTGGATTGGATCCGACCGCCTACCGCGCCCTGGCGGCGCGTGCCCGTCGCCCGCTGGGCGATCGCCGGCGCCGGTCACCGGCCGAGATCGACGATCCGCTGTTCCAGGAGCTTCGAGCGTGGCGCTCGGCGCAAAGCCGGGCTCACGACGTTCCGGCCTATGTCGTCCTCAACGACGCCACCCTGAAGGCGATCGCCGCCGGCAAGCCATCGAGCCGCGGACAGCTGGCCGGGATCTCCGGGATCGGACCGACCAAGCTCGAACGCTACGGTGCCGACATCCTCAAGATCGTCGCCTCCCACTGACTGGCGGCTCCTCGGGGCCGTGTGCGGCGCAACCGGGGCGCCCTCGGCCCTTCTTGCGATGTGTCCTCAATCGATCCACACCGGGAATCCCGGGAAGACGCTGATCGGAGGTGGGGGCCGGTCGGTGCCGCTCAGCAGTCGAAGCGAACCCTCGTCGAGTTCGACCAGGACCAGGTCGAGCAGGGCTTCGGTGTCCGGCACCTGGGCCGTGACCACGAACTGCCGGCCGTCATCCGACCAGGCGGGGGCGGCCGAGGTGATCGTCCAGTCGGCGGGCAACGGGGTCGTCGTTCGGGGCGGATCAACCTCGAGGTCCCAGAGCTGGAGCCGGGCGTCGACCCCGACCGCCAGGAGCCCAGTCGGAGACCACGACAACCCGGTGACCAGGCTGGCCGCCGGCGCCAGGTCATACCGGCGGATCGATCGATCGGGGAGGTCGTAGAGGCGGAGCGAACCTTCGACACCCTCGGCCCACCCCACCGATGTTCCGTCCGGGTTGAACGCAGGGTCGGCCACCGTGCCGGTGAATCCGGCCCCGAGGGGGGCAACCACCGCATCGAGCTCGGTCACGTCGCCGCTGGTGCGGTCGATCAGGACGGCGCGGTACGTCTGGCGGCCGGCGGCCCGGTCCACCGACTTGGTCGCCGCTGTGAGCATCGATCCCGTCGGAGCGAAGCGAGCCAGGCCGAGCAACTCCTGCCCGTCGGGCAGCTCGAAGCTCCGGTAGGAGGCGGTCCGTTCGACCCGGGACCGCTCCAGATCCACGACGACGACCGCTGCCCGGTCCACGACGACGAGCGCTTCCCCGTCGGGTGACCAGTCCAGTGGTCCGGAGAACGATGGAAGTGACAGCTCGAGATCGAGCGAGCCATCGGGACGGCGGAGGGTGACAATCGGCGTCGCGTCGCGCCGTTCGGCATAGGCGATGAGCGAACGGTCCGGCGCGATCACCGGTTGGGTCAGCTGACGCACCTCGTTCCCGAACTCTCCGAACCGGCCATCGGTCGTGTCGAACCAGCACCCTCGGAGTTCGTTGGGTGCGCCCTCCTCGTTCCCGCAGATCAGGTGGACGCGTGCTGGATCAAAGAGGACCGGCGGAGTCGAGGGTTCGACGAAGTACCAGACGCCCAGGACCGAGGCGGCCACGATCGCCGTCAGGGCGATCAGCGAAACGAACCGACTCCGGCGCCGAGCAAGCTCGTGCCGGGCCGTCAGCCCGTCATTCACGAGGAGGGAGCACCACGACGACAACGGTCTGGGGTGCGCCCTCCAGCACCGCCTCGACGTTCTGGCCCAGATACGCCGTGCCCTCCAGGCGTCGGAGCTCTGCTCCCACGATGATCAGATCGGCGTCGATCTGGTTGGCGTGCCGCATGATCTCCGCGCCCACGTTGGTGGACAGGCGGGTCTCGGTGGTGAACGAAGCGCGCAGTTCGGTGGCCTGCGCCGATGCGGTCACCAGGACCTTGTCATCAGCGTCGTCGGCGTTGGCGGCCGCAACATCGAGGATGCGGTGGAGGACGCCACCTCCCGCCCTGGCACCGATCGGCACGTCCTGGTAGACCACGTGGCTGATGGTCAACTGCGTACCGAGATTGGCCGAGAGGTTCCCGGCCAGTTCCAGGGCAGCGCGGCTGGATCGAGATCCGGCCACCGGCACCAGGGCGCGAGCGAAGATCCCCGGGAGGCGGTCGCCGGTGTTGCGCGCCGGCCGGACGATCACCATCGGGATGTGGAGTTCGTTGAGAAGGTCATAGGCGAAGGGCGACAGGACCGATCCTCCACCTTCGGACGAGCCGACCGCCGCCACCGAGTAGCCGAGCCGGGACTGGGCGATCATGGCCTCGGCGGCCTCGGTGTCCTCAGCCCTGATGAGCTCCACCTGGCGGTCGAACAAGGTGTTGGTGATCGGTTCGATGTCGGGTTGGGTCCCCGCCCGATCGATCGACAAGATGGTGGCCTGCGCCGAATCGGGCCAGGCGAAGTGGACCACCTGGGCGGCAACGATCGCGCTCTTGGATCCGGTCGAGGGAATGAGGATCGGCCCGTCTCGAACCACGAGGTTCTTTGCCATCGCCGCTTCTCGGGCCAGCCGCTCGCGCTCGGCAACCGAGCCTTCGAGGTTGGAGGCGAGCGTCCGAACACCGACCGATGCCACCAGCGAAGTCACGAGCGGGATGATGACGATCATCGTGAACGTCGTCTGGCTGAAGACGCCAAGGCTCAGGGCGACGGTGGCGATGATGATCTCCAGCGCACCGCGCGCGTTGAGACCGGCACCGACGATCAGGCCCTCCCGGGTGGACAGGCCGCCGAGCACGGCGCCCCCGAACGCCCCAACGAACTTGAGTCCGAGCGCCACCGCCAGCAGAACGATGGTCCAGGTGAGTGCGTCACCCTCCAACAACGACAAGTCGACGCGCAGGCCGGCGGTGGCGAAGAAGAGTGGAGCAAAGACCGCCGATGTGAGGTCCTCGATGACGTGGGCCGCCTCCACCTGCTGGTAGCGGGATCGGGCCAGGACGACGCCGGCGACGAACGTGCCCAGCACCGCCTCGACGCCGAGCCACTGGGTGAGCACCCCGAACACGAACATGGCGGCGATAGCGACGGTGAGAGCGCCCTGGAGGTTGGCGCCCTCACGCCGGACGTAGCGAAGCGCGGTGTCGATGACCCGCTGTCCGATCGTCAGGGCGCCCGCCAGGAAGGCGACCAAGCCGATCACGGTGAGTGCGGTGTCGCCGACCGACAGCGTGCCCGAGACGGCCAGCCCGGAGATGACGCCGAGGATGATCCAGCCGATCAGGTCGTTGGCCATACCCGCAGCGACAGTGATCTGACCGACGTCGCGCCGCATCAGACCCAGATCGCTCAGGACCTTGGCAACGACGGCCAGGGCCGAGACCGCAACGCTGAGCGCAATGAACAGGGTGACCGTGAGCCGGTCGGCTTCCTCACCCCAGAGTGACTCGGGAATCTGGTATCCGGTGAAGAGCCCACCGATGAAGGGAACGCTGATCGATCCGATCGTGACGAGCAGGGCCGGGCGACCAAGGCGGGTGATCAAATTGAGATCGGTCTCGAACCCGGCGACCATCAACAAGAAGGCGGCGCTGAACCAGCCGACGCCCAAGAGCAACGAGCTCTGCACCGAGGCGGCCTCGCCGGCGGGAAGGAACCAGTCGAAGCCGCCGAGCCAGATCGCCCCGAAGATCGACGGACCGAGCACCAACCCGGCCGACAGCTCACCGACGACCGATGGCAGCCCGACCCGGCGAGCCCCAGCCCCGAGGAGCCGGGCCGCCGACCAGAGGGCCAGCAGTTCCACCCAGAACACCAGGAGCTCGTGGTGGGGGATGTTGATCAGGCGTTGCCCGTCGCCGGATCCCACCGACTCGACACCGACGAGGAGCCACCCAGGATCAGGCATCTGCCGGCTCCTCGATGTAGCCGGCGATCACCGGAGCGTGATCCGAGGGCTTGGCGCCTTTCCGGGCATTTCGGTCGACGATGTCGAGGAAGGAACGTTCGGCGAGCGGTCGCGACGCCAAGAGGAAGTCGATCCTCATCCCCTGCCGCTTGTGGAACCGGCCCGCCTGGTAGTCATAGTAGCTGAACAACTGGGTCTCCTCGTGACGTTCCCGAAACGTGTCGACCAGACCCCAAGCCCGAATCCGGGCGAGCGCCTCCCGTTCCTCGGGGGTCACGTGGGTCGAGGTGGCGAACACCGCCGGATCCCAGACGTCGCGGTCGTCGGGGGCGATGTTCCAGTCGCCGGCGACGACGACGTCGGCCTCCGGTGAGGTCGTGGCGTCGAGGTGGGTGATCAGGCGCTCGAGCCATGACAGCTTGTAGAAGTAGTGATCGTGCCCGACCTCCCGCCCGTTCGGCACGTACACGCTGTGCACCCTGATTCCTCCGCAGGTGGCCGACACGATCCGGCAGTCCGGATCCGGCTCCACACCTTGGGCGAAGCCCCGGATCGGCGCCTCGAGACCAACGCGCGACAGGATCGCCACCCCGTTCCACTGATCGAGGCCGTGATGGACCGACTCGTAGCCCAGTCCTGCGAAGCTCAGCGCCGGAAACGCAGTGTCGGGGAGTTTGGTTTCCTGCAGGCAGACGATGTGGGGCTGGACGTCGGCCAACCACTCCTCCACTCGCACCAGGCGCGCGCGAAGCGAGTTGACATTCCACGTCGCAACGATCACAAGGGTTCCGACGTTACTACGCAACCGGGCGCCGGGAGTACCCTACCCACGTGGCCTCTCATCAAGAACCAACCTCTCTCGGCCCGAATGCCTGGCTGGTGGAGGAACTCGCCCAGAGCTATCGGGACAACCCGCGATCGGTTCCCGAGGACTGGCGGGAGCTTTTCAGCGATGCCGAGAACGCGGCGGTGACGACCGAACCGACCACCTCGGGCAACGGCGCGCCCGGCGTCGAACCAAACGGTGCGGTGGTCGACGGGACCGCCGAGGCCCCGACAGCCAGAGCCGAGCCGGCGACTCCGCCACCCACGCAGGCGACCGCTCCGCCGTCCCCACCCGCCGAGCGGGCCACTCCGCCGGACAGCCACGCAGAGGTCGCGCCGTCCCCGTCTACCACGGCGCTCGACGCTCCAAAGGCGGTCGACGAGCCGGGCCAGCCACTTCGCGGAGTGGCGGCGCGCATCGTCGAGAACATGGAGGCCAGCCTGGGGGTCCCGACCGCCACCAGCTTCCGGGAGGTCCCCGCCAAACTCCTCGAGATCAACCGGAAGGTGCTCAACAACCATCTGCGACGGGTGCGCGGCGGCAAGGTCAGCTTCACCCACCTGATCGGGTATGCGATCGTGCGGGCGATCAGCGAGGACGTCCCGGCCATGGTGAACACCTTCGCCCAGGGCGCCGATGGCAAACCCCGGATCGTCCGGACCAACTCGATCAACCTCGGCATCGCAGTGGATCTGGCCAAGAGCGACGGCAGCCGCACCCTGATCGTGCCGGTGCTCAAAGACGTCCAAGACATGTCGTTTCGCGAATTCCTCGACACCTACGAGAACGCCATCGGCAAGGTTCGAGCCAGCAAGCTCTCCATCGACGACCTGACCGGCGCGAACGTGACGATCACCAACCCGGGCACGATCGGCACCGTCCAGAGCGTCCCCCGCCTCATGCCCGGCCAGGGGACGATCGTCGGGCTCGGCAGCATCAGCTTCCCGACCGAGTACCAGGCGGCCGACCCGGCCACGCTCGCCGATCTCGGGATCTCCAAGATCATGACCGTCTCGTCGACCTACGACCACCGGGTGATCCAGGGCGCCGAGTCGGGACTGTTTCTCAAGCGTGTGCACCAGCTCCTGCTCGGCGAAGCCGGCTTCTACAACGACATCTTCACCTCGATGGGCGTGCCCTACGAAGCGGTCCAGTGGCGGCCCGACGCGGTGTCCGACGTCTCCCAGATCGACCCGATGGCCGTGAAGCAGCACGGCGTCAACACGTTGATCAACCAGTACCGGGTGCGCGGCCACCTCATCGCCAACACCAACCCACTGTCAGACGGGCCCAAGGAGACCCATCCCGAGCTCGATCCGGCCACCTTCGGCCTGACGATCTGGGATCTCGACCGGCGATTCCTGACAGGGACCACCGAAGGCATCTACGCGGCGATCGACGGCTCCGCCAAGCAGATGAAGCTGGGTGACATTCTCGGGGTGCTCCGAGATGCCTATTGCCGCACGATCGGCATCGAGTACATGCACATCGCCAACCCGATCGAGAAGCGCTGGATCCAGGAACAGGTGGAGGTTCCGGCCCGGCGGTTCAGCCGGGACGAGCTCCATCACATCCTCGAGCGTCTCAGTACCGCCGAAGCGTTCGAGAAGTTCCTCGCCGCCCGGTATGTGGGCCAGAAGCGGTTCGGTCTGGAGGGCGCCGAGAGCGCCATCCCCATCATCGATGCCGTACTGAACGACGCCGCCGACGTCGGCATCGAACGAGCCGTGATCGGGATGGCCCATCGGGGCCGGCTCAACGTGCTCACGAACATCATGAAAAAGGAGCACCGCGACCTGTTCAAGGAGTTCGAGGGAGCGGTCGACGAGACCGCCATCCAGGGCTCGGGTGACGTCAAGTACCACCTTGGCTACGAGGGGCTCCACACCAGCCGGAACGGCAACGCCGTGGCGGTGGAACTGGCGGCCAACCCATCGCACCTCGAGGCGGTCGACCCACTGGTCGTCGGCATGGCCCGGGCCTACATGGACCTCAGCTCGGTGGGCAACTATCCGATCCTGCCCATTCTCGTCCACGGGGACGCAGCCTTCGCCGGACAGGGCGTCGTCGCCGAGACGCTGAACCTGAGTCAGATCAAGGGATACAAGGTGGGTGGAACCATCCATCTGGTGATCAACAACCAGCTCGGCTACACCACCGCCCCACACCACAGCCGGTCCTCTGAATATTCGACCGACGTCGCCAAGATGGTCCAGGCTCCGATCATCCACGTGAACGCCGACGATCCGGAGGCCTGCGTGCGGGTGGCCCAGCTCGCCCTCGCCTTCCGTCAGCGGTTCAACAAGGACGTCGTCATCGACATGATCGGGTACCGGCGTCACGGTCACAACGAGGGCGACGATCCCAGCTACACCCAACCGGTCATGTACCAGAAGATCTCCGAGCGCCCGTCGGCGCGAACGATCTTCACCCAAGCGCTCATCGACCGGGGCGAGTTGAGCATCGAGGAGGCCGAGAAGGCCATCGAGTACTTCCAGCAACTCCTCCAGATCGCCCTCGACGACACCCGGGAATCGGCGCCACCGAAAGGGATCATGGCCAAACCGGCGCCGCCGCCGGTCGGTGTGCTCCCCCATGTGGACACCTCGGTCTCGCGCGAGACGCTTGACGCCGTCTACTCGGCTCTGTCGACCTGGCCCGAGAACTTCGAGGTGCACCCGAAACTGCTCAAGCAGTTCGCCGCTCGCGACAAGATGTGGGCCGCCGGCGAAGCCGACTGGGCGCTCGGCGAAGCCTTCGCCATAGGCTCGCTACTGCATGAGGGGACCTCGATCCGACTGGCCGGACAGGACAGCCGCCGCGGGACCTTCGCCCACCGTCACGCCACTCTCCATCATTTCCAAACCGGGGAGGAATACACCCCCTTGGCGGCGGTAGCCGCACCGGGCACAAAGTTCTGGGTGTACGACTCGACGCTGTCGGAGTACGCCGGCCTGGGCTTCGAGTATGGCTACTCGCTGGCCAATCCCGAGGTCCTGACCATGTGGGAGGCGCAGTTCGGCGACTTCGTCAACGGCGCCCAGATCATCATCGACCAGTTCATCGTCGCCGCCGAGGACAAATGGGACGAACGGTCACCCCTGGTGATGCTGCTCCCCCACGGCTACGAAGGCCAGGGCCCCGAGCACTCCTCGGCGCGGCTCGAACGGTTCCTGTTGCTGTGCGCCGAGGACAACATCCAGGTCGCCAACCCGACGACGGCGGCCCAGTTCTTCCACCTGCTGCGCCGCCAGATCGTTCGCGAGGTCAACAAGCCGCTGATCGTGTTCACCCCGAAGTCGGGGCTGCGCGCCAAGTGGTCCCGCAGCCCGATCGACGCCCTCGCCACCCCCGGCTCGACGTTCCAGGAAGTCATCGAACCGATCCCCCACCCGGATCCGACATCGGTCAAGCGGGTCGTTCTGGCATCGGGCAAGGTGGCGGCCGAGGCCGAGGAGTACCGGGAGACCCACGGCCTCCCGGCGGCGGTTGTCCGCACCGAGCAGCTCTACCCGTGGCCGTTCGAGGATGTCGCCGACGCTCTCCGCCGGTACAGCAACGCTCGCGAGGTCGTGTGGCTCCAGGAAGAGCCGGAGAACATGGGGGCCTGGAACTCGGTGAAGGGCCGGCTCTACGAAGCGCACGGCGATTCTCACAGAATTCGTCGCGTCAGCCGGACCGAGTCCGGGAGTCCGGCCACCGGGTCCCGGGCCATCCACATCCAGGAACAACAAGAGCTCCTCCACCGCGCCTTCGGCGATCTCTGATCGGCGATCTCTACTCTTGGTCGGCTGGGAGCTCGAGGACTTCGGCCAGCTCGGCCAGGGCGGCGAGCGACTCGACGGCGAGGGCCGGATCGGCCAGATCGGCCGGGGTCAAGGTTTCTCGATAATGCCGGCCGACCCAGTCCTCGAGTTCGTCGAGCAGGACGTCATCGACCACGATCCGGCCGCGCAGCGCCGCCGCCTGCGCTTCGGTCAGAACGACCCGGAGCCGCAGGCAGGCCGGGCCACCCCCATTGCTCATGCTCTCCCGCAGATTGACGTAGCGGACCGCGACGAGTGGGTTGTCCGGTTCGGCGATCAGTCTGGCCACCTCGGCACTCGCCGCCTGCGAGGCCTCGACCTCGGCCGGTGCGATCAGTGTCATCGTGCCGTCACCGACGCTGACCAGTTGCGAGTTGAACAGGTAGGTGCGCACGGCCTCGGCCAGCGACAGACGTGCGCCTTCGACGCTCATCTCGCACGCGCCCGGCAACGACCCGATGTCGCTGGGGTCGAGGGCATCGGCGTGGTACAGCACGGCGCGTTCGTTGGCGACGGCGACGACGTCGTTGTGGAAGGCTCCGGCGTCGATCGCCGCCGGCTTCTGCTGCCAGAACCGGCAGTCCTCGAGCTGGTGGAGCCGGGCGATTGCCTCCGAGGCGCGGCGCGTCTGCCGGCGAGGCAGTCCTGCGACCGGCTCCCCGGCGATGCTGCCGAAGACGAAGACCTCGACCCCCCGCCGGCCGTGTCCGGGGGCGACCCGCAGGTGGTTGGCGGCACCTTCGTCACCGAAGGCGGGCGTGGCGGGCAGCGGATCGTGGATGACGAAGTGCGTCGGGTCGGCGAAGATCGCGCGGAGGACCATGGTCGTGTGGCCCGCCTCGATGGCTCGGTGGGGATTGGAGACGAGATTGGCTGGCGTCAGGTGCAGGCGTCGGTCGCCCGTATCGGCCGATGGCGACACGGTGGCGGCGTTCGCCGTCCACATCGCCGATGCGGAGTAGACGAGGGGCAGGAGGTCTGGTGCTTCGCGCGACAGGCGGACCACGGCGTCGCCCGGCGACCCGGGAAAACCGAGGCGCCGGAGCGTGCTCATCGACGGACGCGGGTGCGGCGGGAGAACACCCTGCCCGACGCCCAGCGAATGGAGGATCCGCATCTTGGCCAGACCCTGCAGCGCCGCTGCTCGGGGACTCGACATCTGTCCCTTGTGGGCGGCCGACGCGAGATTGCCGAGCGAGAGCCCCGCGTAGTTGTGGGTCGGGCCGACGATCCCGTCGAAGTTGTACTCCCGCGCCTCAGACACCGTCGTCGACTCCCTGGAGGATCGACGAGTCGGTGAGCGAGGCAGTGGTCAGCGAAGCCACCGCGTCGGCGCAGTAGTCGGCGGCGTGGTAGCCGGCCGGCCGGTGATTGCCGGACAGGCCGATCCCGCCGAATGGTGCCGCACCGGACGCTCCGACGGTGGGGAGATTCCAATTGACGATCCCGGCGTCGAGGCGAGGTCCCACGAACTCCCAGCGTTCGGTGGAGGGCGACAGGAGGGCGGCCGCCAGTCCGAACTGCGTGTTGTTGGCCAGCTCGACCGCATGATCGATGTCGTCGGCTCGCTGGACCAGAAGAAGCGGCCCGAACACTTCCTCGTCGGCGAGCCGGCCGACCGGGGTGGCGTCCAGCAAGCCCGGCCGCACGAAGGCCGGCCCCAGATCGGAGTCGATCCGGGGATTGACCAGCGGCGTGGCGCCGGCCTCGACGAGGCGAGCAGCGGCATCGATCACTGCGTCGGCCGCCGCCGGGGAAATGACCGGGCCGTGGAATGGCTGAGGGTCGGCGAGAGGATGGTCGATACGGAGACCGGCGGTGACGGTCATGAGGTGGTCGATGACGGCGTCTCCATCTGCGCCGGCGGGAACGATCAGCCGGCGGGCGCACGTGCAACGCTGACCGGCGGTGACGAACGCCGACCGAGCGGCGATCCTCGCCGCGGCCACGCGGACGGGCTCGGCCTCGATA
>JBFGLT010000042.1:0-19749 GCA_041576015.1 Acidimicrobiales bacterium
CGACGTTGTCCCGTCGAGGTTGTCGTGGAAGTCGATGCCGAGATCCTTGTCCTCGGGGGCGGTGGCATGCGGGTCGGCGTCGTCGCACATATGAATCCATGCCCGGCAGAGTCGAACCCAGTCCTCGTAGTCGTGCTCGCGGGCCAACTGCACCAGCTGTCGATGGTGTTCTCGGAACATCTCGGCCCGGTACATGGTGCGCCGGACGGGGATCATCCGCACCAGCATGTCGAGGTGGTCGGTGGTCAAGGTGTCATCTTCGACCCCCTCGGCGATTCCGTCGAACCGGTGGATCAGCCGGGCGTGGCGCACCCAGCGAGTCGTCGACCGCTTGGCCCGATTGGACTCGGCCGCCAGCCACGATGCCGGGTTCGCATAGCGGGTCTCACCCAAGCCTCCGGTGTCTGCGTAGTCGATTGTGAGCCGGCCGATCAGGCTGTCGAGCTGATCCCGACTCGAGCACAACTCTGCAATCTGCTTACCCGCATCGAGGTGCTTCGACCGATCCAAACGATCCCGAATCTCGTCGACATCCGCCATCTCTCCATGATACGAACGTTTGTTCGCATTGTCAACACTCATGGGCGCAATTGTTTGTAAATAGTCGACCTCTACCGCACGATGTCACCGACGGCGAGCAGAATGGCCGCATGCTCTCGCGCATCCGGTCCAATCGAGCCCGCGTCGTTGGAGCGACCTCATTCGCAGCGCTGTGCGTGTTGGTTCTCGTTGCCTGCTCATCCGGATCAGGCCCGACGGCGGGGGAGGTGCCGACCACGTCGACGTTCACTACCACGGCAGCGAATTCCGCCGCGTCGACGACGTCGATCTCGACGTCGGTTCCACCTCCAGACTCGACCACGACCACCGCTCCACGGCCGATCGCAGTCGAGGAGCTGGAGCTGGTGGCCTATCCGATCCCCGCCGGCTCCCGACCTCATGATGTGGCTCCGGCGACGGACGGGGGCGTCTGGTACACCGCCCAGGCGTCGGGAGAGCTCGGGTGGCTCGATCCGGCGACGGGTGAGACCAGGCACATCACGCTGGGCCCCGGTTCCCGACCCCACGGTGTCATCGTGGACGCCGAGGGGTTCGCATGGATCACCGATGGTGGCCGCAACGCTATCCAGCGGGTCGATCCGCAAACCGACGAGATCACCGAGTACCCCCTGCCCGCCGATCGCCCGGACGCCAATCTCAACACGGCGGCATTCGACGGTCGGGGCCGTCTCTGGTTCACGGGCCAGAACGGGATCGTCGGAATGCTCGACCCCGAATCCGGTGAGATGGAGGTCTTCGACGCACCGCGCGGGCGGGGACCGTACGGAATCGATGCGACGCCGGAGGGCACGGTCTACTTTGCATCGCTGGCAGGAAGCTACGTCGGGTTGATCGAGCCAGACGACTCCATCACCGTGCTCGAGCCTCCTACCGCACGGCAGGGAGCGCGCCGCGTGTGGAGCGACTCCGACGGCGCTGTGTGGGTCAGCGAGTGGAACTCCGGCAACCTCAGCCGCTACCGCCCCGACATCGATACGTGGGACACCTGGCCACTTCCGGGAGAGACGCCCTCTGCCTACGCCGTGTATGTGGATGACACCGACATCGTGTGGGTGAGCGACTTCGCCGGGAATGCCATCCATCGCTTCGATCCTGCCGACGAGACGTTCACGACATTCGCCTTGCCATCCAGTCCGGGCAACGTCCGTCAGATTCTCGGCCGCCCCGGCGAAGTCTGGGGGGCGGAGTCCGCTGCCGATCAACTGATCGTGATCCGCCGCCGGTGAAGACACGGCGAGACGCGTCCAAACCGTTGGTCGGCAACGGTTTCGGCGCGTCTCGACGATGTGCAGTCCATTTCGCAGGACACCGAGGAGTCATGCCTCGGCTGTGATGGCGGCGCCGATGATCCCAGCGCTGTTTCCGAACTGAGCGACTCGGATGGACGCGTCCACATCGAGTTGATCGATGAACTTGTCGAGCTTCTTGCTGGCGCCACCTCCGACGATGAAATGGTCCGGCGTGAAGACTCGGGAGACTCGTTGGAGAAAGTAGTTGAATCGTTTTCCCCACTCGGTCCAACTCAAGTCGTTGGTCTTCCTCGCCTTGTCTCCGGCGTAGAACTCGATCGGCTTGCCGTCCTTCCCGGGCATCCGGCCGAGTTCGATGTGCGGAATCAACATCCCGTTGTAGAACACACCCGTTCCCAGACCGGTGCCGATGGTGACCATGATCACCATCCCGGTGAGACCGCGGCCCGCTCCGAGGGACACCTCGGCGAGACCAGCGACATCGGCGTCGTTGTTCACGACGAAGTCCAGTCCCGTCGCCTCCCCAAACAGCTCGTCCACCTGGGTACCCCGCCAGGATTCGTCGATGTTGCCGGCGGTTCGCGACTGACCGTCCACGATGACGGTGGGAAAACTGCAGCCGACCGGACCGTGGTAGCCCAACTCTGCGACCAGTTCCTTCACCACACCGGCGATCTTCCTCGGTGTTGCCGGCTTGGGCGTCGGAATGCGAAGGCGATCGCTCAACAACTCCCCGGTGGTGGTGTCAACGATCGCACCCTTTACCCCTGATCCGCCGACATCGATGCCGAGTGTGCCCATCGTTCCTCTTCAGTTGCCCGTCTTGATGATCGAACCTAGCAGGCTCCAGAGTCGCCGATTATCTGTCGCTTGGCCAGCACACCAGATACGAGGATCCGCCCGAGAATGAGGCCCGATCTCAAGGTCGCCGTTCAGTTCGACAGCTGAGAGGCAGCATGGTCGATGAGGGCGTGGCGCTCGCCGGTCGACCATGCAAAAGCGTGGATCGTGCCCCGCGCCAATCCGGGGACGAGAACGTCGGAGTCGGTTCGCCGGAGACGAGCGAGCGTGGAGCGCATGTCGTCGAGTTGCCCCTCGTAGGGATGGAAGCCGAGTACAGCGGGGAAATTGTCGATGGTGAAGTTGGTGAAGGTATCGCCGGTGAACAGGTAGCGCCGCCCGTCTGCGTCGTTGCGCCACCGGTAGGCTGTCGTGCCGGCGGTGTGGCCGGGAGCGTGGATGGCCTCCAGATCGTCGTCGAATCGATGGTCGCCGGGCAGCGGCTCGATGAACCGGACTCCTTTGGCCGCGCACGCTTCGACCTCGGCCTCGTGGCAGTGCACTGGTGCGCCGTAGCGCTCGGCGAGGGTGGTGACGTGCGGAGTGGCCTCGTCCATGTGGTTGAGCAGGATGCGAGTGACTCCACCGAGTTCGTCGAGGTGGTCGAAGAGCCCGGCGATTCGAGAGCACGAGTAGACGAAGACATTCCCGGCCGGACGCTGGATCAGGAAGCCGCACGTGTTTGCCGGCCCACCGAGTGGCTCGTCGGCACATGCCCAGAGGCCAGGTGCCACCGGGCGGAACCGGTCGGGAGCGGCTGGTTCGGTTCTGGGGAGAGCGGTGAGGTGATCGTCCACCGGGGGTCCTTGGCGACTGGTCGACGACGTTCGATCGACCGTGGGTCCATGGTCATCCTGCATCCGGCACCGGTCAAGATGTCCAACGGATTTTGGTCCCGAGTTAGCTACTCCAACCGGCGGCGCTCCCTGGATCGCCGGTGAGGGTCAGAACACCCCCGGGCTCGCTGATCGGATCGCCGGTCCAGGCGCCGCCGGCCTCGGCCACCGAGAGCCGACCGCCGCCCGATCCCCAGGTCACATAGGAGAGCAGATCGTCGCTGCTCCCGAAGTTGGACGACATGTAGAGACCGACCTCGCCACCGTCGGCGCCGATGCCTCCGAGGGTGATCTCGATGCTGTCGCCGGGTGCGAGGGTCACTTCGGGCAGCGCCAGGTAGTTCGGTCGATTGCAGAGTTGATGGCCGGAGAGGTCGACGTCGGCGGTTCCGTTGTTGGTGATGGTCACAGTTCCGGTGCCGAGATCGACGGCGGTGACGGTCAGTCCGGACGAGCCAGCGCCCGTCGAAGTTTCGGTTGTCTCCGATTCCGCGTCGCCGTCGCCGTCTCCGCTGCCGCAGGCCAGAACGACGAGTCCAAGGGCGAGCATCACCGGCAGCCAATGGAGACGGCGAAGAACCGACTTGGTCTCGATGGGCATGGTTCCTCCTCAGCGAGCACGCCCTTGCGGCGAGCCTACCACCGGCAGCTCCTCCCAGCCGATGGTCAGGCTCCGACCGGCCTGGGCGGGCCGAGTGCGTTGGTGAGGGTTGCGATCGGTTCGTCCAGGCGGTCGAACATGCCTCGCAGGGACGTGCCGAGGCCGGGGTCGGCCAGGCCGGCTACGAGCCCATCGAACTTGGTGGCAAGCTCATCGGTGGTGAGAGGGTCGTGCATCGATCCCTTCTGGCCATGGACTGTCCGCTCGAGAACCATGCCGTCGGTGAGGAAGATGCGCACGCGGCCGCCCATCTTCGAGGCGTAGGTGGCGTCGAACTCGGCGGCCGCCTCCACCGACACGACTTTCGACTGCAACGTCGCCACAGCCGGATCGGTGATGCGCGCCGAGGAGTAGGTGGCGGGGTCGGCCGGATCAGCCAAGATAGCGGCTGCGATGTTGAACTCGGCCGAATACTGGGCCGCCATCACCGACACAGTCCCATCCATGCTGTTCTGCGTGGCGGCCTTGGTCGGACCCTCGGCCTCGATTCGAACGATCTGCTCGGCGATGAGATCGTGCTCGGCACGGAGCTCGGCCGCCGCCTGGATCATCGGATGGATGTCGCTGCAGGCGGCGTACGGCTTGACCGTGATCTCGTCGATCATCCACCGCTCGCCCAGCGACGCTGTCAACAACTCGGTAGCGGGGTCGGGTCCGAACACCGAGCAGAATCCGTACGTGCCGGCCAGTCCGTCGGCGGCCCCCTCGAACCCCCGAGCCACCAGCGATGCGGCCAGCAGACCGGCCTCGGCGGCCCGACCGGCATGGATCCGCTTGGCCATGCCCCCCGATGCCGCGAACTCCATCGTGCCCGAGGCCAGCGAGACGGCGACCCCGAATGTGCTGTTGATCATCGCGCCGTCGAAGCCCATCAGCCGCCCGGCGGCCGCCGCCGACCCGAACACCCCCGACATCGAGGTCGGATGGAATCCGGCCAGCATGTGAGCGGCCGGTCCAACCGCCAGGCCGGCGCGTCCCATCGCCTCGTACCCGACAACGATGGCCTCCAGAACATCCTGGACCGATGCGCCCCGGTCCTCGGCCAGCGCCAGCGCGGCGGGGACGACCACCGCACCGGGATGGCTGATGGCCTCCTCGTGCACGTCGTCGAGCTCGAAGGCGTGCGCCGACGAGCCGTTGGCGAACGCAGCCATCGCCGGTGTCGTCCCCCGGCCCGCACCGATCACCGTCGACGCGCCGTCGCCCCCTGTCGCGAGGGCGTGGGCGATCGCCGCCTTGGACCAGGGTTGGGTGGCGCCGAACACCGTGCAACCGATGGTGTCGATCAGCGCACTGGACGCAGCGTCGAGCAGGCGGTCGTCGACGTTCCCGGTGAGACCGGCCAGGAAGCCGGCCAGCACCCGCGACGCAGACGGTGGTGACGCCGTCATCAGGCCTCGCCGAGGGCGTTACGCAGGAGGACGTGGAGGTGGGCGACGGTGTTCTCGGATCGCACGGTGGCGACGCCGCTGGGGTCGAGGATCAGCGGACCCGGGCGGTAGCCGCGACTGGCGATGCCGCGTTGCACCGAATCCATGATCGCGAAGTCCTCGGCCACGGTGGTGTTCCAATCGAGCTCGATCATCGCCTTCTGCTCTGGCGTGGGATCATGCCGGTCGAACCACCACTCGCGGATCAGCAGCGTCCGATCGACGGACAGCGGAACCCACCGGAAGGTGTTGAGCACCCTGCCCGGATAGCACTGGATCGACGAGACCGGCCAGGTGAAGAACGAGCCGTAGTCGGGGGCGTCGACGTCAAGGCGGTAGCCCAGCCGTTCCGGAGCGGGTGCCTGAGCGGTGTGGTGGATGGTGAACCCGCGCGACTCGATCCGGTAGCTGGCGGGCGCGACCACCCCGGCGGTGAACGCCTTGTGGACGTTCGGGCAGTGGTAGCACTCGTTGTAGTTCTCGACCGCCACCTTCCAGTTGGCGTCGATCACGTGGGTCCGCCGGGATGACAGCACCCGCTCGGCGGCATCGGGGGCGATGGCCAGGAGCTCGTCCTCGATGCCTGGAATGGTCTCCTCCAGCGTGGGAGCATCGAGGTCGAGGTTGACGAAGAGGAACCCGGCGATGGTTGCGACCCGCACCTGCGGGATACACAACTGGCCCACGTCCTCGCCCCTCGCGTTGACCAGCTCGCCCCCGAGGCTGTAGGACCATGCGTGGTACGGGCAAGTGATCCTGGACACAGAGGCAGCGTCGTCGCTCACCAGCTCGTGGCCCCGGTGCTGGCATACGTTGTAGAAGCCGCGTACAGCCCCGCCGTCGTTGGCCACGATCACCCGCTCGTCCCCCACCTGCGCCGTGATGAGCTGACCGGGTGACGCGACCTGCGACCGGTGGCCGACCAGTTGCCAGCTTCGGGCGAAGATGCGATCGAGCTCCCGTTCGAAGATTTCCGCGTCGAGGTAGTACCGGGCCTCGAGCCCTCTCGGTCTCGTGTCCCCCATCGTCATCACCCTCCTCTCTCTCCGGCTCGGCCTTCAGGGCAGATCGGCCAGCGCATCCACCAGGCGATCCATGCGCTCGGTGAAGTTCACGTCGCAGCGAAGGAATCGATCGTCGAGGCCTCGCCATGACACCGCACCGTCCTTGACGATCACGCCCCGCTCCAAGAGCCCGTTGAACACCTCGGTGGAGTCGGTGTCGGGATCGAGGATCTCCACCAGAAAGAAGTTGGAACGACTGTCGGGCACCATACGGAACCGGTCGAGCTCCTCGAAGCGACCCTGCACGTGGTCGCGGGCCTCCACGATGGTGGCCACCGTGCGGGTGACGTGCTCGTCGTCGTCGAGCGCCGCCACTCCCCCGGCGATCTGTAGCTGCCCCATGTTCCAGGTCGTCTTGACGGCGAGGAGGGCATCGACGACAGGCCGGGCGGCGATTCCAAACCCGATCCGGAGCCCGGCCAGTCCGAAGGCCTTCGAGAATGTCCGGAGCACCGCCAGGTGCTCGTACTCGGCGGCCAGGTGGATGTACCCGGGCGTGTCGGAGTAGTGCACGTATGCCTCGTCCAGAACAACGAGTGCCTGCGGCGCCGCCTCGATGATCCGACGAATTGCAGCCTCGCTCAGCCATGATCCCGACGGGCTGTGAGGATTGGTGATGAACACGATGCGGGTGTCGTCGTCGACCGCGTGGAGGTAGGTGTCGACATCCAGGCTCATCGTGGCCGCAACGGTGGCGTCGTGGGCGAGGATCGGGATGCGTCCCTCGACCTCGGCGAAGAGGTGATAGATCGGAAAGCACGGACCGGGCATCAGAATCTTGCCCCCGGGCTCGCAGAAGGCGCGGATGACGAGTGAGATGATCTCGGTCTCGCCGGCACCACAGACCACCTGCTCGGGCCCGTACCCGTAGGTGGCGGCGATCTTCTCCCTGAGCGCCTCGGCAGTCCACGAGGGGTAGAGGTGAAGTCGGTCGAGCGCCGCTTCCACGGCGGCCCGGGCCTTGGGCGAGGCGCCGTAGGGATTCTCGGCCGAGCCCAGCTTGGCGATGTCGGCTGGGGCGATCCCGTACCGGGCGGCGACGTAATCGGCCGGGAGCCCGGGTACGTAGTACTCCGGGCTCTTCAGACCTGGATGGGCGTGGAGCATGTCATCCCCTGGGGTTCAGCTGGAGTAGATGCCGGCGGCGCGGCGGTTGGCGTGAAAGGTGTGGATGGCCTCGACGACGTCGGCGGGAGCGTCGGCCACCATGAAGGCGAGCAGCGCTTCGAGCAGGGCGACGGCGGCGATGTTCGAGGAGAACGGCAGTGGTGAGTCGTTCGGGACGACGAAGGCATGGGTGGCCGGTGAAGTGATCGGCGCAGCCCAACTGTCGGTGACAGCCACTACCGGCACCCCGCGGTCGGCCGCTAGTACGACGGCATCGACGATCTCGACCCGATAGGGGCTGAACGTCATGGCCACCAAGACGTCGTCGCCGGTCATGCGGGCCACGTCGTCGATTGCCAGCCCGATGGTGGGAATGGCGGTCACGTTGTCCACCGCCATCGACGCCACGTAGGCGAAGTTTTCGGCGAGAGGCTTGGCGGTCCCGACCCCGAGGATGTTGGTTCGCCGGGCACCGTCGATGAGATCGGCAGCCGCTTTGAGGTCTTCGGCGTGCACCTCGGCGAAGAGTGTCTCGACATTGCCGAGCGCGGCGGCGGCCAGGTCGGCGAGGAGGGAGCCGTGGCGGCCGCCCTCGTTGATCGACTGAAGGAATCGTGCCCGATCGGGAAACGACCGGGTGCCGTCGGCCGCCTGCTGACGGAACGGGTCCCGGAAGTCCTCGTACCCGTCGAAGCCGACGGCGCGAGCCATACGCACCAGCGTGTTCGGCTTGACGGCAGCGGCCTCGGCGATGCCACGCATCGATGTGACCGCAACCTCGCCCGGATGATCGAGGACGTAGGTGGCGGCCTGACGGACCTGCGGTGACATACCGGCAAGCGCATTCGTGAGGGTCTGGAGGATCGGGGTGAGGTCCTTCGGCGGTGCTTCGGTGGCCGTCACCGCAGCATCACCTCCTCGAATGGATAGGTCGAAAGCCGGTGCGGCCCGGACTCGGTCACGAGATACATGTCCTCGAGCTTCACACCCGGGCCACCCCGATCGGAACCGACGAAGCTCTCGACCGTGAGCACGGTGCCGGCCTCCAGCTCGCCGTCGAGGCCGGCCTCGTCCCAGTCCTGGGGGTAGGGGATCTTCGGGTACTCGTCGGTCATTCCCAGGCCGTGGGCCAGACATGTGTAGCGGTTTGCGACGAACTCGTCGTCGTGGCGAAACGACTTCTCGGAGATCTCCCGGAACGTGCGGCCGGGCTCGAACAGCGTGGCGTTGTGGGTGATCTCGTCGTAGGCCCGCCGGTACAGGCCGCGTTGGCGGGCGGTGGGGGCGTCGCCCACCAGCCAGGTGCGCGAGATGTCGGCGGAGTAGCCGAAGGGGCCCACCATGTCGGTGTCGAAGGCGAGAAGATCGCCGGTCTCGACGACCCGGTCGCTGGCCATCTGGTACCACGGGTTGGTCCGGGGTCCGCTGCACAGCATGCGTCCGTCGATCCAGTCGCCGTCGTTGGCGATATTCACCTGATGCAAGATGGCGAAGAGCTCGTTCTCGGTGACGCCCGGCTCGAGTGCGGCGCGCATGAGATGCATGGCGGCCTCGGCGACGGCCACGGCATGGTGCAGGCACTGGAGTTCCTCGTCCGATTTCACATACCGAGCGGCGGCCATGAGCGGTTCGGCGTCGATCACTCGCAGGCCCAGCTGCTCCAGGGCGAAGGTGGCGCTCGGATTGATCTGCTCCACGGCGACGCGGGCACCCGGGCCGGAAGCCGCCTTGACGTCGGCAGCGAACCGGCGGGCCCGCTCGAGCAGGTCGAGGCCACCATCGAAGCTGTTGAGGGCGTGGGTCGGGCGGAAGTCGGTGATGGTGGGGTGCGCCGTGCTGTACCCGCCGAACATCACCAGTTCGCCCGAGCCGTGCACGAACAGGTCGTAGACCTGGATCCGTGATTGGTAGAGCGGGTACTCCCGCCAGTCGGCGGCGTACCGCAGGCTGGCCGGATCGAGCAGCACGAGGAGATCCACACCGGCGGCATCCATCTGCTCCAAGACGCGGCCGAGGCGGTACGTCCGCAAAGCCTCGACGTCGACCGGTGGCGGCGTCAGGATCGGCACGGTCCTCACAGTGCACATTTGTACCACAAATCCACTGTGATGGTACAGTTGTCACCAATGGCGATTCCCGAGTCAGCGCAGGTGGTCATCGTCGGCGGAGGGATCTGTGGTGCCAGCCTGCTCTACCACCTGGCCCACGAGGGCTGGACCGACACGCTGCTGGTCGAGAAGGCCGAGCTCACGTCGGGCTCGACGTGGCACGCCGCCGGTCAGGTCACCCACTCGGTCTCGAGTTACACACTGGCCAACTTCCGCAAGTACGCCTGCGAGCTGTACGCCTCCCTGGAGGAGGAAAGCGGGATCGGGACGTCCTGGCACGGGAGCGGCAGCTTCCGCATCGCCTACCAGCCAATCGAGGTCGACTGGTTACGCGGCCAGCTCGGCGTGGCCGAGTTCGTCGGCAATCACATGGAGTGGGTCGACCGCCACTTCGTCGCCAAGTGGCACCCGTTCTACGAGGTCGACGACATCATCGGCGCCGTGTGGACCCCCGACGACGGTCACGTCGACCCCACCGGAGCGACGAACGCCATGATCTCGGTGGCCCGAGCCCAGGGCGCTCGGATCAGCCGCCGCAACCGGGTGCTCGCCATCGATCGCCGGGCCGACGGATCCTTCGACGTCGTGACCGAGCTGGGGTCGGTGCATGCCGAGCACGTGGTGAACGCAGCGGGCAGCTATGCCCATCAGGTGGCCCGGATGGTCGGCCTCTCGGTGCCCATGGCCAACGCCCTCCACAGCTACCTCGTGACCGAGCCGGTGCCGGAGTTCGCAGACCTCGACCACGAGCTGCCCGTGGTCCGCGACGACTATCTGTCCGGGTACGTCCGGCAGGAGCAGCAGGCCGGTCTCATCGGCATCTACGAGCAGCGCAACGCCGAGGCCGCCTGGCCCGACGGGCCGGAATGGTCGCTCGAGAACCCGCTCTTCCCGGCCGATTTCGACCGCATCGGATTCTGGCTGGAGCGCGCCTTCGAACGGGTGCCGATCCTCGAGCCCCTCGGTATCAAGCGGGTCGTCCGCGGCGCGATCGCCCACACGCCCGATGGTGAACCGCTGCTCGGGCCCTCCGGCGTGCCCAACTTCTGGCAGATGGCGGGCGTGCAGGTCGGCATCGCCGACGGGCCGGGCCTCGGCCGTGAGCTGGCCCGATGGATGGTCCACGGTGAGACCGACGTGAGCGTGCGCAGCTACGACGCTCGCCGCTTCGGCTTCGTCCCCGAGGACGACGCCATGGAGTACGGCCGGATCAAGGGCACCGAGGACTACGAATACCGCCACCAGACACCGGTGCCCGGGCTCGAACATCCGGCGCTCCGGCCGTACCGGCGGACTCCCCTCTACGAACGCTTCGCCGGTCACGGGGCCGTGTTCACGCAGGTCTACGGCTGGGAGCGGCCCAAGTGGTATCCCACCGTGGCCGGCCTCCCCCAGGAGGACGTGGTGGCATTCCGCCACACCGACTGGTTCCCGGTGGTGGCCGAGGAGTGCCGCGCCGTGCGCCAGCGGGTGGGCATCCTCGACAGCACGGCCTTCGCCAAGTTCGACCTGATGGGACCGGACGCCGCCTTCGTGCTCGACCGGCTCACCACCAACACGCTGCCCGAGCCGGGCCGCATCGGGCTCAGCTACCTGCTCACGCCGACCGGGCGCATCGAGGGTGAACTGACGATCACCCGCCTGGCCGACGATCACTTCTACCTGGTCTCGGCTGCCGTCGGTGAGCAAAAGGACCGCGAGTACTTCGAGACCCACTGGCCGGCGGGTGCCGACGCAGAATTGCGAATCCGATCGACGGATCTGGGCGTCCTGGCCATCGCCGGTCCCCGGGCCCGGGCTCTCCTGACCCGTTGCACCGCGGCCGGCCTCGGCAACGCCGACTTCCCGTGGTTGAGCGCTCGGCCCATCAACGTGGCCGGAGTCGAGGTGCGGGCGCTGCGGGTCGGCTTCGTCGGCGAGCTCGGCTGGGAGCTGCACGCCGCGACCGGCGACCTCGGCCGGCTGTACGACGCCCTGTGGGACGCCGGCCAGGACCTCGGGGTCGCCAACATCGGCAACCATGCTCTCGACTCGTTGCGGATGGAGAAGCACTACAGGATCAGCCGGGATCTCACCCACGACGTCGGGCCCGACGAGGCCGGGCTGCACCGGTTCGTGAAGGTCGACACGGGTGACTTCGTCGGCCGGGACGCCTTGGTAGACCGGCGAGCGATGGCCGAGTCGGGATCGCACCCGTACCGTTGGCAGCTCGCCTACCTGGCGATCGACTCCGACGTCGCCGATGTCCACGCGAGCGACGCCGTGTACGCCGACGGCGAACCGGTCGGCCTGATCACCACCGGCGCCTACGGACACCACGTGCAGCAGAGTCTCGCCTTCGCCTACCTGTCGCCTCGCCACGCAGTTCCGGGCACCGAGCTCGAGGTCCGCGTCGTCGGCGAACTTCGTCCGGCGCGTGTCCTGGGCCAGCCCGCCTACGACCCGACCAGCGCCCGCCTACGAACGTGACCTCTGCGTCTTCACTTCGACTCCGCAGTTTCCTTGATGCCCTCGAGAACGCGCTGCATGTTGGCACGGTGCTCGTCCTGCCGGCGGGCCAGGATCCGTGACTCCTTGTCCGGTCTCGACGCGATCGCCGGGGTGATCCCGCTCGGTCCAGGCCCGAGGATCATGAAGTACATCAGCCGTGTTCCCCCCGGGATCGTCTCGAGCGTCAACCGCCACTGGGCTCCCGGGTTCGCCGGATCGGACACGTTCCACGCGAACTCGTACGGCGGATTCCAGGCAGTCACGTACGAGGTCGTCGTCCACTCGCCGATCGCCGGGTGCTTGTTGTGACCCAGGAATGCGCTGCCGACGGTGGGCTCCTGATCCGGGTCCAGCCATTCGCCGCCCTGGTACTCCTCGGAAAAACGGCCTCCGACATCGAGATCGACCACGAGCTCCCAGACGTCCTCAGGTGTCGCCCGAATGTCGACCTCGGCCATCGCGCCATGCCCATCTTCGAAGCGGGCCGGGTGACTCGGTACCCCATTCACGATCCGGCCGTAGTGATCGAAGAAGGTGATGTCACCGGCCGGGTGGCGGCGGGTCGTCGGCGAGAACTCGGTCCCGATCGTGTAGGCCACCGGGAAGAGGGCGATCTGGGTCACTCCATCGGGGATGCCGAGCAGGTCGGCCACCTCGTCGGCCTTGTTCAGAAACATGGTGGTCCACGTGCTGCCCAACCCGCGAGCCCGTAGCGCCACCTGGAAGCTCCAGGCCGCCTGGATGACCGAGTCGAACAACCCTGGGCGTCCGCTGCCGTCGTGGACTCCGACGATCGTCGGGATCACCAGCGCCGGGCAACGAGCCAGGTTCCTGGCCAGGTGGGCGGCGCCCTGCATCATCCGCTCGTTGGGATGGCCGGTACCGACCAGTGCCTCGGCGCGTTCCACCACCCAGTCGCCACCAGCTTGCATGTACAACTCGGCCAGCCGGTCCTTGACCCATTGGTCGCGGACGATGATCCATCGTCGGCTCCCGATGTTCCCGCCGGTCGGCGCCTGCTCGGCCACGTCGATGCAGTCGAGCAACACTTCGTCGGCGACCGGTCGCTCGAAGTCGAGCCGGCGGCGAACCGCCCTCGTCGTCATCAGCGCGTGGTCCACCATGGCCGGATCTAGCTCCATGACCGCTCATGCTCGCCCAGACCGGCGAGGTGCGCCAGCCCGGTGGCACGCCCACGCGGTGGCGATCCCGCCGTCATCGCTACCGGAACCGTCTGGCGTACCCCCGCACGTCCTCGCGAAGCCGGCGTTCGACGACGGCGGTGGTGGATCACACGGGCCGCTGAGAACTCTGGTGGTCCAGCATGGTGATGACCACCCGGCACGCCGCTTGAACCTGCGCGGGCGGGGCCTGTGCCCGGAGCAGGGCGGAGACCCCAACCATCGACATCGCAAAGAACGCACCGAGTTCGTGCACATCAACGGTGTCATTCAGTTCGCCGGTTGCCCGGCCATTGCGCAACGCATTCACGAAGGCGGCCTCGATCCGCTGGAGGTAGCGGTCGACGTGAGCCCGGGCGCCCGGGTCCAACGCAGCTCGTTCGACCGCGGTGTTGCACATCAGACAGCCCCGCCCGCTCGGCCATCCTTCTGCCGCCTGTCCGTACCCCCGGAAGGCACGGCGGATCGTGTCGAGACCAGCGTCGGGCGCTTCGAGCGGGCCGAGGACGCGGGACAGGTTCTCCCGGTCGTAGTGCTCGAGCGCTGCTTCGAAGAGGCCCTGCTTGGACCCGAACTCGGCGTACATGCTCTTACGGTTGACGCCCAGCTCGTCCACGAGCGCCGCGGTCGAGGTGTCGCTGTAGCCTCGCACGCGAAACAGCTCGACCGCTCGGTCGAGAAGCTCACTCCGGTCGTAGTGCTTCGTGCCACTCATGGGATCTCCGGGATCGGACCTTGACATGAGGGTAATCGTTCAGTTACTTTCCCGTCCAGGGTAACCGATCAGTTACCACCACACGGGATGCGATCGCCGCAATCCCGAGAACGAGGAGTCGAACCATGAACACCAACCACGTCACCGTCGTCTACAAATGGACCGCCCACCCCGGCAAGCTCGACGAACTGACGGCCATCTATCGCGATGTCACCGATGCGATGGAAGAGAACGAGCCCGGCGCCCAAGCCGTCCATATCTACGTGTCGACGGAGGAGAACGCGCTCTACGTTCGTGACGAGTTCGCCGACGCCGACGCCGTCGGGTTCCACCTCGGCACCACTGCCGGAGCGCACTTCCCGTCCCTCCTCGCCGTCGCCACCCCGGGCCCGTTCTTCTTCATGGGCGACGTTCCCAACGAGATGAAACAGGCAACCGAACAGATGCAACTCGGAGCCGAGTTCAGCACCCACGCCGCCGGATTCGACCGCTGACCCCTCCCTCTCGGCTCGAGCGAGGGCCATCCGGTAGCTGAGCCCTGGGTACGATCCGGCAATGGACCACCTCGAGCTCAGGAGCATCGTCTACCGCCAGTTCGCTCGAAGCGGAACCGCGCCGAATCGTCGAGACTTGATAGAGATCGTCGGTGACGAAACCCAGCTCGACCGGATGCTGGAGCAACTGCACGACACCCACATGCTGGTGCTAGATCGCCGGCCAGAACGAGCGGGCGAAATCCGCATGGCGCTCCCGTTCTCGGCCGAGGCCACCGACTTCCGGGTGACCACCGCCGACGGCACTTGGTGGGCGAACTGCGCATGGGACTCCCTCGCCGTCGTCGCCGCGCTGCACGCCCCGACCGCCACCATCTCTTCCCACTGGAGCGATACCGGCGCGGCACTCACCATCGACATCCGCAATGACGAAGTCATAGAGCCAATGGGCTACGTCCACTTTGCGGTCCCCGCCGACCGGTGGTGGGACGACATCGTGTTCACCTGAAGCACGATCCGATTCCTTCGGTCGAAGGACGGAGCCAAAACCGGGGAATTGGTACCGCTTCTCGACATGTGGCGGCTGACTACGGAGTGGTATGGCGACCGGCTAGCCGAGCCCTTCCTGCCGAAGTCCGTGCCGCAGTTGCAGCAACTTCTCTCCGACGTCGGTCTCACCTCGGCGTTTTGGCAACTCGCATGAACGCCGAGGACGCCGAGGCGAGCGCCGGCGTTCGAACAACCCCTTCCTCAGGGATTCGGGTGCCGGCTGCCGCGAACGCACAGGTTGGCGGAGGCGTCGGCGCTACGGTCGACGCCGATGGCCGCGTCACGTTCACATGCGCTCTTCGTCATGGCAGCCGAGGGCCAGAGTGGCAAGTCACTGGTCGCGCTCGGTCTGACCGATGCGCTGGCCCGCAGGGTCGGGCGGGTCGGGGTGTTCCGCCCGGTCGTGCACGACGACGAAGCACCCGACGAGCTCATCGATCTCCTGGCCCATCGAACCGATCACCCTTTCCCGTCTGCGGTCGGGGTCACCTACGACGACATGCACCGCGACGCCGACGCTGCAATGGCGTCGATCGTCGAGCGTTTCCACGGTCTCGCTGACCGCTGTGACACGGTGCTGGTGGTCGGTTCGGACTTCAGCGGGGTGGCCAGCCCGATCGAGCTGAGCGTGAACGGCCACATCGCCGCCAACCTGGGGGTCCCCGTGGTCGCCGTCGTGAGCGGGCGGGGCCGGCGGCTCGACAGCATCGTCAACCTCGTCGACCTGACTGTCAACGAGCTTCGACACGCGCACGCCGCGGTGCTGGCCGTCGTGGTCAATCGGGTCGATCCCGACAACGTGGCCTCGGTCCGTGAACACTTCGAGCAGCGCATCATGCGCACCGGAAAGGCGATGCGGGTGTGGGTCGTTCCCGAGGATCCGCTCGTGGCCGCCCCCCAGATCGTCGACGCCCTGGCCGCGGTGCATGGCAAGCTGATCGCCGGGGACGAGCGCCTCCTGAACCGGGATTACTTCGACACCCTGATCTGCGCCATGAACGTGGAGCATATGTTGGGCCATCTCCAGGAGGGCCAGCTCTGCATCGCCGCCGGTGACCGGGCCGATGTGCTGATGGCGCTGGCCGCCAGTTGCGCGTCCACCGAAACACCATCGGTGTCGGCGGTCGTGCTCACCGGTGGTCTCATCCCCGAGCCCGACGTGGCGCGACTGATCGCCGGGATCGATGCCCACCTGCCCCTCATCTCCACTCGGCTCGATTCGTTCGACACAGCCACCGCAATCGCCGCCACGACCGGCCGGTTGTCGCGCGCATCAACCCGCAAGATCAATCGCGCCCTGGCCACCTTCGAGGACCACCTGGGCGGCGACATCGTCGATGTCCTCGGAGGCATTCCCCGCGCCAGGGTTGTCACCCCACTGATGTTCGAGCTGCACCTCATCGAGCTCGCTCGCGCCGCCGGTCGCCACATCGTGCTCCCCGAGGGCGAGGACGATCGCGTGCTCCAGGCCGCCGCTGCGCTGCGGGCCCGTGATGTGGCGCGGCTGACCATCCTCGGTGATCCCCCGGCCGTGCGGTCGCGCATCGCCGCACTCGGACTCCGGCTGGACGACGTCGAGATTATCTACCCGGCGACCAGCGAACGGCGGGATGAGTACGCCCGGATCTACACCGAACTCCGAGCCCACAAGGGCATGACACTGGACCGGGCGCTCGACATCATGCGCGATGTCTCCTACTTCGGCACGATGATGGTGCACCTCGGCCACGCCGACGGGATGGTCTCCGGTGCCGCCCACTCGACAGCCCACACGATCACGCCGTCATTCGAGATCATCAAGACCGAGCCCGGCGTCAACGTGGTGTCGTCGGTCTTCTTCATGTGCCTTCCCGACAGGGTCCTGGTGTACGGCGACTGCGCAGTGATTCCCGAGCCGACGACCGAACAGCTCGCCGACATCGCCATCGCCTCGGCCGCCACCGCCGCCCGGTTCGGAGTCGAACCCCGGATCGCCATGCTGTCGTACTCCACCGGCGAATCGGGATCGGGCGCAGAGGTCGACCGGGTCCGGGCAGCCACCCAGCTTGTGCGTGATCGACGACCCGACCTGATGGTCGACGGACCCGTGCAGTACGACGCCGCCATCGACGCCGACGTGGCGGCGTCAAAGATGCCGGATTCGGAGGTGGCCGGTCGGGCCACGGTGTTCGTGTTCCCGGACCTGAACACCGGCAACAACACCTACAAGGCGGTCCAGCGGTCCGCCGGTGCCGTCGCCATCGGTCCGGTGCTCCAGGGTCTGGCCAAGCCGGTCAACGACCTCTCCCGGGGTGCGACCGTGCGAGACATCGTGAACACGGTCGCCATCACCGCCGCCCAGGCGGCTCCCGTCGGGAGTGGAGGATCGACGTGACAGACGGGGCCACGGTCCTGGTTCTGAATTGCGGCTCGTCGTCGATCAAGTACGAGCTGATCGAGCCCGCCACCGGTCGTCGGCTGGCTCGCGGCATCGTCGAGCGGATCGGCGAGTCCCAGGCCCGCCACCACCACTCGAGCGACGAGGGGGACACCGATCGGTTCATCGAGGCGCCGGATCACGCACCGGCCATGCGACACGTGCTCGATGCATTCGAAGCCGACGGGCCAACCCTGGTCGGCCGAGCCCTCGCAGCGGTCGGCCACCGGGTGGTGATGGGTGGCATCGAGTTCTCCGCACCGACGGAGATCGATGATGCCGTCGAGACCGCCATCGAACGACTGTCGCCTCTGGCCCCCCTGCACAACCCCGCCAACCTGGCAGGAATCCGGCTGGCCCGAGCCGCCATGCCCGAGGTGCCTCACGTGGCCGTCTTCGACACCGCCTTCTTTCGAAACCTCCCCGACGAAGCGACGACCTATGCCATCGACCGCGCAGTTGCGGCGGCGCACGGCATCCGGCGCTACGGCTTTCACGGCACCTCCCACCGTTTCGTCTCGGGCCGAGCGGTCGAGCTTCTCGGTCGCGCCGATCTGCGGCAGGTCGTTCTGCACCTCGGCAACGGGGCGTCGGCGGCGGCGGTGGTCGGCCGTCGACCGGTCGCCACGTCGATGGGCCTCACACCGCTCGAGGGTCTGGTGATGGGCACCCGGTCGGGCGATCTCGATCCGGCCATCGTGCTGTACCTCCAGCGGACAGCGGGGCTCTCGGTCGACGAGGTCGACACCCTGCTCAACCGGCGCAGCGGTCTGGCGGGGTTGACGGGTCACAACGACCTGCGCGACGTCCACGCCGCCGCCGACGCCGGCGATGAGGCGGCCCGCCTCGCTCTCGACATCTACGTGCGCCGCGTCAAGCACTACCTGGGGGCGTACGCCGCCATCATGGGCGGCATCGACGCGGTGACCTTCACCGCCGGTGTGGGTGAGAACGACGCTGCGATCCGAGCTGCGGTGATCGAGGGACTCGAGTTCCTCGGACTCCAGGTCGACGCCGTCCGCAACGTCGACACCCAGGGCGAACGGCTGATCTCACCCGAGGGTGCTCCGGCCAGCGTGCTGGTGATCCCCACCGACGAGGAGCTGGCCATCGCCCGCGATGTGCTCAGCGTCTGAGCTGTCCGGTTTGCACAGGTCGCCGCCCGTGTGATCGGCCGAGCCGGCTGGATGGTCTCGGCCATGGAGACGACTCCCCAACTGACCCTTCACCTCGTGGCCGGTGACGGCGGAGTCGTCCGAACAGATCAGACGTCGACAGGTACCCGCACCGGGCCGAGGGCTTGGTCTGCCTCGTCGACTTGCAGCGCGCCGGTCATGATGGCGACGGCGTCTTTCATGTCGTGCGTTTGCGGGGTGACGACGGCGGCTCGTCGGCCGAGGCGCTGCACATGGACACGATCAGCCACCTCGAACACCTGGGGCATGTTGTGCGAGATCAAGATGACCGGCATCCCCCGGCTGCGGAGATCGTGAATGAGCTGAAGGACACGTGCGGACTCCCGCACGCCGAGAGCCGCGGTCGGCTCGTCGAGGATGATGACCTTGCTCCCGAACGCCGCCGCCCGTGCCACCGCAACGGCCTGGCGCTGGCCGCCCGACAGCGTCTCGACGGCTTGGCTGATGTTCTGCACGGTCCCGATGCCCAGATCCTGCAAGTGCTGACCGGCCTCGGTGCGCATGCGCTTGGAATCCAGCATTCGGAACACGCTCCCCAGGATCCCCTCCTTGCGGATCTCACGCCCGAGGTAGAGGTTGCTGGCGATGTCGAGCGCCGGCGAAACGGCGAGGGTCTGGAAGACGGTCTCGATGCCCGAGAGCCGGGCGTCGTGGGTGCTCCGGAAGACGACCTCCTCCCCGGCCACACGCATCGTGCCCGAATCGGGTACGTGGGCTCCGGAGAAACACTTGATCAGCGTCGACTTGCCGGCCCCGTTGTCGCCGATGACGGCCAGGACCTCGCCCGGGAACAGGTCGATGTCGGCGCCGTTGAGGCCGACAACCTTGCCGAAGCGCTTGACGAGGCCCCG
>JBFGLT010000043.1:0-19383 GCA_041576015.1 Acidimicrobiales bacterium
CCGGCTGCGACGCCGGCGGCCGGCTGACCGGACTAAGGGTGCGAATGATCGGGGACACCGGGCCCTACGCGTCGGTGGGGATGAAGGTTCTCGAGCGGGCGGCCGGGCACGCATCGGGCCCCTACGTGTGGCCGGCGATCGATGTCGAGGCCGTCGCCGCCCGCACCAACAACTCGGTGGGTGGGGCCTTTCGCGGCTTCGGCGCCAACCAGGCGCAGTTCGCCGTTGAGGGGGTGATGGACCGGCTGGCGGAGCTGGCCGGCATGAGCGGCTGGGAGATCCGCAGCCGCAACGTCGTCGAGCCGGGCTCGGTATGGGGCCCGGGTCAGATCATGGACGACGGATGTCAGGGCGCCAGGGCGTGCCTCGACGCCATTCGGCCGGCCTACGACGCAGCCGTGGCCGAAGGCAAGGCGGTCGGGGTCGGGCTCGGCCTGAAGAACTCGGGACTCGGAAACGGGATCGAGGAGATCGCCAGAGCGGTCGTGCGGTTCCGCGACGATGCCAAGGTGGAGATCCGGCACTGCTGGACCGAGATGGGCCAGGGCGTCCACACCGTCGCTCTCCAGGTGGCCGTCGAGGAACTCGGCGTGTCGGCCGACCAGGTCGAGGTCATCGTCGACTCCACCCGCGAGCTCGGCGCCGGCCAAACCACCGGAAGCCGGGGAACGCTGATGGGCGCCGGTTCGGTCGCCGATGCCTGCAGGGCGGCGCTGGCCGATGGGTGCAGGGTCGGAGTCGACTACGAGGGCGAGTACAGGGTCGACTGGACGAACTCTCTCAGCGACAACGTCGAGCACCCGGTCATCCACTCGACATTCGGCTATGCCGCCCAGCTGGTGGTCATGAACGACGGGGTGGTCGAAAAGGTCGTGGCGGCCCACGACGTTGGGCGGGCGGTGAATCCTCTGCTCTGCGAGGGGCAAGTGGAGGGTGCGGTGCACATGGGCCTCGGCTATGCGCTGAGCGAAGGATTTCCCTGCGACGAACACGGCCGTCCGGTGAACTCGACACTGCGCAGCCTCGACATCCTGCGGCCCAAGGACATGCCGCCGGTCGAGACGATCCTGGTCGAGTCGCCCCAGCCGAACTCACCGTACGGCATCAAGGGTGTCGGCGAGATCGGTCTGGTGCCGACCGCCGGGGCAGTGGCAGCGGCCATGCACGCCGGCGACGGGGTGTGGCGCAACGAGTTGCCCCTGGTGAACGAGGCCAATCGCGAGCGGGCGGCCGCCTGGACGGGAACCCCGTCGTGAGCCCCACACCGAACACCCGGCCCCCACCACAGAAATGGACCGGTGAATCATGAGCCAAGCATCAAATGGAACCAGTGCGGCACCGGCGGATGCCACGAACAATCAAAGCGCTGGGCTCGTCTGCGCCCATCACCATCTCTACTCGGCACTGGCCCGTGGCATGCCCGCCCCGCCGCGCACGCCGACCGCCTTCATGGAGATCCTCGAACTGATCTGGTGGCGTCTGGATCGCGCCCTCGACGAGTACACGATCGAGTGGTCGGCCAAGCTCGGGGCCCTCGAGGCCCTCGAGCGTGGATGCACCGCCATCGTGGACCACCACGAATCTCCCAATGCCATCGACGGGTCACTGTCCATCATTGCCGACGCTTGTGCCGAGGTCGGCGTCCGGGTCAACTGTGCCTACGGCGTCACAGATCGTCATGGTGCCTCCGGCGCCGAGGCCGGGCTGGCCGAGAACGACCGTTTCCTGTCCGAGGGCGGAAAGGGAATGGTCGGGCTTCACGCTGCGTTCACCTGCCGGCCCGACACGATTGCCGCCGCTGCCGAGATGGCCCTCCGGCACGGTGTCGGCGTCCACGTACACGTCGCCGAGGGTCAGGACGACAACTGGCAACTGCTGGGGGGATACACCCGGGACGACTGGTGGCTCGTGCACGGCGTCCACTTGCCGAGCGACCATGGACTGCTGGGAACGATCGTGCACAATCCGAGATCGAACATGAACAACGCCGTCGGATACGGAGCGCCCGTGCGATTCGCCAACCCGGTGGCGTTGGGGACCGACGGGATCGGTGCCGACATGCTCGAAGAGTTCCGGGTCGCCTATGTGCGGGCGCGCGAACACGACGTCACGACGACACCAGACCTCCCCTGGAGCTGGCTCGACCACGGGTACACGCTCTTCCCGGAAGCCAGGAGCGACATCGTCGAGTGGACGTATGCACCGATGGATCCGTGGCGACTCGCCTACAGCCCGGGCGTGTCACCGAGACGCGTCATCGTCGACGGCGAGGTGCTGTTCGAGAACGGTGCCCCCACCCGGGTCGATCACCAGGAGATCCGGGCGAAGGCAGCCGAGGCGGCCACGATCCTGTTCGCCAAGTTGGAGACGCTGTGACATCTGGGACCCGAAGCAAACGTCGACCTGACCCAACCGACGGCGGCGACTTGGCGATCTTCGGCGAGTTCGCGGCCGACGGAGCGCTGTCCTACACCAACGCCCGAGAGCGGTTCAAAGAGCGCAGCATCGTCTTGCCGACCTTCGCGCAGCTGCGAGACCCGGCCACGATTCCCGGTGATGTCATCGAACGGCTCGCCACCGTCGAGAAGGATGCCGCCGATCCGCTGAACCTGTTCCGGGTGCACTGGTTCAACGAGCACGCCGACGAGCCTGGCGACAACTTCCCAGGCGTGGTCGACGTGCCCACCCACATCGAACTGCCGAGCGAGCTGACCGGGGTCGACGCCCGGATCGTGCTGGCGTTCGGCAACCGCTTCCCCATGATCCGGGCCCACAAGGTGCTCGCTGCCTACGCCTGCCTGGTCGCCCGGGTGGTGACCGGGCGCTTCGATCCGACCACGCAGCGGGCCATCTGGCCCAGTACCGGCAACTATGCCCGGGGAGGCATCGCCATCAGCCGGCTGATGGGGTGCCGGGGCGTGGCCATCCTCCCCGAGGGCATGAGCAAGGCCCGATTCGATTGGCTCAACCGGTGGACGCTCAACCCTGAAGAAGACATCATCCGCACCGTCGGCACCGAGAGCAACGTCAAGGAGATCTACGACGAGTGCAACCGGCTCGCACTGGATCCCGGCAACGTGATTCTCAACCAGTTCAGCGAGTTCAGCAATCATCTCGGCCACGTCGCGGTCACCGGTCCGGCGCTGGACACCGTCTACCGACACGTCACCGCCGACCAAGGCGGGCGTCTGGCGGCCTTCGTCAGTGCAACCGGCTCGGCCGGAACGATCGGGGCCGGTGACCATCTCAAGGATCTGCACGGCACGCGCATCGTGGCGGTCGAGGCGCTCGAATGCCCGACGATGCTCTACAACGGGTTCGGCGAACACAACATCCAGGGCATCGGCGACAAGCACATCCCCCTCATCCACAACGTGACGAACACCGATCTCGTCGTCGGCGTCAGCGACCGCAGCACCGACGCGCTGGACCTGCTGTTCAACTCGCCGGCCGGCCGGCGCCTTCTGATCGATCGAGGAATGCCGCCTGCCCTCGTCGATGCCCTGGTCGACTTCGGCTACTCGTCGATCGCCAACATGCTCGGGGCCATCACCGCCGCCAAGGTGTGGGGGCTGGGCCCCGACGACGTCGTGATGTCGGTGGCCACCGACGGATCGGATCTCTACGACGCCGAGCGGGAGGAGTATGTCGCCCGCACCTTCCCCGGTGGGTTCGACGACGTCGAAGCCGAGAAGGTGTTCATCGACCACCTGGAGAACGTGACCACCGAACACACGCTGGACATGGACGAGGTCAACCGGAATCGGGTGTTCAACCTCGGCTACTTCACCTGGGTCGAACAACAGGGGGTCAGCGTCGAGAACTTCGAACGCCGCCGCTCCCAGCACTTCTGGAGAAGCCTCCGTCCGATCGTCGACGCGTGGGACGAGATGATCGTCGAGTTCAACACGTACTGATGGCCTCCGCTCGCCTTCGGGTCGCTTCGGCGTCGCTCTGGGATCGTGGGGCTGCTGCGGCTGCGGCGCAGCAGCTCGGATCGATTGGGCACTTGTCCGAGCGGAGCGAGTCCGGCGCAGCCCTCGGGCGAAGCCGGCATCGACAGGGCTGCCTTGCTGGCGCGGCGGCGGCGCAGCAGCTCGCCGGGAGTGGGCACTTGTCTGAGCGGAGCGACTTCCGGCGGAGCCCTCGGGCGGAGCCGGCATCGATAGGTGCTGCAGCGGCGTGGTGGGGGTGGAGATGATCGAGCCGAGGAATCCGTTCATTCGCTACCGGGCCCGTCTGGACTCCCATGCCAGGGCGATGGAGCACGGTCTGGGCGATCAGTGGTTCGTGGACACGGTCGAACAGCTCGATGCGGCGATCGCCGAGGTGGAGGGACACGGCTTCCGCATCACCCCAATTGTGGACGGAGGCCGGCTCGCTGCCGCTGCCGGTCTCGATGTCGACCTGGTGATCAAGGTCGAGGCGGTCAACGTTGGCGGCTCCCACAAAGCCCGCCACCTCTTCGGCGTGGCGCTACACATGGCGGTGGACGAGGCACTCGGCTCTCGGCCAGCCCCACGACTGGCGATCGCCTCCTGCGGCAACGCCGCCCTGGGGGCCGCCATCGTTGCCGCCGCGATGCATCGCGCGCTCGAGGTCTACGTCCCGGAGTGGGCCAGCGAGTCGGTCGTGGCCCGGCTCGTCGACCTCGACGCCCGAGTGCATCGATGCGAGCGACACCCCGACGAAGCCGGCGACCCGGCCTACCTGCGGTTCCGCGAGGCGGTCGAGGCAGGCGCCACGCCGTTCAGCGTGCAGGGCACCGACACACCGACGACCTTCGACGGCGGCCGCACCATCGGGTGGGAACTGGCGGAACAGGCTCCCGATCTCGACGCCGCGTACGTCCAGGTCGGCGGAGGCGCCCTTGCGACGGCGGTATCGCGGGGCCTCGGGGATGGCGTTCGACTCCACCCTGTCCAGGCCCAAGGATGCGCTCCGCTTCGTCGAGCCTGGGAGGCCCTGGCCCCGGGATTCGACTTCGCGGCTGCGGCGGCGGACCCCGATAGGTTCATGCGACCCTGGCCCAACCCCCACAGCGTGGCCACCGGAATCCTCGACGACGTGACCCACGACTGGCTGCCGGTGCTGGAACGCACCCGGCTCACCGGCGGTGAGCCGATCGTGGCTTCGGAGTCCGAGATCGTCCGGGCCTACCGCCTCGCCCACGAGCTCACCGACGTGCCGGTCTGTGCCACCGGCACCGCCGGGCTGGCCGGCCTCCTGCACGATCCACCCTCAGCCGGCGAACGAGTGGTCGTGCTGTTCACCGGAGTCGATCGGTGACCGTTGACCGTTGGGTTGTACTGCGACCGTCCGCTCGATCGCGTAGTATCGCGACGACGCCGACGTCCGGCCGAGAGGGAGAGACACCATGATTCGACCCGTCCGTATCCTCGCGGCGTGCCTCACCGCACTCGCATTGGTTGCAGCCGCGTGCGGCAGCGACGAAGAATCCGGCGCAACGGATGTCAAGGCAGCATTCGTGATGGTCGCTCCGGTGGGCGATGCCGGCTGGAACTTCATGCACAACGAAGGCCGCCTCGGTGCCGCCGACGCAGCCGGCGTCGAAACCGCCTTCGTGGAAGCGATTCCCGAGGGGGGCGCTGAGTTCGACCAGGCCGTCCAGCAATTCATCGACGATGACTACAACGTGATCTTCACGACCTCGTTCGGCTACATGGACGCCACCGAGCGTTTCGCCGAGGAGAACCCCGACGTGGTGTTCGAACACATCTCCGGGTTCAAGATGAACGACACGAACTTCGGCAACTCGTTCGGGCGGATGTACCAGCCCCGCTACATCGCCGGTATGGCGGCGGGCGCCGCCACCGAGACCAACAAGATCGGCTACGTCGCCGCCTTCCCGATCCCCGAGGTGATTCGCGGCATCAACGCCTTCACCCTGGGGGCGCGGCGGGTGAACCCCGACGCCGAGGTCGAGGTGGCCTGGACCAGCACCTGGTTCGATCCGGGGGTCGAAGGCAACACCGCTCAGGCGCTCCTGGACGCCGGCGCCGACGTGCTGACCATGCACCAGGACTCGACGGCCACCGGCGAGGCGGCCACCAACGCCGGCGCGGTCTTCATCGGCTATCACTCCGACATGAGCGCCCAGGTCGGCAACTACCTCACCGCCCCCGTGTGGAACTGGACGCCTCGCTACACCGATGTGATCAACGCCGTGAAGGACGGTTCCTATACGCCGGAGTCGTGGTGGGGCGGCATGGCCGACGGCGTGGTCGACATCGAGATTCCGGCGGAGTCCCCCGTCGCCGGTGAGATGCAGGAGGTCAAGGACGCCATCATCGCCGGCGAGTTCGACGTCTTCGAAGGTCCGATCAACTATCAGGACGGCTCGCCCTGGCTCGCCGAGGGTGAGACGCTCGACGATGCCGCCATGCTCAGTATGACCGAGTTCGTCGAAGGCGTCATCGGTTCGGCAGCCGGATAATCCCCGGGTCCCTCCGGTGTTGGTCGCCGTCGAGCTACAGGACATCTGGAAGCGGTTCTCCGGCGTCACCGCCAACGCCGGTGCCCGCCTGTCCGTGCGGCGTGGCACCGTCCATGCGCTGCTCGGGGAGAACGGGGCCGGCAAGACCACGCTCATGAATGTGCTGGCCGGGGTGTATCGCCCCGACCAGGGACACGTGCTCATCGACGGGACAGAACGGACATTCGCATCGCCCGCCGACGCCATCGATGCCGGGATCGGGATGGTCCACCAGGAGTTCCGACTGATCCCCACCTTCACGGTCGCCGAGAACGTGGCCTTGGGGGCGGCTCCGGGACGGATCTCGCGGCGTCAGCTCGAGCGCCAGGTGCGTGACCTGGCCGATCGTTTCGGTCTGGCCACCCAACCCGGTCGGGAGGTCTGGCAGCTGTCGATGGGCGAGCGGCAGCGGGTCGAGATCCTCAAGGCGCTGTGGCGCGACGCCAAGGTGCTCATCCTCGACGAGCCGACCGCCGTGCTGACACCGGCGGAGGCCGATGAGCTGGGAAGGATCGTGCGGGCCATGGCCGAAGACGGCCGCTCGATCATCTTCATCAGCCACAAGCTGCACGAGGTGATGTCGTTCTGTGACGAGGTGACCGTGCTGCGAGGAGGGGAAACCGTGGCCGAGTCCCTCCCGGTCGCCGAACTCGACGCCCGCCTGCTCGCCGAGCTCATGGTCGGAGAAGCCGCCGTCGCTTCCACCCGGAGGGTCCGGTCCATGCCGCTTGGTGCCGATGCCCCTGTGCTCGAGGTCGATGACCTCACCGTCTACGACATCCATCAACTGCCCGTGGTCAACGGCGCCTCGCTGACCATTGCACCAGGCGAAATCGTGGGCATCGCCGGGGTAGCCGGAAACGGCCAGCGGCCGCTGGCCGACGCCATCGCCGGTCTGGTCCCGATCGCTGCGGGGACGGTTCGGGTCGCCGGACAGGACGTGACCGCGCTGCCGCCGAAATGGCGCAATGCGGCCGGTCTCTCCTACGTACCCGAGGATCGCCTGGGCGTCGGCCTGGCCCCTCGGATGAACGTGATCGAGAATGCCATGATGCGGTCCTACCGCCGGCTGACCGCCGGCGTGTTCATCGACTTCCCCGCTGCCAGTGAACTGTGCAGCTCGCTGGTGAAGGACTACGACGTCAAGGTCGGTGTCCTCGAGGACCCGATTTCGGGCCTGTCGGGGGGCAATCTTCAGCGGCTGCTGGTCGGGCGGGAACTGTCCACCGAGCCCAGGGTGCTCGTCGCCGCCCAACCGACTCGCGGTCTGGACGTCAAGGGGGTGGCGGCCATCCAGCAGATCCTCGTCGAGAAGTCGTCCGAGGGCGTCGGCATCCTCCTGATCTCCGAGGACCTCGAGGAGCTGTTCGCCCTGAGCGACCGCTTGCTGGTGATGCACGAGGGCGCGGTGGTGGGCGAGTTCGATCCGGAGACCGCCTCCCGGTCCGATGTCGGTGCCGCCATGGCCGGCGCCGGAGTGTAATCGTGTTCGGCTGGACCCTCGTCAGAAGGGAGACGCCCCTCCGAGGCGGACAGGTCCGCGCCGTCACCACCGGGGCCGTCGTCGCCCTGGTGATCGGTGCAGGGCTGCTCGTGCTGGCGGGGCACGATCCGGTGGAGGTGTACGCCAAGATGTTCGATTCGGCGTTCGGGTCGAGCAGGGGCATGTCGAACACGCTGACGCGGGCCGTGCCGCTGGGCCTGGCCGGCCTGGCCGTTGCCATCGCCGGCTCGATGGGCCTCTGGAATATCGGTGCGGAGGGACAGATCATCTTCGGTGCGATCGGTGCCGCCTGGCTCGCCCGGATTGGTCCTGATCTGCCCGGTCCGGTCCTGATCCCGGGCATGCTCGTCGCCTCCCTTCTCGGCGGAGCGTTCCTGGCATTTTTCCCCGCCATCGCCCGCGCCCGTCTGGGCGTGAACGAGATCATCACCACCCTCATGTTGAACGAGGTGGCCGTCCGGGTCGTTCGCTACCTCGTCAACGGCCCCTGGAAGGATCCGGAGGGGAACAACTTTCCGATCGCACCGGTGCTACCGAGCCAATCCCGGCTGCCGGGATTGTTCGAACGGGCCAATGTCGGGCTGCTGATCGCCGGCGCCGTCGTCGTGCTGTTTGGCATCTACGCCTCCCGCAGCGCGTGGGGCTACGAACTGCGGGTGGCCGGATCCTCGGCCAAGGCGGCCGAGTACGTCGGCATTTCGCTGCGCGCCAAGATCATGACGGTCTTGGTGCTGGCCGGCGCGATCGCCGGGCTGGCCGGGGGTATCGAGCTCACCGGTTCGTCCAACCGGCTGGTCGAGGGGGTCGCCAACGGCTGGGGGTACGCAGGGATCATCGTGGCCGCACTGGCGTTGATGCGCCCGTCCGGGGTGGCGCTGGTCGCCGTCGCTTTCGGAGCTCTCCAGGTCGGCGGTCTGGGCATCCAGACCCTCGGCGTCGCCGCTTCGATCGCCAACATCATCCAGGCGCTGGTGCTGTTCGGGGCGCTGGCGGCGGGCATCTTCTCCACCTACCGGATCTGGCGGCCCGGGGTCGCAGTCGCAACGGAGGTGTCCACGCCGTGAACGAAGCGACGATCACCGGGCTGTTCGTATCGGTGCTCGCGTTCGGCACCCTGCTGTACCTGGCGGCCCTCGGCGAGATGATCGCCGAGAAGTCCGGCGTGCTGAACCTCGGGGTGGAGGGGATGATGGCGATGGGGGGGATGTCGGGCTTCTGGGCGGGGGTGAACACCGGGAACCCGTGGCTGTCCCTCTTGGTGGCCGGAGCTGTCGGAGCGGTTCTGGCGTCGGTCCACGGTCTGGTGTCGGTGGTACTCGGCGCCGATCAGGTGGTCAGCGGGCTGGCCCTCACGATCTTCGGTCTCGGTCTGGCCGCCTTCCTCGGCGAGGATCTCGTCGCCGAACCGCCCGGTGCCCGGTTCGCCCGCATGGACCTCGGCTGGCTGACCGACCTTCGGTTCGTCGGTCCGGTGCTGTTCAACCAGACCTGGGTCTTCCCGCTGGCGATCCTGCTCGGGATCGCCACCTGGTACGTGCTCGAGCGCACGAGCGTCGGGCTCGGGTTGCGCGCCGTGGGGGAGAGCGCCGCCACCGCCGATGCCGCCGGTCAGTCTGTGGTGAAGACCCGGCTGATCGCCGTCGGCGTCGGCGGGGTCCTGGCCGGATTCTCCGGAGCCTTCCTCACCCTGTCGGTGGCGCCGGGATGGGCCGATGGCGCTGTCGCCGGCCGCGGGTGGATCGCCGTGGCCTTGGTGATCTTCGGAGCCTGGTCGCCGGGACGGGTCGGTGTCGGCTCGGTCCTGTTCGGCGGGTTGCTGGCCCTCGAGCCCCGCCTTCAGACATTCGGTGTGGACATCAGTCCAATCCTGGTGAGCATGCTGCCATACCTTCTCACCATCGCCGTTCTGGTGTTGCTGTCGATCCGGTCGCGGAACAGGCCGAGCGCCTCCCCTGCAGCCATCGGGATCCCCTACCGGAGAGAGGAACGGTGAGCACTGACTACCAGGTCAGCGGTCATCGCGGCGCTGTGCACGTCCGGCAGTGGCGCCCCGACGGTCCGCCACGTGCGCTGGTCATGATCCTCCACGGCTACGCCGAGCACGGCGGACGCTACGCCCACGTCGCCCAGGCGTTCTCGGCCCACGAGGTGGCGGTGGTCGCTCCCGATCACGTCGGCCACGGCCAATCCGACGGTGAGCGGGCCCTCATCACCGACTTCGAGAAGGTTGTCGACGATCTCGGTGTCGTGGCCGCGTCTGCGGTCGAGCGCGTCGGTCCCGTCCCGCTGATTCTGATGGGTCATTCGATGGGCGGGCTGCTCGCCGCCCGATTCGTCCAGCGCTGGCCGGAGCGGGTCCGAGGGGTGGCCTTTCTGGGGGCGGTCATCGGCGACTGGAAATGGGCCCGGGAGGTGCTGTCGCTTCCCGAGCTGCCGGCCGAGGACTCCGATCCGATGGGGATGTCCCGCGACGAAGCCGTCTGTGCCGCCTATGACGCCGATCCGCTGGTGTATCGCGGAACCTACAAGCGTCCGCTGCTCGAAGCCGAGGTCGACGCCCTCGATGCCTTTCGGGCCGAAATCGACAGGATCACCATCCCGGTCGGGTTCTTCCACGGAACGGCCGATCCCTTCGTTCCCTATGGCGAGTCACTCCAGGCCGTCATCGACATGCCGAGCCACGACAAATGGATCAGGCTCTACGACGGCGCCAAGCACGAGCTCGTCAACGAGATCAACCGCGACGAGGTGATCGCCGATCTTCTTCACTGGCTCGACGGTGTGGTGAGCTAGGGTCGTGCAGCTGCATCAGGTCCAGACGCCGGGGCGGCGCATCCGTGCCGTCCATCGGCCGAACTCGATCGAAGCGGCGCTCGACCTCCTGGTCGATGACCCGACCCGGCTTCCGCTGGCCGGGGGAACCGATCTGCTTCTCGACCTCCAGCGGGGCGGCCCCGGCCCCGATGTCGAGGTCATCGATTTGACCACCATCGACGGATTCGAGGCGATCTCCGATGGTGGTGATGCCCTGGTCCTGGGGGGCGGTGTGCGACACGGACAGGTCGTGGCCGACCGCCGGTTTCTCGAGCATGCCACCCCGCTGGCCCAGGCCTGTCTCGAGATCGGGTCGCCCCAGCTCCGCAACCGGGCCACGCTCGCCGGCAATCTGGTGACCGCCAGCCCGGCCAACGACTCGATCTCGGCGCTGATGGTCCTCGACGCATCGGTCGAGCTGGCCCGCTGGAACGGCAGCGAGATCGAGCGCCGCACCGTTCCCGTGCAACAGTTCTTCACCGGCTTCCGGTCGACGGTCAGGGCGGCGGACGAGCTCGTGGTTTCAATCAGCGTACCCAAGCTCACCGCCGGCGAGCGCGGCGTCTGGGTCAAGCTCGGCAACCGGAAGGCCCAGGCCATCTCGGTGATCCACGCTGGATTTGTCGTCGGACTCGACGACGAGCAGCGCGTCACGCACGCTCGCATTGCCGTCGGGAGCGTCGCCCCCACCGTGGCACCAGCTCAGGACCTTGCCAGGCGGCTCGTCGGCCGTCACCTGGACGAGGAGACCATCGTCGAGATCGCACGAGCGGCCGGGAACCGCTTCGATCCGATCGACGACATTCGGGCCACCGCCGCCTACCGGCGTCGGGCCGTGGTCACGCTCGTTCACCGTTCCCTTCGCACGGTCGCCGAGGGGCGCCAACGGGAGGGGTGGCCGGATCGACCCCCGGCGCTCGGCGAGCGGGCCGGCGCGGTTCCCGCCCAACGGGTCGTGACCGACGACTCGCAGCTTTCCATCGTGGTCAACGGTGCTGAATTGCGGGGACCGAATGGCGCATCGCTGACCCTTCTCGACTGGCTGCGCCGAACCGGCGGCGCAAGCGGTCGCCCTCTCGACGGCACCAAGGAGGGGTGTGCCGAGGGGGAATGCGGTGCGTGCACCGTCCGGCTGAACGGACAGGCGGTGATGAGCTGTCTGGTCCCGGCCGCCCAGGCCGGTGGGCAGGAAGTGCTGACCGTGGAGGGTCTGGGCCGGGACGGCGAACTGCATCCGATCCAGCGAGCCTTCATCGACGAGTTCGCCGTGCAGTGCGGGTTCTGCATTCCAGGGTTCCTCGTCGCCGCCGCCACCCTGCTGGACGAGACCACGGATCCGAGCGATGAGCAGATCGAACTCGGCCTCGGTGGGAACCTCTGCAGGTGCACGGGCTACTACCCGATCGGTCAGGCGGTACGGGTCGCCGCCGGTTCCCGTGCCACCGGCGCCGGTGGCGACCGGTGAACGCGGAGTTCGGATCGACGGCGGTCCGGTTCGACGCCCTTGACAAAGTCACCGGTGCCGCTGCCTATCCGGCCGACGCCGTGCCAGTCGATGCGTTGCACGCCGTGGTCGTTTTCTCGGATCGACCCCACGCTCGGATGCTGTCGATGGACACGAGGGAATCGGAGGCCTGCGCCGGCGTGGTCCGCGTCCTCACCGCTGCCGACGTGCCGGTGAACGAATATGGGCTCACCAAGTTCGATCAACCGGTCCTCGTGGGTGTGGGTGCAACCGGTCGATCCCGGGTTCCGTCGGACGTGAGCAGGTGGGAGGCCGATCACGTGGCCGTCGTGATCGCCGATTCAGCGGAGGCGGCCAGGCAGGGGGCTGCCAGGATCGTCATCGAGTGGGAGCCGCTCCCGCTGGTGCCCGACCTGGAGGCGGCAAGATCAGACGACGTGCTCGTGCATCCCGAGGACGGAACCAACACCTACCACCATCTGCGAGTTCGCAAAGGCGATATTTCGCGAGGCTGGCGGGAAGCGGACGTTGTAGTGGAGGGTACGTACCGCCTCCCTCATCAGGAGCACGCGTTCCTCCAGGTCGAGTCGGCCACCTCGTGGATCGACGAAGAGGGACGCATCACCGTCCGTACGAGCGGTCAATGGGCGCACGAGGATCGCCAGCAGATCGCCCACGCGCTTGACCTTCCCGTGGACAGAGTGCGGGTGGTCTACGCCGCCATGGGAGGAGCGTTCGGCGGGAAGGAGGACATGAGCCTCCAGATCGTGATGGCCCTTGCCGCCCGGGCGGTCGGGGAGATGGGGATCAGCCGGCCCGTGCACTGCCGCTGGAGCCGGGAGGAGTCGGTCGTCGGCCATCACAAACGGCACCGGGGAACGATCCGCGCTCGTCTCGGCGCCACCGGCGACGGACGGATCACCGCTGTGGAGGCCGACGTGTGGCTCGATGCGGGTGCCTACAACTACACGTCGAACAAGGTGCTGGGCAATGCCCACCTCAGCGTGGCCGGTGCCTACGAGGTGCCCAATGCCAGAATCGACAGTCGGGTGGTTTACACGACGACCGTCCCTGGCGGCGCCTTCCGCGGGTTCGGCGGGCCCCAGGGAGCGTTCGTGGCCGAATCGCAAATGAACAAGCTGGCCGAGGCGCTCGCCATGGATCCGGTGGAGTTGCGCCGCCGGAACCTTCTACGGGACGGATCGGTCGGGATCACCGGCTCGGTGATGCCGAAGGGCGTCAGCCTGTCAGAGGTGATCGAAGCCTGTGCAGCACGAGCGGCTGGCGAGCCGACCCGTCGCGAATTTCGATCGATTGCCTCGCTCCCTCCGTACGAACCTTCGATCAAGCGGGGTCGCGGCTTCGCCGCCGGGTTCAAGAACGTCGGCTTCAGCTTCGGATTCCCCGAGCGGTGTGAAGCCGAGGTGCACCTGTTCGGCGAGCCCGAGGACCACAACCCGACCTCCGCCGAGGTCTTTCACGCCGGAGCAGAGGTTGGGCAGGGAGCCCACCAGGCGATGCTCCAGATGACGGCGGCTGCCACCGGCGTACCTCTCGACCGGGTACGAGGCACGTTCTCAGATACTGCGCACACCGGTGATTCGGGTTCGTCCTCGGCTTCCCGGATGACCTTTATGGCCGGCAACTCCATTCTCGGAGCAGCCGAGGAAGCCGAGAAGGCGTGGCGGGACGGTGACCGACCGGCGATCGGCCGGTTTCGTTTCGTGCCTCCCCCGACCGAGGTGCTCGACGCCGAAACCGGCGAGGGGACGCCAAACTTCTGCTACGGCTACATGGCCACGGCGGTCGACCTGCGGGTCGACACGGGCACGGGCATCGTGCGGGTGGACCGGGTCGTCTCGGCCCACGACGTCGGTCGAGCCATCAATGCCGAACTGCTTCGCGGCCAGATCGAGGGCGCCGTCGTGCAGGCGCACGGATACGTGCTCAGCGAGGACCTGCAGGTAGCCGACGGTCGGATCGTCAATCCTCGGCTCTCCGGCTACCTCATTCCCGGGATCGGTGACGTTCCCGAGGTCGTGGAGAGCGTCATTCTCGAACTCCCGGACCCGCTCGGGCCGTGGGGTGCACGGGGAGCGGCCGAGATGCCCTACATCACCTACGCGCCGGCGGTCATCGCTGCGGTGCACGACGCGACCGGAGTCTGGTTCGACGAGTTTCCGCTGACCCCCAGCCGGGTCCTTGCCGGCCTGGAAAACAACCCGGGGTCAGATCCCGTCGAGGGGAGCTGACCCCGGGTACTGCTGCTCCTCCGAGGGAGCCGATTGCGGGTCCTGACCCTGGCGGGTGGGTCAGTCCTCGGATACCTCGGCGGTCTCGAGCACCGGGGACCCGGTGTTGATGGCCACCTTGCGGGGCTTGGCCCGCTCGGCGACCGGGATGCGAACGGTCAGTACCCCGTCGTGGTAGTCGGCCTCGATGTTGTCGATGTCGACTTCCTGGCCGAGTGTGACCTGGCGGCGGTACTGGCCTTGACGCCGCTCGGCGAAGTAGACATGGTCGCCGTCCTCGGGACGCCACTTCCGCTCGCCGGACACTGTCAGAACGTTGCGCTCGATGTCGATGTCGAGGCTGTCAGCGGCCACCCCGGGCAGGTCGAAGTGGAGCCAGACGTTCTCTCCTCGACGGTATGCGTCGACGGGAACGCCTCCGGTGTTTCGTGCCGCGCTGAACTGGTCGAGCAGGGTGTCGAGCATCCGGAAGGGATCGTTCTGTTGGGTCTGCATCGCTGTGCATCTCCTTTGCTGCGTTGGGTTTGATTGCTTCCGACCAATCAACGTCGCCGTTGGTGAAAGTGTTTCAGAAAATCGCAAAATTCCTCAGAGCAGGGGAAACAGCGCAGGAGCATCCCCCGGCAGGCTTGAGTCAGCCAGCCGCCCGGACCCATGATGGTGACCGTGACCGATTCCGACCGCTTCCTTGCTGCGCGCGATCTGCTGTTGAGCCAGCGCTCCGACTATGACGCTGCGTTGCAGGCCTTCCGATGGCCTGCGCTGACGGACTTCAACTGGGCGCTCGACTACTTCGATCGCGTCGCCGTCGGCAACCATCAACTGGCCGTGCACATCATGGAGGAGGACCGAACCTCGGCCAAGCTCACCTATGCCGAACTGAGCGCCCGTTCGAACCAGGTGGCCAACTACCTCGTAGATCTCGGGGCCGTCCGGGGCGATCGCGTGCTGGTGATGCTCGGGAATCAGGTGGAGCTGTGGGAGACGATGCTGGCCGCCATCAAACTCGGGGTGGTCGTCATCCCCGCCACGACGTTGCTGGCAGGGACGGATCTGGCCGACCGGATGGCCCGAGGGCGAGCGCGGTTCGCCCTCACCAACGCCGCCGGCGCGGCGTCGTTCCAAACGATCGACACAGCGTTGCTCGACGACGTCACCATGATCGGCGTGGACGTCGCCATGCCCGGATGGAGCGACTACGCCCAAACCGCAGTGTTCGACGCCAGCTTCATCCAGCCCGAACGGACCCGGCCCGAGGACCCGCTGCTGGAGTATTTCACGTCCGGCACCACGGCGAAGCCAAAGCTCGTGCAGCACACGCAGATCAGTTACCCGGTCGGACACCTCTCGACGATGTACTGGCTAGGCGTCGGCAAAGGCGACGTGCACTGGACGATCAGTTCTCCGGGTTGGGCGAAGCATGCGTGGAGTTGCTTTTTTGCACCGTTCAACGCCGAGGCGACGGTGTTTCTCTACAACTACACCCGCTTCGATGGGCCGACGGTGCTCGGTGTCTTGGTCGACAACGGCGTGAACACCCTGTGCGCTCCTCCGACGGTCTGGCGGTTCTTGATCCAGGAGGATCTGGCGTCCTACACGACGTCGCTCAGGGAACTCATCTCGGCTGGGGAACCGCTCAACCCCGAGGTGATCGAGCAGGTTCGGTCGGCGTGGGGGCTCACCATTCGCGATGGTTACGGCCAGACCGAGACCACCGCCCAGATCGGCAACCCTCCCGGACAGCCGCTGAAGCCCGGTTCGATGGGACGGCCGCTGCCCGGCTACGAGATCGTGCTCCTCGACCCCGACGGCAAGCCGGCCGATGAGGGTGAGATCTGTATCGCTCTCGGTGCGGAGCGGCCGGTCGGGCTGATGGTCGGTTACGCCGATGATCCCGACAAGACCGCCGAAGTGACCGGCGGCGGCTTCTACCACACCGGGGATGTGGGCGCCCGGGACGACGATGGGTACATCACGTACGTAGGCAGAGCCGACGACGTCTTCAAGGCGTCCGGCTACCGCATCAGCCCGTTCGAGCTCGAGAGCGTACTGATCGAACACCCGGCCGTCGCCGAGGCAGCCGTCGTCCCATCGCCCGACGAACTGCGCGGCTTCGTACCGAAGGCGTACGTGATTCTCGCCGCCGGTCACGAGCCCGATGACGAGACCGCGCAGGACATCTTCGCGTTCATGCGCGAGCGGGTGGGCGGCTACAAGCTGGTCCGGCGGATCGAATTCAGCGACCTGCCCAAGACGATCAGCGGCAAGATCCGCCGGGTCGAGCTACGGGGCCAGGAGGCGGATCGGACCGGAACTGGCGCGCGTACCGCTGCGGAGTTCGTGGAGTCGCGGCCATAGCCTGGGCGGATCTGCGCACAGTTCCTTCTGATTCGGCGCAGGGAACCGCACCCGGAACCGGGCCTCGCCGAGAAGCGCGGTCAGCCGGTCGGTTTCGGTCCGCAGGAGGGCGGTCTCGTCGTGGCTCAGGTCCCGGAGGATTTCGAGGGCGAGTTCGCCGTCCGGGCGCTGCACCCATCCGCCCACCACACGTCCTCCGGCCCAAATCGTCGGGCCGATATTCCCCGACCGGTCCACACACCGGGCGACCACATCGGCGTCGAGATACCACGATCGCTCCTTCCATCCCATCGGGGTGGGGTCGAGCCCGGGCAGCAGCGCCACCCACGGCTCGTCCGATGGCCCGTCGACCGGCTCGGTGTCCCCAGCGGCCACCCATCCCGTCGCCCCGTCCTCCAAAGCGACGGGTTCGGCGCCGCAATCCTCGAGTGCGGTTCGTAGCTGCGACGTGGTCCATCCGGACCACCAGCGAAGGTCATTCCCGGTTCCCGGGCCGAACCGTTCCAGCCACTGGGCAAGGAGTGCGGCGGCCGCCGGTCGGGTGTCCAGGGTGTCGAATCCGCCGGGGAGCCACCGATCGGCGCTCGACCATCTGTACTGCGAGCTGATCCACGAACCCAGGGGGCGGGCCCGGACCACGGCGCCCTCGAACCCCGCCTGCAGCACGACGCGGGCGTGAGCGGCGATCTCGAGGGTCCGGCCACCGCCGGCGGGGAACCTGATCGGCACGCGAAGGTGCGGGAGATCCTCGCCGAGCTGGCGGGTGGTGGTCAGATCGTTGGTGCGGATGTAGTCGAGCACCTCATCCATCGCCGCGTCGAGCCATGCGTCGGGTCCCTCGATCGGTGAAGCCTCCTCCATGGCCCGGACGAGCCGGCGCCGCTCGGCACCGGCGATCTTGCGCGTGGACGATGCGTGCGCTCGGCGCATCGTGTCGACATCCATGATCCAGACCGTCCGCCGCATGGCGTGGTGCCGCACGAGGGTCCGCTGATCGTACAGAGACGCCTCGGTGGCCTCGATCGAGGGGGAACGCATCCGGACGGCGGCCGATAGGAACACCGTGGCAGGGTCGCTGCCGTGCAGGCCCACCAAGCTGCGGGTGATCTCGACCGGATCATCGGTTCGCTCCTCGGGGATCAACCGATGGCGTATCGCCAACCGACGCCGGCGCTCGTGGTCGGTCAGCACATGAGCACAGTACCGTGGCCAGATGACCACCATCGACGCAGGCACGGTGGCCGAGATCGTCGGGTCGGCGTGGCGCGACGACCTCGTTGACGAGCTCTCGGGCTACATCGCCATCCCCGCCCTCTCGCCGGCCTTCGACCCTGAGTGGAAAGCCAACGGCCATCTTTCCGCCGCCGTCGATCACATCCACCGATGGATCCGCTCCCAACCGATCGCCGGCCTCGAATCAGCCGTCGTCGAACTTCCCGGACGTACACCGGTCCTCCTCGCCGAGATTCCCGCTTACGGGGCTCCGTCGGGAGGTGTCGGCACGGGAACCGTGCTGCTCTACGGGCACTGCGACAAACAACCGGAGATGACCGGGTGGGACCCCGGCCTCGGGCCCTGGACGCCGGTCCGGCGCGACGATCTGTTGTACGGACGGGGCGGCGCCGATGACGGTTACGCCGCCTACGCCAGCCTCACGGCCATACGAGCCGTGCAGGAGTCGGGCGGCAGCCATCCTCGCTGCGTCGTGCTGATCGAGGCCTCGGAGGAATCGGGCAGCCCCGACCTCCACGCCCACGTCGCGGCCCTCTCCACCGCATTGGGCGACGTGAAGCTGGTCGTCTGTCTGGATTCCGGATGCGCGACCTACGACACGCTCTGGCTGACATCCTCCCTGCGCGGCATGGTGGCGGCGACAGTACGGGTCGACGTGCTCACCGAGGGCGTGCATTCGGGATCGGCCAGCGGTGTGGTCCCGAGCAGCTTCCGGGTCTTGCGGCAACTGCTCGACCGGATCGAGGATCCCGAAACCGGAGCCGTCTTGCTGGACTCGGCGACCAGCGATGTCCCCGACCACCGGCGGGCCGAGATCGAGGCGATGGTCGACCACCTCGGAGGGCTCGACGAACAGTTTCCCTACGTCGCCGGCATTCGACCGATGGCGTCGGGAGTGCAGGCACAGATCAACCGCACATGGCTGCCAACGGTCTCCTACATCGGCGCCGATGGCCTCCCGCCGACGAACCACGCCGGAAACGTACTTCGGCCCTCGACGTCGCTCCGTCTCTCGCTCCGCCTGCCTCCCACCGTCGTCGCCGGCGACGTGCTGAACGAACTTCGTAGCCGGCTGGTCACCGACCCACCGGATGGGGCGACCGTGACCGTCGAGGCCGCTGACGCCGCCGACGGCTGGAACGCGCCCGATCTGGCCCCGTGGTTGAGCGCGTCGCTCCATCGTGCCTCTGTGTCGGTTTTCGGCCGGCCGGCTCAACTCATGGGCGAAGGTGGCAGCATTCCCTTCATGGGCATGCTCGGC
>JBFGLT010000044.1:0-19284 GCA_041576015.1 Acidimicrobiales bacterium
CCGGGGACGGCGAAGGGGTCGTAGCCGGCGTGTTCCAGGGCGGTGTGGGATGCCTCCAGCAGGACCCGGGCCTGGGGGTCGGTGATGGCCGCCTCCCGGGGCGTCAGCCCGAAGCGTTCGGCATCGAACGTGTCATGCCCGGCCAGGATGCTGCCGCGCGGCACGAAGTTGTCCTGCCGCACAGCATCGGGGTCCAACCCCATCTCCACTAACTGCTCGATGGTGAATGTTGTCAGGCCGTCGACCCCGTCGAGCAGGTTGGCCCAGTAGGTCTCGAGATCGGGGGCGCTCGGAAACCGGGCGGCCATCCCGATCACCGCAATGCGGTCGTCGAAGTCTTCCTCGTCATGTGGGTGCATTCGGTTCAGCTCCGCTGGCGGCGACGTCGTCGAGCTGCTCCTCGCCGGCGGGCGGCAGCCGTCGCGATGTCGTTCAATGGGTCGTCGGGGGTGCTGCGGGCGGCGCCGGCGACCAGCGCGGCTTGCGTCGCCACGGTGGCACGGTCGATCAGGTCGGCGACGTCGACCGGCTGCTCGAAGCGAGCCTCCAGCGCATGGGCCAGGCGCACGACGAGCAGCGAGTGACCGCCGGCGGCGAAGAACGGAACGTTGCGGTCGACGTGGTCGACGTCGAGGAGCTCGCACCAGATGGCGGCGACGGCTTCCTCCACGTCACCGACCGGAAGGTCGGCGACCGGTGCCGTGCACTCCGGCTCCGGCAGCTGAGCGCGGTCGACCTTGCCGCTGGAGTTCAACGGAAGGGAGTCGAGCACGAGGATCACCGCCGGGGTCATGTAGTCGGGCAGGTGGCGCCCGAGATGGTCCCGCAGATCGGCGTCGAATCCCTCCCCGGCCGGTCCGTCAGTGGTGACATAGGCGACCAGCGCCAGATCGCCGGTGCGGTCAGGACGGGCCACGACGACCGTGTTCGTCACCGCCGTGTGGTCCGCCAGCACCGCCTCGATTTCACCCAGCTCGATCCGCAGGCCGCGGATCTTCACCTGGTGGTCGGTGCGTCCCAGGTACTCGAGCGCACCGTCCTCCCGGTGCCGGCCGAGATCGCCGGTGCGGTAGGCGCGTGCCGGTTCCCCTTCGATGGCTTCGGCCGGCAGAAATCGCTCGGCGTTGAGCTCGGGTCGGTTCACGTATCCGCGGGCGACCTGGACGCCGGCGATGAACAGCTCTCCGACCGCTCCCGGCGGCACCGGCTGAAGATCGGCGTCGAGGACGTGCATGCGGGTGTTGGCGATCGCCCGGCCGATCGGCACCGACTGGAGCGGGGCGTCCCGGTCACACGGCCACCAGGTGACGTCGACGGCGGCCTCGGTCGGGCCGTACAGGTTGTGCAACTCGGCGGCGAGCCGGTCGTGGGCTCGCTGCACCAGGTCGGGGGTGAGCGCCTCGCCGCTGCAGATCACGCGGCGCAGCGAGGAGCACGTTTCGATCGATGGCTCGTCGAGGAACAGCGCCAGCATGGACGGGACGAAGTGGATCGTCGTGGCCCCGGACGAGGTGATCTCGTTCACCAGCCGGCGCGGGTCCCGATGGGCGCCGGGTGCGGCGATGTGGAGACGGGCGCCCACGATCAGCGGCCAGAACAGCTCCCACACCGAGACGTCGAAGGTGATGGGCGTCTTCTGGACGACGACGTCGTCCACCCCCAGCGGAAACGCCGACTGCATCCAGCGCAGTCGGTTGACGATTCCATCGTGCTGGTTGACCACGCCCTTGGGGCGCCCCGTCGATCCCGAGGTGAAGATGATGTAGGCGGCGTCTTCGGGTGCCACGTGCTCGTCGATCGGGACGCTCGTCGCATCCGAAGGATGCTCGACCATCAGTACACCGACATCGAGCGACGGGACGCCGAGCCGGCCGGCGTCGGCGTCGCCGGTGGCGAGCACCAACCCGATCTCGGCGTCGGTGATCATCGAATACAGCCGGTCGGTCGGATGGCTCGGGTCCAGCGGGACGTAGGCGCCGCCGGCTCGGACCACGGCGTGAATCGCCACCAGCATCTCGACGGACCGCTCGGCCAGTATTCCCACCGCCCGGTTGCCGGCGGTGTGGGGAGCCAGGCGTGCTGCGACGCGGCGGACCCGTTCATCGAACTCGGCATAGGAGAGCTCGGAGTCGCCGAAGGACACGGCGATCCGATCCGGCGTGGCGGCGGCCTGGTCGGCGAGCAGTCGTGCCAGCGTCGTGGCCGGGCCGAGATCGACGTCGGTGTCGTTGAAGCCGGCCAGGAGAGCCCGGTCGGTGTGGGTGAGGGGATCCACGTCGCCGACGGGGCGGTCGGGATCGGCGATCATCCAGCACAGCGCAGTGGCGACCTGGTCGACCAGGCGCTCGGTCACCTTGGCGTTCAGGTGGTCGGGATGGGCCTCGACCCGTAGGAGCATCTCCGGATCGGCGTAGGCCAGCAGGGTCAACGGCACGTTGGTGTGACCGTCGTAGTCGAATCGCCGGTGGTCGCCCAGGTCGGCCAGGCGGCGTCCGAGGGTCGCCTGGTCGAACATCACCAGGCTGGTGAAGAGCTCGGCCGCCGGATCGATCCCGGCCCACTCCTTGATGCTGGTCAGCGGAGTCGTCTCGACCTGACGCAGGTTCCGGTGAGTCTCGCGGACCTGGTGGACAAGGTCGGCCACCCGGTCCTGCCGATCGACCGCCACCCGGAACGGCACCGTGTTGATCAACAGACCGACCAGCTCGTCACCTTCGGGCACGACGTGCCGGCAGGCGCGAGTACTGCCGAACACGATGTCCCCGCTGCCGTGGTAGCGATGCATCACGATCGACCACGCCGCCTGCACCAGGTTGTTGACCGACACCCCGAGGGCGTCGGCGGCGCGGGTCACCGCCGCGGTCGTCCCGACGTTCAGGCGGCGCTCGGCGACGTGCAGGAGGGGATTGCTCGGTGACTCGGTGATCGTTGCTGTCGACGGATCGAGAATCCGCAGCGGCAGCGCCGGCTCGAACCCGTTCAGCTCGGCCTTCCAGAACACCTCGTCCTCGGATCGGTCGGCGTTGCGAACAGCGTCGGTGTGCAGCCAGACCCCAGCGCGGGGCCCGGGCTCGGCAGTGCCGTCGTAGCGACCGAACACGTCCCGCAGCACGATCGGGAAGGACCGTCCGTCGAGGATGAGATGATGGAAGCTCCACAGGCCCCGCCACCGGGCCTCCTCGAGGCGAACCAGAACGACTCGCTGCAACGGGGCCTCGTCCATCGTGAAGCCGCGCACGCGGTCCTCGTGGACCAGGGTCGCCCACCGCCGGGTCTGATCGTCTCCGTCGAGAAGGCGCCAGTCGTGCCGGGTCACCGGCAACGCAGCAGCTGGATCGGCCACGAGCCGGGGCTCGCCCCGGTCCCACCCGACTGCGCTGTGGAGCACCGGATGATGGATGGTGACCTCGCGCCATGCGTCCACCAGGCGGTGGGCGTCGAGAACCTCACCGAGGTCGAACGTGATGTGTTCGACGTCGACGCCCGGCTGGCGGACCCCCACCGCATGAAACAGCATTCCCTCCTGCAGGGGTGTGAGGGGGAACCGGCTCTCCGCCGATACTCGTCCGGCCAGTTGTGTGTTCACCACGTTCCCACCTCGACCCGGATCGACGATTCGATTGCCAGCGACACCGCATCGGCAACCCGCTCCTGATCGGCGATGGTCAGATCGCTGCCGCTCGGCAGGCACACTCCCCGGTCGAACAGGGCTTCGGCAACGGAACCGCCCAAGCATCCCACGCCGTCGAAGACAGGCTGGAGATGCATCGGTTTCCAGGCCGGTCGGACCTCGATGCCTTTGGCCTGAACCTGCTCGATCACCCGATCCCGGTCGGTGTCGTCGGGGAGCAGCGCCACATTGAGCCAGGCGTTCGAACGCTCGGTGACGCCGTCTGGGAACCACGCCGCCTCCGGTATGAGCTCCCGGTAGCGACAGCGCACGCGGAGCTTGCGGTCGATCCGGGCGTCGAGATCGCGGAGCTGGGCTCGGCCCAAGGCGGCGAGCAGGTTCGAGAGACGGTAGTTGTGGCCGATCTCGGCGTGCTCGTAGTGCAGCGCCGGCTCACGAGCCTGGGTCGCCAGCTTCGACGCTCGCTCGAGCAGACGGGGCGGACCGACCAGTGCGCCACCGCTGCTCGTGGTCACGATCTTGTTGCCGTTGAAACTGAACACCGCCAGGTCGCCGTGGCGCCCGGCCGGACGGCCCTGGCTGACCGCTCCCAATGCCTCGGCCGAGTCCTGCAGGATCGGGATGCCATAGGGATCACACACCGCCCGGAGGCGAACGTAGTCAGCGCATGCCCCGTACAGGTCGACCGGCATCACGGCCTTGGGGAGGCGTCCGCGTCGAGCCCGTTCGGCGAGCAGGACGGCCAGAGCGTCGGGATCGAGCATCCCGGTGGCCCGGTCGACGTCACAGAACATCGGCGTCGCGCCCGTGTGGCACACGGCGAATGCCGAGGCGGCGAACGTGGTGGTCTGGACGACCACCTCGTCACCGGGACCGACGCCGAGCACCAGTAGTCCCAGATGCAGCGCAGCGCTGCCGCTGGCCACCGCCAGCACCCGCTCGGCGCCGATGCGTTGGGCCAGTTCGTCCTCGAACGCCATCAGGTCGGGTCCCGCCGGTGCGATCCATCCGGAGTCGATGGCCGCAAGGACGGCGGCCCGCTCGGCCGCCCCCACCACCGGCGGTTGCAGGAGGATGTCGCGCTCGTGCTCCCGAACCGGAGTGGCCAGACACGAGAGGCGTTCGACCAGGGCGGCGGCGTCCTCGATCTCCAGCAGCGGCTCGACGTCCTCCCACGGCATGGGGTGCGAGGCACCCTTCCACATCAATCCGTCGTCGGTTTTGACGATGGCCTCGCTGGTCGACTGGAGGACCTCGTGGATCTTCTCGCCGGGACGGAGCCCAGTGAACACGATGTCGACGTCGGCGCCTGAGCGATCGATCAACTCGTTGGCCATGTCGAGGATCCGCACCGGCTCGCCCATCTCGAGGATCATCACGTCGCCGGTGTCGCCGCCCGAACCGGCGGCGATGACCAGGGACGCCGCCTCCTCCACGGTCATGAAGTAGCGGGTGACGTCGGGATGGGTCACGGTCACGGGCCCACCCTCGGCGATCTGGCTGGTGAACGCCGTCAACACCGAGCCCCGGCTGCCGAGGACGTTGCCGAAACGAACCGACAGGTACGGTCGCTGGGTGATCAGTCCGGTATGGGTGGTGAGGCGTTCGGCCAGCAGCTTTGTCCAGCCGAGGACACTCGTGGGATCGGCTGCCTTGTCGGTCGAGACGTTGACGAACCGAGCCACGCCGTGGGCGGCGGCCGCCGCCAGCAGGTTCTGCGTGCCGAGCACGTTGGTCTTCACGCCCTCGTGCGGGTGCATCTCGAGCAACGGCAGGTGCTTGAGCGCCGCCGCGTGGAACACCACATGGGGGCGCCAGCTGTCGAAGATCTCGGCCACCCGATCGGCGTCGCGGATGTCGGCGACGATGAGCTGATTGGTCCGGAGCTGGGCCTGGCCGTCGAGGCTGAGCTGAAGGGCATGCAGCGCCGACTCGTCCCGATCCAGCATCAAGAGCGTCGATGTGCCGAGCCGGTGAATCTGGCGACACAGTTCCGAGCCGATCGACCCGCCGGCCCCCGTCACCAGCACCGTCGCCCCCTCGAGGTAGCCGCTGCGGCGGGGCAGGTCGAGGTCGACCGGGTTGCGGCCCAACAGGTCGGTCGGGGTGATGTCGCGGATGTCGGAGGGGCGGATGGCCCGACCGACCAGCTCGGCCACCGACGGCAACACCGACGTCGTCAGCCCCAGGTCCCGGCCCAATCGCTCGAGGTCGCGGACCAGCTCGCTGTCCGCCGATGGAATCGCCACGAGGAGCTCGGTGGCGCCGGTGTCGGCGGCAACATCTCCCAAGCACTCGCGGCCGCCTCGCACCACCAGTCCCTCGATCTCGCGGCCGTGGAGGGCGGGGTCGTCGTCCAGGAGGGCCACCGCACGAACCGGGCTGGCCACGGGGTCAGCTCGCAACGCCTCGAGAATGTGCCGGCCGCCGTGGCCGGCCCCCATCACGATGGCGGGATGGGCCGCACCCGACAGATCGTGTTGGTGCTCGTTCAACGCCCGCCACAGGCCCCGAGCTCCTCCGGTCAACACGAACGCCAGCGAGCCGACCCCGGCGCCCACGAACGCCCACGACGGGCGCCCGATCACCGCCAGGGCGATCACGACCGCCAGCGTCGCAGGAATGGCAGCCAGCCCCGCCGTCCGGATCTGGCGCCACTCGGCCAGTTGCCAGCGACGGCTGTACGTGCCGGCGATCCGGTTGACGCCGACGGCGAGAACGGCCACAGCCCCGGCCAGCGAGGCGGCCACGACCGCACTTGTGAAGGGGCGAGCGGCGATCCAGGACACCGTCGCCCACGTTGCGCCGTCGACCGCAACGAGCACGCTGCTCCGGTGGCGTCGCGCCGAGGAAATCGCACGATTCAAGATCATCGTGTCCGCCGCTGCCTTTCTGCCCTCCGCCGAGAGCACTTCGTCGAACGAACTCCAAGCTCACTCTACGTGGTCGATCTACGTCAATAGGCGGCCGTGGGTAGATCTGCATCACCGCCTGGGTCAGGTGGTGGTTCTGAGGCCGGCGAGGTCGGGCTGGGCCCGATCACGGCTCCGTTCCGCGCAGGACGGCGGCGTTCAGCGCGGCGTTGCCGGCCAGTTGCCCCAGGCCGGGGTCGCGGTCGATGTAGATCTCGAGCTTCTTCTGCAACGTGCTGTCGAACCGACCGAGCTTGACGAATCCGTCCGTGAACAGGTTGCCGTAGGACGAGCAGACCGAATCGCTGTAGTCGGATGGGCAGAAGCCGGGATCGAAGCTGATCCAGGCGGGTGGGGTCGACGTCCCGGCCGGCAGGATGTGCCGGTTGGTCAGCGTCAGGACGCCGTCGATCTCGGCTCGGGTGAAGTCGATGCCGTAGTCGAACGCCTCGGCCATGTAGCCCACCTCGGCGGCGCCATGGTTGGTGTCGGTGGGCCAGCCGAGGGAGTCCGGTGTCTGGTTCCACTGGTTGGCCCAGTGCAGGGCTCCGGGAATCGCCGACCAGCCGGTCAGCTGGCTCCGCAGCCCGGCCCCGCCGTGGCGATCCATCCCGTTGTTGATCTGGTCGACGATGTCGCCGCATTCGGATCGGATCGTCTGCGAGCGGGCGATCATCCCGAGATTCATGCAGATGTGGGCCCAGTGCGACACCATGTGGGTCCTGTTCGGATAGATGTCCGTGTACCCGGTCCTGGTTCGCCACTTGGTATAGACGTGGGTCTCGGTGAAGGCCAGGATGGCGTCGTAGCGAGACTGATAACCGGCCGCCAGAAGTGCTGGGCGCTCGTTCATCTCCCGGAGCATGACGGTCACGTAGCGCCACAGGTAGGCCTCGCGCAGCGCCTGCTCGGTACCGGTGTCGAACGCCTCCCACCCGAGGAAGTCGTCGTCGTACTGGCCGGTTCGCGATCTGGCCAGGCCGATCGCCCGCTCGATGTGGTCGAGTGCGATGTCGAGATAGGCGGTGTCGCCGGTGGCTCTCCACATGGCGACGAGACCGTCGAAACACGTGTAGGCCGAACGGTAGAGGGCGTGCGACCCGTACCTCGCACCCTGCAGATCGACGATTCGTTGATCGCACTGGGCCCGCACGGCGGCGGTGTCGAACTTCCCCTCCCAGTAGCTGACCGGCCGCACGTCGGCCGCCGCTCCGCCGGGGGTCGTCGCAGTCGTCGCAGTCGTCGCGGTCGTTGCGGTCCGCGCCGTCGTTGCGACCGTTGTCGTCGCTGCCGTCGTCGCTGTCGTGGCGATCGATGGCTGGGCCGTGGCCGGTTGAGTGGTCGCCGTCGCAGGCACTGTGCCGGGTAGCGTCGGATCGGTAACGCCGGCTGTGGGACCGGTGGTTGTGGTCGGGGGACGGTCTGCTGACAGGCGCTCGGTCACCGTCTGGTCCTCGGCGGTGAGGGGTGCACTCGTGGCCCGGCTGGGGGCGGTGACGCCGGTCGTTTCGGGACCGGTTGCGGTGGTGAGCGACGGTTCGGTGGGGCTGCCGAAGTCGGGTTGCTCCTCGGAGTCGTCGAAGGGAAGGCCGGCGACCACACCTTCGGGCTCGTCGGGACGGGCCAGTTCCGACGCCGCCGTCGAGCAGGAGCTACCGGCCAGGACGGTGACGACGAGGGCGCGGGCAACCCGAGCTCGCAGCGGCGAGCAAGGAATGGGACGTCCGCCGGTGGGGGTGTCGGGGTCGGAGGTGAAGCAGGGTCGGAGATGGAGCACTCTCCCCGTACATCGGCCGAAGCTGCCAGCGATCAACCCTCACCGTGATCAACCTTCACCGTGGGTAGCGTTGCCCTCAGCCCCCGGGTGGATCACGTGGCACACTCTCATGGCGGAACGAGGTGGAACCCCTGCGGAACGAGGAGTTGTCGCGGAATGGGGAGACGGCGGAGTGGTGGCGGAGCGGATTGACCAGCAGATGAAGTCGGAGATCGGCCGGGGGCGGCCGGCGGTGATCGATCCTCGACCACTCCCTTGGTGGAAACGTGCCGGGGATCTCGTGGTGGCCGGTTCGGTACTCGTCCTGGTGTCGCCGATCCTGATCGTCTTGGCGCTCCTGGTACGGATCGCCCTCGGAGCTCCGGTGCTGTTTCGTCAGCCCCGGTCCGGGTGGCGGGGCGAGGTGTTCGAGATCTCCAAATTCCGGACGATGCTGGATCTGTGCGACGTCGACGGTCGCCCGCTGCCCGACCATCAGCGGCGCCATTGGCTGGGAAACCTCCTACGAGCCAGCAGCCTCGACGAGCTCCCCGCTCTTTGGAACGTGGTCCGGGGGGACATGACCCTGGTCGGTCCCCGCCCGCTCATCGCCCGCTATCTGGATCGCTACGACGCTGAGCAGATTCAACGCCTTCGCGTCCATCCGGGCCTCACCGGACTGGCTCAGGTGTCGGGTCGAAATGCGCTGTCCTGGGACGAGCGGTTCGCTCTCGACCTCGAGTACGTCGATCGGCAGTCGCCCCGGCTGGACTTGTGGATCCTCTGGGCGACGATCCGTGGAGTGCTCGGCGCCCACGGCGCCGACGGCATCGACCACACGACCGAGTTCATGGGTTCGGAGTCCCGGCCGCCGGGGAACGATCAACGACCGGCCGGTGATTCGGCGGAGCTCGTGACGACGCCGGCGAGGTCACGATCGTGATCGCCACCGAGGTTCGAGAGACGCCGCCGGCGGCAGCGGCGCCGACCCCGGCGAGCCGTCGATTCTCGTGGGCCCTTCTGTCGGTGTGGACCGTGTTCGCCCTCTGGGCACTCCTGCAGTCCGATCCGACCCGCCTCCCCGTCGTCCCCGTCTCTGTCGGTCACGCCATTCTCTTCCTCGGCCCCACCCTCGCCGTCCTCGGACTGGCCCAACGGGCCGATCGCCGTCGCGTTGCGGTTGTGCTTCTCGTCCTCGCCGCTCTTGCGTCGGAGGCTCTGCAGGAGCTCGTCACCGCCCAGCGGCACGCCGAGTGGATCGACATCGCCGGGGATCTGGGCGGTGTCGTGGCCGGACTCGGCGTTTCGATGGTCCTGCGGCGCATCGCCGGTGGCGACGACCTCGCCCACACGCGCCTGTCGGCGATCGTGGCCGCCGCTCTGCTCGTCGTCTCCAGCGGGGTGATCGGGTGGACGAGCGACACGGCTCGCCACTGGCGGGAGTGTCAAGGTGTGGAGCTCGACCCGGTCGATGCTCCGCTCGGTCCGGTGGTCGTCGGGGATGGTCGGGGTGAGGTCCTCGGCGACTCCGCCGGTCTGCGATGCGCGCTGCTCGGTCGGGACGGGTTCTCCGTCGCCGCTGTCGTGACGCCCGCCCGGATCGATTCCGACGGGCCGACCAGGATCGTCACGTCGTCGGTCGGGATCGAGAGCGACCAGTACAACCTTCATCTGGGGCAGGAAGGTGATGCCCTGAGCTTCCGGGTGCGGACCGGCAAGCAGGCCTACCGCGAGTGGCATCTCGTGCCCGGGGTCTTCGAAGCCGGGCGCCGCCACCGCATCCTCGTGTCGGTCGACGGTGCCGACGCCACCGTGATGGTCGATGGCCGGATCGTCACCGTGATCGAGCTCAGAGCCTCCTCGGTCGCCGCCTGGGATCCCGACTACCCGGTCCTCATCGGCGATGAACTGATCGGGCGGCGCCGCTTCGACGGCACCATCGAACAGGTCGCCATCTTCGATCGACCGCTCGAGCCGAGCGAGGCAGAGGTGTTCGGGATCGGATGAAGACCCGATCGGGAGGGAACGCCATGGAGCGAACGACGACAACCAGCACTTGGAGGTGGCACCCATGACCATGACCGACACCAGCGGACCGACCCGGTTCGCCACCGAGATCGAGATCGATCTCGACCATCCCGAGGCTGCCGGTCTGGCCTTCGCCGAGGCGCTCGCCTCCGGTCGGGTGATTTCCGCCCGAGCCGCTCGCTCCTCGGTCGAGGGACTCGACGATGCCGAGCTGCGAGCCCGCTACGACGCGCTGGTCGAGGCGGTCGGCCGGCCAATCGAGATCGGCGAGGACTACGCCACCGGCGGGGCCCCCACCGGCAACCGCTGGTCCGAGATCCGCTACGACGCCGACATCCCCGACATGGTGGCGTTCCGGCACTCCAAGAACGCCCAGCCGCTCCACACCGACGAGTCCTACGTCTCGTCCGAGATCGGCGTGATGCTCTTCTATTGCGTGAACGCCGCACCCCGGGGGGGCGAGACGGTTTTCGTCGACGGCCCCGACCTCGTCGAGCACCTCCGTGCCACTGATCCATCCCTCCTCGACGATCTGCTCGGCACCGACGTGGTCTACCAGAAAGCCGGAGACGCCAAGCGGTGTCCGATCATCCGTCTCGAGCACGACGGCCCGCATTTGAACTTCAACTACTTCTGCATCGATCCGGACCAGGAGCGGGCCGCTGTCGACCTGAACGCCCGGTTCCACCACTACCTCGAGCACATCCTGCCTCGCGAGCTCGTCCACCCGGTCGGGTTGCGGCGCGGCGACAGCGTCGGCTGGCGTGACCATCTCGTCCTCCACGGCCGCAATGCCTTCGAGGCGACCCGGTCGGGGGACCGGTTCATCTGGAAGACCGGCATCGTGCTCGATCCGGGCGAGGGGTGAGCCGATCCTCGATCGTGGTGGGCACGATGCGGCTGCCGGCCGAGCCGGACGGCCGGTCGGCTGCCGAGTTCCTCGTGGATCTCGCACATCTCGGATTCGACACCCATCACTCGTCGGTCGAGTACGACACGAGTGAGCGCTACCGGGCCGCGTTGACCGCGGCCCGGGCTGCCGGCGCCAGCTTCCGGCACGTCGTCAAGATCGCCGAACCATCGTGGGATTCCGATCGCTTCGACCCACAACGATTTGTCGCTCGGGTCGACGCCGAATGCGAGGCGCTCGGGACCGAGCACATCGACACGGTGCAGTGGTTGGTCCGAACCCCCGAACCGGCCGACGTCGATGCGACCGCCGCGGTGCTCGAACGGGATCGCGATGCCATCATCGAGACCTTCAGAGCGCTCGCCGAATCCGGTCGCATCGGTCAGGTCTTCGGATTCCCCTACACGCGACCGATGGCAGAGGGACTCGTCGGTGACCGCGGCGGCGCCCCACTGGTCGACGGCCTGACGCTCTACCTCAACCCCGAGGAGCGGCAGTGGCACGACCTGGCGTCGCGGGTACCCACCGTCGCTATCCGGCCATTCGCCGGTGGTGCGATCTCACCGGACCGGCGGCGGTCAGCGCTGCTGGACGTCCTCTCGACCGCCGGCGTCCGCTCCGCCATGGTGAGCATCTCGTCGCGCCGTCACGCCGCCGAGATCCGGCGGTGGATCGAGGCCCGAGACGAGGCGGTCTGATCGGTCGGTCGTCGGGACTGCCGGTGCGGGATCAGTGGGTGATGATGGTGATGGCCAGTGGCCCGAGTGTGATCGTCGTCGTGGAGCTGTCGGTGGTGACCGTGGCCGTGATGGGGTCGTTGGCGTGGTTGACGACGAGGACGACCTCATCGTCGCCGCTGGACCAGGCGCGCACGGTGGTACTGGGGAGGGTCTGGAGTGTCTCGTTGAGCGGCGGCGGGACGTCGGCGAGGATCTCCAGGGCGGCCGGTCCGTCGATGACAACGAGATCGACGGGGGCCGGCGGTGCCGTGTCATGGAGAACGAACAGACCGGCGTCCCGCATCTCGTTCATGACGGTGCGGTGAGCCTGCCGGTACAGCTCGAAATCAGATCGGTGGTCGCTCTGCGGGAAGCCGGAGAAGGCGAGGAACCCGTCGGCGCCGGCCGCCATCGCAGTGTGGAGATCGTGGCGGACCCAGGCCTCGACGCGGTCGGTGAGGGTGGGATCCATTCGGCCGTCGTGGATGCGATGTTCGACGACTGGGATCGACCATCCGTTCCGGCCGGCGTCGTCGGCCGCTTGCTGGGTCCGACGGATCGAGGCGAGGAGGCGGACCCGCTCGTCGTGCTCGCCGTCGGTGGTCAGGTAGTTGCCCTGGCCGAGGACATCGAGGTGTCCGGCGGCGAGGGTGATCTCGGCGACATCGGCGTTGCTCGGGAGATAGGTGTAGAGCGGCCGGCTCAGGGGATCGGTCGCCTGGACCAGGTCTGACAGCTCAGCCAGCAGCTGGAGGTGGTCGGCGCGCTCGGTCTTCGGTTCTTCGGGTAGCAAGGCCCACGCCGAGATGCTGGCGTCGAGGGCGGGGCTGGCCAGTGCCTGTTCGAGGTCGGCCAGGACGGTGGATCGTGCCGTTGCCGGATCGTCGAGGAGTTGGTCGATCGATCGATTTGGGCCGACCGGAAAGATCGTGCACAGTCCCGTCTGCGCAGCCGAGGTGGCGGCGGCCCAGCGGTCGTCCTCGTACCACGGGCCCACGTGGGTGTAGCCGATGTCGGCGGCCTCGGCGACGGTTCGGGCCAGTGGATGATCGACCTTGACCGAGTAGACGCTCGTGAGGAACCGCCGGCCGAGCCAGTCCTGACACTCGGTGTGGCCCGCTCGGGGCGGCGGAGGAGTCGGAGGGGGAACGGTCGAGGTGACGGCGGTGGTCGCCGGCTGAGGGGCCGTCTCGGCGGGCTTGCTACCCACCCCGGCGGCGGTGACGGCTACCCCGGTCGCTTTCGAGGATCTCTCGGTGTGCCCTTCGTTCGACGGAGCCGTGGCCACGGTGAGCGCGACGGCGCCGACCCCGGCGATCCCGACGATCCAGCCCAGTAGTCCGGTACGCGTGCGCGAGTCACCCCGTTCGCCTGACCGCCGTTTCCACACCGTGAGAACCGTACCGCGTCAGAACCCGGGTCGACCGCATCGAGTGGTTGATGCCGCACTCTCAGCCAGCAACCGGCCCCGTGTGATCGCCGTCGGGTTCGGTCGACGCCCAGCGCTTGCCGGCGATGAGCACCACGATCCCCGAGGCGTAGCCGATCACTGCGCCGAGCGCCGCCCCCTGTGCTTCGAGGCCGGGGATGAGCAAGAAGTACGCCGCGACGGCGGCGATCATGCCGATGAGGTCGGCACCCGAGGCCAGGTTCACGTATCCCTGAGCCAGCCGGTACACCGCTGCCAGCCGGCCGAGGGGATACAGAGCCGAGCCGAAGGCGAGGAGGGGAAGGAGATCACGCCCGGCCGCATAGTCCTCACCGAAGATCGGCACGATCAGGTGACGGCCGGCGACGACGCTTCCCACCGCCGCCACAACGAGGTAGGCGATGGCGGCGACGACGATCCGCCGGGGTGCGAACGTGCCGTTGAGCACCGCCGCCCGCCACCGGGGGAGAAGCGCGTTGGCGAGCGCTTCGACCGGGGCAGCGACCACATCGGTGAATGCAACCACGACGACGTAGAGGCCGAGTGCCTCGGTGTCGGCCAGCACCGGCAGGATCAGTCGATCGCTCCGGTAGGCGGCGTAGCTGGCCAGCGATGCCGGGAACAGCCGCAGCCCGGTATTGGCCAGCCGATCGAGTGTCGAGCTGCGTCCCGATCCGAGATCGAGGTTCGACCAGGAACCGAACCGGTGGATCAGCGAGATCCCGACGAGGAAGGCACCGCAGGCGTATGCGGCCACCCAGACGGCGGGATCGCGCACCTCGGCCAGGGCCAGACCAGCGATCAGGATCAGGCTGACCACGCTCGCCCCACCGCTGTTGGCGAGCGCGATGGCGGCCCGGTGGGCGTTGATCGCCGAGCTCTCCAGTGCCCGGCTCAGACCGCTCGCCAGTGCCATCGCAGCCACCGGTGCGATGTAGCGCACTGCCACGAGATCGGTCCCGGCGGCGGTCAGTCCCAGTGCGGCCATCCCGACGGCGGCGGTGAAGGCGGCGCGACGCCACGAGACCGACAGAATGGCCGGGATGCCGCGAGTCGTCGGCGCTCCCGGCATGACGACGGCGACGGCCTTCTCGGTGCCGAGGAGCACGGCGAAGCTGACCATGAAGGCGGCCTGGAGGGCAAACGCAAGGGCGCCGCGGCCATCGGCGCCGAGGGTCCTGGCGGAAATGACGTTGGCGATGAGTGACACGGCGACCACCGCCGCTTGCCGGCCGACCAAGTTGGCGGTCTGACCGAGCACATGGGGCGCCGGGGTTCGGGCCGGAGCTGCCGACCTGGTCATCACCTTCGCACTCCCGCCGAGTGGTCCGCTCATCCGACCCCAAGGTACCGGACCTGCCTCTGGTGGGAAGGCGGGAAATTGCCCAACCATACCCCTTCACTCAGAGTGGTCGAGCCGGTACAGTTCCGTGGACGCACCCTATTGGACGCGTTGTTGTCAGCGAGGCAGGCGGAGCGCAGTTGATGAATTCGAGTTGGCCGTGATCGGCCTCATGGTCAACCTGGCCCTGGTCGTAATTCTTACCATGCTCGCTTTTGCGCGCCCGGGGGCTGGTATCGCCGTCGCCCTCGCGTTGGGCCGGCACACGTTTCCCGATCGCACCGATCCCATCGTCGCCGCCGCCCCGCTGCTGCTCGCCGCCGCCACCCTCGGCCTGCTCCAGGAGGGACGCCGTGTGCGTCTGACGCCCTCGTCGATTGTCGGGGCCAGCCTCCTGGGCGTCGTCACGCTGGTCGGGTACCTGGTCAGTTCCGGTTCGGTCGATCCCGATGTCGCGTACCTGGCCGGCGACAAGACGTTCTTCCTCCTCGCCGTGTCGATCCCGTTGCTCCTCCTCGCACCGAGCCTCGATCACCGGATTGTCCGGCGCGACTGCCTGCTCACGCTCGTGCTCGTGCCGATGATGCTGGTTCTGATCACGATCGCCTCGGGCTCGACCGACGCCAACTCCGGACGGAGCGCTGCCCTCGGGGGAGGTCCGATCACGCTCGCGACCGCGGCCGGATTCGCCATCCTGATCCTGATGTTCCACGACGACGAGCTCCTGCCCCGGCTGTTCGCCCCCTTCTCCCGGGTCTTTCGCATCGGAGCCGGAGTCTTCCTGTTGTTCGGAATCGTCGTCACTGGCTCGCGCCAGCCGCTCCTGTCGCTCATGATGGTGATCGGGCTGGCCTTCTTCACCGCCGCCTCCACCGGGTCGCTGGTGAGGGACCGCCGGGAGATGCGCCGGCGGATCCGCCGCATCAGAGCTGCTTCGATGATCCTCGTCGTGGCCGGCGGCCTCGGGTTCGTCGCCTTCGTGACGGCGCGACCCGAGAGTCGCTTCGCCCTCTTGATGGACCCCTCGGCCGAATTGCGGCGGAGCCGCTTGCCCACGTGGGGTGCCGGCTTCGAACAGGCTCGCAGCAGCGGGTTGCTGGGCCACGGTTTCGGATCGTTTGCGACGTTCCCGTTCCCGCATCAGCCGCTCGCCTACCCGCACAACATCTTCCTCGAGTTGTGGTCCGAGGTCGGGCTGGTGCTCGGCACCGTCGCCGCCGCCGCCATCCTCATCGCTCTACTTCGAGCCCGCCGCGATGGGTTGCGGGTTCTCTGGCTCCTGGCCGCCTACGCCTTCCTCGGCGCCCAGGTCAGCGGGGACCTGTACAACTCCCGCTACTTCATGTTCTTCACCGTGGCCGCATTGACGGTCCGTCTGCCCCGATCCGGGCACGAAGAAACCGACACCGGGGATCCCCAGTGGGTGGAGACCCTCGACCCGGTGCACAACGAAGGGATGCTCGTCTGATGGATGCTCGAGATACTGATCTGCACGCACTGGCCCAGATCCTCCGCGAGGGCTGGCTCGCCATCGCCGCCGTCGTGGCGGTGCTGGTCGGCTCGGTGCTGGCCATCGACCTGGTGGTTCGCACGCCGCTCTATCGCAGCGAGTCGGTGGTCCTGTTCTCCAAGCCGGTCGCCGACGGGTTCGGCGTCGGGAGCGAGAGCGACGCCGACCGTTCGATGCGCAACGAGCTGGAGGTGGCCGAGAGCCGGCCGGTGGTCAGCGTGATCGAGGACCTGTATGGCGACGAGCCCCGCATCAGTGTGAAAATAGAGACCGGGCGGGACGTCCTTCGGTTCGCCGCGTCGGACCCCGACCCTGACGTCGCCGCCGAGATGGCTGATACCTACGCCACCACATTCCTCGAGGTGCGCGAGACCGCCATTCTCGACGAGTTCCTCGACGCTGCCCAGGCGGTCCAGAACCGGATCGACGAGGTCGATGCGGCGCTGGCGCTGCTCGGTGAGAACCCCTCGTCGGCCGCCGACCGGAGCCAGCGTGACCTCCTCTTGACCCAGCGGTCACTGCTCGTGCAGCGACTCGGGGATGTGGCCCTCAACAGCGAGCTGGTCAGCTCCGGGAGCGCACGTATCGTGTCGCTGGCCGAGCCGGGTGAGAATCCGGTGAGTCCGTCGCCACTCCGTGATTCCCTGGTGGCGGCGGTCGGCGGGCTGGTGCTCGGCGTCGGCTTCGTCTATCTGCGCCGCATCCTGCGGGGCACCGATCCCCGCCGGCAGTCGATCGATCGGATCTTCGAGGGGATCCCGACGCTGGGTGAGGCTCCGCTGGTTCGGGCCAACGCCCAGGAACTGGCCCTCGCCTCGCTGCAGCGTCCCCAGTCCCGGACCGCCGAGGCGTTCCGGACGCTCCGGACGGCCGTGCAGTTCCTGTCCTCGGGTGACCACGGTCAGATCATTCTCGTGACGTCGGCGCGCCCGGGGGACGGCAAGACGACGGTGGCGGCCAACCTCGCCACCCTCCTGGCCGAGAACGGCCGGCGTACCGTTCTGATCGACGCCGACATCCGGAATCCGACCCTGACCGGTCAGTTCGGGATTGCCACCGAGAACCTCGACCTCACCGCCGCCATTCAGGGCGAATGCGATCTGAGGGAGGTCACCTGGGAACTCATCGACCTGCCCGAGTTGACCGTGGTGCCGTCGGCCCGGCGGGTCAACGGCGGCTCGGCGGAACTGATATCGAGCGACAGCTTCTCGCTGATCCTCCAGGACCTGGCCACCGAGTACGACTACGTCGTGGTGGACTCCTCTCCGCTCCTCGCCGTCGCCGACGGACTGTCCATCGCCAAGCAGGCCGATCGCGTCCTCGTCGCCGTGGGACGCACGACCGAACCCGAAGAGGCTGCTCGCATGCTGCGCTTGTTGAAGTCGGTCGACGTCGTCCCCGACGGTGTCGTGCACAACGGGGTCCGGCGTTCCGATGACGGGTACGGCGCCTATTACGGTGAGCTCCGTTCCCAGCGGATCCGCTCGAAGCCGTCGGGCCTGCACTTTCGACGTCCGCTGACCATGGGCCGCTTCACTCCGTCCGACGATCCCGAGGGCCCTACCGAGGATGATTTCCTCGCCGAATGGGAGCAAGCGGAGACAGCCCGCCGCTGACTCGAGCGGCCGGTCAGGCGATCTCGTCGATCAAGGCCACCAGGGCCCCGGCGGTGGCGTCGGGGCCGAACAGCCGGTCGGCAAGCCCGATCCGGTCGGGGCGTCCGGCTCGGAGCTCGACTCGGCGATCGTCGAGCTCCCGCAGCGCCCGCTCCCAGTCGTCGGCGGTGCGGTGGAGCCGGCGTCCCAGGAGTGCTTGGTCGATCGGCGCGGCCGTGGCGGGATCGATCGAGTGGAGGACGAAGAGCCCAGCCGCCAGGTAGTCGAAGATCTTGTTGCCGACCGAGTGCTCCCATTCCGGCGAGCTCGGCGCCACGCCGACGTCGAATCCGCCGAGCATGGCGGTGAGCTCGTCCGGCGCCACGCGTCCGAGGAACTCCACCGTCGGCTCGTCGCCGATCAGCTCCCGTTCGGCGGTGGTGGACGGTTCACAACCGATGAAGGCGAGCCTCGCCCGTGCCCGATCGGCGTCGGTCATCTGGGACAGGTGACGATTCCAGGCGGTGAACACCGGTCGGAAATCGAAACCATGGGAGTGATTGGACAAGAAGCACACCTGCAGCGGCAGGGACGGATCGGGCAGGGTCGCCGGGTCGAGTGGTCGGGGGAGGAGGCCGATCGGCACGACGTGCCAGCGTTTCGGGATGTCGGGCGCCCAGGCCAGCATCGGTTCGCTGACCGCCGTGATGCCATCGGCGCTGCGAAGGTCTTGGCTCAGGATCCGGCCGCCCAGCTTTGCCAGGGGCATCAGCCCGGCTCGCCGACCGACGGCGAACGCTTCGGGCCACAGATCACGGACGTCGGCCAGGAGTGGTGTGGAACCGAGGGCGAGCCGATGGGCGGTGACGATTCCCGGCGGGGGCACACCGAGCACGACGGCGTCGAGTGAGCGGCGACGGGGCCGCAGGGTGCGAATGGAGCCGGCGGCGAGCTGGACGAAGTAGCGGGCCCGCTGGGGTGCATAGTTCGAGTCGTACCCAACGGTGGGAACCAGCACGTGGCTGCCCTCGTCGCTCTCGACGATGCCGGCCGGTCGCTGGGCCCGGCGGAAGTGGCTGAACGTCGGGGTGATCCGGATGACGTCGTCGCCCCGCCGGGTGAGGAGCTGGGCGAGCCGGCCGTAGCGGAGCGGGACGTAGCCGGGATCGGTCGGGATGTCCTCGCCGGCGTGAACGATGGCGATGGTGCGGCCGCCCATCAGGTGGTCCACCGCCCGGAGGCGGGGTCGTCCCCGCACCACCGCCACCGTTCGTTGCGCCGCCGGTGAGCCCGCAGCCGGGCGAGGCCCGCCATCGCCGGCCGGCGCACACCCGGCGTCCAGCACTGCTGAAATCGCAGGCAGTCGTTGTCGACCGTTCCGGTAACGACCGTTCCGAGGGGCCCAGCGATGGCAAACTCCTCGGGGGCCCCGCCGGCGACGACGGAGAAGCG
>JBFGLT010000045.1:0-19069 GCA_041576015.1 Acidimicrobiales bacterium
AGTCGCTGGCGATCGAAGCCACCTGATCGGCCCCCGGGGTGATCGCACCCGGCTCGAATCGTCGGGGAACGCCGAGCCCGACGAGCCAGTTACGAGATCGGATCAGCGACAAGCGGGCGAGGGTCGTCCCGTGGCCCGATCCCCGACGGGCCAGCGCGCGGATGGCCGCCGCCGCTGCGAACAGGCCGGTCGAGTAGTCCAAGGTCTGCACGGGAAGGTGGACCGGGGCCTCGGAGCCGCACGAGTCGGCGCTGGCGAGGGCGATACCCGTCGTCGACTGGACGATCGAGTCGAACCCTCGCCGGCCGGCCCATGGTCCGACCCAGTCGAAGGCGGAGATTTGCACGACCGATGCGGACGGGGCGACGGCAGCGATCTCGTCGGGGCCGAACCCCCAGCGTTCCAGGGCGCCCGGTCGATAGGCGTCGACGACGAGGTCGGCGTCCCGGACCAGGCCGACCAGGTGCTCGCGATCCTCGGCCGACCGGAGGTCGAGGTAGGTGTTGCGCTTGCTGGTGCCAGTGGTCATGACACCGACGGCCACGGACGGTAGATGGGCGCCGTCGACTCGGAGGACGTCGGCCCCGAGGTTGGCGAGCGTTTGTCCAGCGACGGGGCCGGCCAATACGCGGGAGAGGTCGAGGACCCGAGTTCCTGCCAGCGGGCGATCCGGAGTCGCCGGGCGGTTCTGATTCGGATCGACATCCTCGTCAGGGGCGTGGAGCGTACGCCAGTCGAGCAGAGGGAGGCCGGTGATCGAGGCGGCGTGGGGATGAGCGGCCCATTCGTCGAGGGTTCGGTACGCAGCTGCGATCATGCCGTCGTCGATCAACGCATGCTCCAGGGCTTCGGCGTCCCAGCCGGCGACAGCTTCCGCGAACGCCGCTCTGTCCTCGGCGACACCGAGTCGTCGCGCTGCGCCGCTGGCGTGGTGAGGGAAGTTGCAATGAAGCTGGACGTACCGGTCGTCGGCCGTCCGGTAGGCCCCTGACAGCGGCGCCCACTTCGGAACCGGTCGACCCGCTCGTGTGACATGGGTGGTGAAGGTGGCGAGAGCGAGAGTTGGATCCATCGCCGGTGCCGGTCGTCCCGTGAGTTCGGACACGGCAGCGTAGACCGCACAGCCGGCTGCTGCAGCGGCCAGTGCGACCCGGAACGCCGAACGGTCTGGTGGCATCTCGACCGACAGATCCACCGGTGGCCGCGCCCCACCGCCACTCGCGGTCCAAAACGCATCGATGGCGTCGTCCAACTCGGATCTGACCGGCACGGGCCCACCCTAGGAGCCCGCCTCTAGGGGTCAGGTCTACGTTTGCCTCGAAGGTGCCAGGTTCGGTCCGGAACCGATTCGACGCACCTCTGTGCCCCAGGTGCGGCCGCCGGCGGATCTTTACCAGCGCCGCGCCCACGGCGATAGTTGCACCATGGACGAGAAGGGTCTGCTCAGAGCCGCAGGTGTGGGAGTCGCCCACTGGACTCACGAGGAGGCGATGACCGGGTGTACGGTCTTCGTGCTGCCGGCTGGTTCCATCGCATCGGGGGAGATCCGAGGATCCGCCCCGGCCACGCGGGAGTTCGGTTTGCTCGAGCCATTGGCGTCGGTACAGACGGTCGATGCGATCGTGCTCTCCGGCGGCTCGGCCTTCGGGCTGGCGGCCGGCGACGGCGTCGTCGATGCGCTCGAGACGGCTGGACGCGGGTTCGCTACCAGGTTCGGAAACGTGCCGATCGTGGTCGGGTTGTCGCTGTACGACCTGGGCGTCGGTCGTGCGGATATTCGACCCGGAGCCGCCGAGGGCCGGGCGGCGGCACTGCTTGCCTTGGACGGTCAGGTCCAGGACCTCCGGGGATCGATCGGAGCGGGAGCCGGTGCCACCATCGGGAAGTGGGGTGGACCCGACACCACCGGGTCCGGTGGACTCGGCGTCGGTGGTGTCGTTCTCGAGTCGGCGTGGGTCATGGCCATCGTCGCCGTGAACGCGTTCGGATACGTGGGTAGCAGCGCACCGTCTGAGATCGGTGAGCCCGTCATGCCCCCGATCGGCGAGAACACCACGGTCGGGGTCGTTCTCACCAACGCCGCCGTGGACAAGGCGATGTGCAATCACCTGGCCCAAGGCGCGCACGACGGCTACGTCCGGAGCATCTTCCCTGTTCACACCGCCGTCGATGGCGACGCGGTCGTGGCTGCCGGAGTTGGACTCCGGGACGCCGTGGAAGCCAACCCGATGTGGCTGCGTGCCGCCGCCGAGCTGGCGGCCGCCCACGCCGTCCTCGACGCGAGCGGGGCAGACGTGGACCCGATCCCAGCGACCTAGACCTGGCACCTTTGAGGCAAACGTAGACCTGACCCCTAAGGGGGATCGTTGCGGGGGGTGTTGGCGCCGCAGACGATGACGCCGACCCGCTGGCCGGCGGGTTGGTAGCGACCCGAGCGCAAGGCGGCCACGGCCACCGCTGCGGAGTGTTCGATCAGCAGGCGGAACGTCTCCCACATCCACTCGCGGGCGGCAATCGTCTCAGCATCGGTGACGGTCAGCGAAACCGTCGGGACCGCCCGAAGGATCTGCCATGCCAGTTCCCCGATCGACGTGGCGCCGAGGGCGTCGGCGGCGACTCCGGACACCGTCACCGCCACCCGTTCGCCGGCGGCCACCGAGCTGGCGTACGCGTCGGTGGTCTCGGTTTCGCAGATCACGAGTTCGGTTCGGCCGGCGAACCAGGCGGCCGAACCGGCGCTGAGCCCGCCGCCTCCGCACGACACGAACACCGCATCGAGGGCTCCGGCGTCCTGCTCGAACTCCATCGCACAGGTCCCCGCGCCTCTCACGACATCTGGATCCTCGTAGGCATGGATCTGATGGCCGCCGTGCCGATCGACGAACTCGTGGCTGGCGGTGAGCGAATCGGCGTAGACGTCGCCGACCTGGTGGACGGTCGCACCGTAGGACCGGAGGCGCTCGACCTTGGTCGGCGCCGAGATCGCCGGCACGAAGATGTGTGCAGGGACGCCGAGCTCTCGGGCGGCCCACGCCACAGCGGCGCCGTGGTTGCCCCCCGAGGCGGCCACGACGCCGCTGCGACCCACCCGGCCGTTGTCGAGGGCTCGCAGCAGCGCATGGGTGGCGCCGCGCGCCTTGAACGTGCCGCTGTGCTGGAGGAGTTCGAGCTTGTAGGCAATCCCGTCGTCGACGAGGACGGGGGTCCTGCGGAGGCGGGGCTGAATCATCCGGGCCGCCGCAGCGATCTCGTCGGGACGAATTGGTGCGGTCGCCGCGATGGACGGGCTCATCACGGGGCAGACTAACGGGGTTGTGTCTTCAGTCGTCCTTCATCGGAGCGCCACCTCCAGTGCCCAGGCGACGCGCGCTCTGGGATCGAACCTCGGTCGTGTCCTCGCCGTGGGCGATCTCGTCGTGCTCACCGGTGATCTCGGCGCCGGCAAGACGCAGTTCGTCAAGGGGATCGCCGATGCCCTCGGTGTGCGGGATTCGGTCACCAGCCCCACCTTCGCCCTGCACCAGCAGTATGAGGGGCGCCACCGCCTCCACCATCTCGACGTGTATCGCCTCGATGCGCTCAGCGACACCCTCGATCTCGACCTTCCCGAGCTGCTCGACACGGGGATCACGGCGATCGAGTGGGGCGACTCGATCAGCTCGGTACTGCCGTCCGAACGGCTCACCATCCGCTTGGTTCACGACGACGTCGACGACCACCGTCGCACGATCTTCTTCGAGGTCGAACCCGAGGCTGCCGGCGTATGGGAGCATCGCCTCAGCGACGCACTGCGGGAGGTCTCGTGCTGACGATCGCGTTCTCGTCCTCCACCGCCCTCGTGGCGGTGGCCGTCGCCGAGAACGGTGACATCCTGGCCCGGTCCGAGGCGCACACGGATCGCCGGCACGCAGAGGAGATCACCCCGATGCTCCAGTCGGTCCTCGCGGGCGCCGGCGTCGGCCTCGCCGAACTCGACCGGGTCGTCGTCGACATCGGACCGGGTCGGTACACCGGGATGCGGGTTGGCATCGCCACTGCGACGACCCTCGCCCATGTGCTCGGCATCCCGGTGAGCACGATCACCAGCCTGGAACTACTGCGCCGTGCGGCCATCGATCGCGGGATCGAGCCCCCGATCGTTCCGGTCGTCGACGCTCGCCGCAACGAAGTCTTCGCCGCCATCGGTGACCGCCTGCTGGTTGTTCGGCCCGCCGACCTGATCGACCAGCTCCCGGCCGACAGCACGCTGGTCGGTGACGGCGCCGACCGATACCGGGACGACTTCACGGTCCAAGCCAAGGTGTGCTCAGGCGTCGTACCGAGCATCGCGGCAGCGGCTGCCCTCCCGTCTTCCTGGCCGACTCTGGACCCGGTCACAGTCGAACCGTTGTACGTGCGCGAACCGGACGCCGCCATCAACATTCGGGTCCGTCCGGGCGGGAGGCCGGCGCCGTGATGCTCGATGCTGCGATGCGGATTCGTGCCCTGGCCACCGGGGATCTGGAGGCGGTGTCGGCCATCGAGGCGGCCGCATCGTCGCAACCGTGGTCGCGGACGCTCTTCGAGGACGAGCTCACCCTCGACGACACCCAGCGACTCTGGTTGGTCGGCGAGTGTGATGGTCGAGTCCGCGCCTTCGGTGGTGTGATGTTCGTGGGTACCGACGTCCACGTGATGAACGTCGCCGTCGAACCCCGGTATCGGCGGCGAGGTCTTGCCCGACAGATTCTCGCCGAACTCCTCGAACGCTCGGTCCGGCGCGGCGGCCGTCACGCCACGCTCGAGGTGCGTGAGAGCAACGACGCTGCCATCGAGCTGTACCGCCGATTCCGGCTTGGTCCGGTCGGGGTCCGACCGGACTACTACGAAGACGGTGAGGACGCGCTCATCCTGTGGGCCCACGACATCGACCGGCCGTCCTATCTGTCGCTACTGGCCCGGCTGAAGGCGCCGTCGGCGTGAGTGCCCTGACGCTGGCCATCGAGACCAGCTGTGACGAGACCAGCGTCGCCGTCGTCGCCGACGGCGTGAGGACACTCTCCAATGTGGTGTCGAGCCAAGTCGAGATCCACGCTCCCTACGGAGGGGTGGTGCCCGAGGTCGCCAGCCGGGCGCATCTTCGAACGATTCACCCGGTGCTCGACCGAGCATTGAGCGAGGCCGGGGTCGCACCCGATGATCTCGCCGCCGTCGCTGCCACCAAGGGTCCAGGTCTGATCGGCGCGCTGCTCGTCGGAGTCTCGGCCGCCAAGACACTGGCGGTCGCCTGGGACAAGCCGTACGTCGGCGTCAACCACCTGGAGGGCCACCTGTTCGCCGCCTTCCTGGAGCGCCCCGATCTGGCCCCGCCGATGGTCACCTTGCTCGTGAGTGGGGGCCATACGTCGCTGGTCCACGTGAAGGCCCAGGGCGACTATGCCGTCGTGGGCGCCACCATCGACGACGCCGCCGGTGAAGCCTTCGACAAGGTCGCCCGGTATCTCGGGCTCGGCTATCCCGGCGGCCCGGTGATCGACCGGTTGGCGACGGAGTTCAGCGGGAAGCCGGTCGAGTTTCCCAGGGGGCTGATGGACGACAGCCTCGACTTCAGCTTCAGCGGCATGAAAACAGCGGTGATCAACTATGTCCGCAAACATCCTGACGCCCCGAACGATGCCATCGCCGCTGGATTTCAAGCGGCGGTCGTGGATGTCTTGGTGACCAAGGTCATGCAGGCGGTGGACCGATTCGGTGTGCGCACGGCCTGCCTCGGCGGGGGAGTGGCGGCCAACTCGGCGCTTCGACAGGCCTTCGCCGATGCCTGCGACGGGCGGGGTGTCGATGCGCTCGTCCCCTCTCGAGCGTTCTGTACCGACAACGCCGCTATGATCGCCGCCGCTGCCCACTGGCGGCTCCAGCAGGACGGCCCGACGCCGCTCAACTCCGGTGCCGACCCCGGGCTCTCCCTCTGAAGGTTTCAGGTCTACGTTTGCTTGCGTCCGGCAGAGCACGGCTGACCCGGGCGTCGTGCGCCGGGCGAATCCGGCTAGATATCCTTCAACTATGAACGTTCCCACGGACTATCAGGACCTGCTCGACAAGGTGGCGTTCTGGCACGTCGCCACGATCGGGCCCGACGGTGCCCCCCAGTCCACCCCGGTGTGGGCGGGAACCGACGGCGACGGACATGTCGTGTTCTCGCTCACCACGGGCCGGCAGAAGTACCAGAACATCAGGACCAGCCCGAAAATCGCGCTGAGCGCCACCGACCCCGACAACCCCTACCGATATCTCGAGATCCGCGGCACGGTGGTGCAGGTCGATGATGATTCCGACAACGCCTTCATCGACTCGATGGCCAAGAAGTACATGGGCGTGGACGAGTACCCGTTCCACCAACCCGGCGATGAGCGAGTCGTTGTCCGTGTGACCCCCGAGCACACGACCCAGATGGGCTGACTGGGCGTCGTCGACCGGGCTACCATCTGCCGCTGGCACTCTCGGCGAGAGATTGCCAAAAAGTCGAGGTTCGGTGTTGGCCCGAGCCCGCCTTCGTTTCTAGGATTAGCACTCGTCCAGTGAGAGTGCTAATTCGCCAATGGAGGCTTGCACGAATGAACCTTCAACCACTAGAGGACCGGATCGTCGTCCGGGCTAAGGATGCCGAGTCCACCACCGCCAGCGGACTGGTGATTCCCGACACGGCCAAGGAGAAGCCCCAGCAGGGCGAGGTCCTGGCCGTCGGGCAGGGACGCCGGACCGATGCGGGCGAGCTCGTCCCCATGGAGGTCGCCGTCGGTGACGTCGTCGTCTACAGCAAGTACGGCGGGACCGAGATCACCGTCGACGGTGAAGACCTCTTGATCCTGAACGCTCGCGACGTGCTCGCCAAGGTCAGCTGAATCAGCTGCAGAGAGGAACCCAATGGCAAAGATTCTGAAGTTTGACGAGGATGCCCGACGCGCCCTCGAGATCGGTGTCAACAAGCTCGCCGACTCGGTGAAGGTGACCCTCGGCCCCAAGGGCCGCAACGTCGTGCTCGACAAGAAGTTCGGCGCTCCGACCATCACCAACGATGGCGTCTCCATCGCACGGGAGATCGAGCTCGAGGACCCCTTCGAGAACATGGGCGCTCAGCTCGTCAAGGAGGTCGCCACCAAGACCAACGACGTCGCCGGGGACGGGACGACCACCGCCACCGTGCTGGCGCAGGCTCTGATCAAGGAGGGCCTCCGCAACGTCGCTGCCGGCGCCAACCCGATGGTGCTCAAGCGGGGCATCGAGGCCGCCGTCTCGGCCGCCGTCGAGGAGATCGGCAAGAACGCGGTCGCCATCGAGGACAAGAAGGAGATCGCCCAGGTGGCATCGATCTCCGCCGCCGACGACAACGTCGGCCAGGTGCTGGCCGAGGCGATCGACAAGGTCGGCAAGGACGGCGTGGTGACCATCGAGGAGTCGAACACCTTCGGGATCGAGCTCGACTTCACCGAGGGCATGCAGTTCGACAAGGGCTTCATCAGCCCGTACTTCGTGACCGATCCCGACCGCCAAGAGGCCGTGCTCGAGAACCCTTACATCCTGTTCAACCAGGGCAAGATCACCTCGGTGCAGGATCTCCTGCCGCTCCTCGAGAAGGTCATGCAGGGCGGCAAGCCGCTCGTGATCATCGCCGAGGACATCGAGGGGGAGGCCCTCGCCACGCTGGTGGTGAACAAGATCCGCGGTACGTTTGCCTCGGCGGCGGTGAAAGCACCCGGGTTCGGTGAGCGTCGCAAGGCAATGCTGCAGGACATGGCCATCCTCACCGGCGGTCAGGTCATCGCCGAAGAGGTCGGCCTCAAGCTGGAGAACGCCACCCTCGATCTGCTCGGCAGCGCCCGGAAGATCGTGATCACGAAGGACGCCACGACCATCGTCGACGGCGGTGGCGACAAGGCAGATGTCGACGGCCGCATCGCTCAGATCCGCACCGAGATCGAGAACACCGATTCGGACTGGGCTCGCGAGAAGCTTCAAGAGCGGCTGGCCAAGCTGGCCGGCGGTGTCGCCGTCGTCCAGGTCGGCGCTGCCACCGAGGTGGAGCTGAAAGAGAAGAAGCACCGCATCGAAGATGCGTTGTCGGCCACCCGGGCCGCCCTCGAGGAAGGTGTCGTCGCCGGCGGTGGCGTCGCTCTGCTGCGGGCCCGCCCGGCGGTGGAGAAGGCCATGAAGAAGCTCAAGGGCGACGAGCGGACCGGCGCTCAGAGCGTCTACTCGGCGCTTGCCGCCCCGACCCGACTCATCGCCGAAAACGCCGGCTTGGAGGGCGCAATCTGGGTGACCAAGGTCGAGGAAGCGACCGGCAATGTCGGCCTGAACGCCGCCACTGGCGATCTCGAGGACCTGATGGCCCGCGGGATCACCGACCCGGCCAAGGTCACGCGCGCCGCTCTCCAGAACGCCGCTTCCATCGCCGCCCTGGTGCTGACCACCGAGAGTCTGGTGGCTGACAAGCCCGAGCCAGAGCCGGCCATGCCCCCCGGTGGCATGGACGGCATGGGTGGCATGGGCGGCATGATGTAGACGAATCCGGGAGGCAGACGCCCCTCGAACCGTCGTTTCGATGTCACGACCCGGGGATTTCGGTCCCCGGGTCGCTCGCGTTCTCACCGGGGAGCCGGTGGCGTCCCCCGAACCGGTCGTGGGTCGTACCATCGTGGATGTGAGGTGGTTGAGCTGGCGCTGGGGAGTCGGGGGTGCCGCGGCAGGCGTCGCCTGCTGGTGGCTGCTCGCCCACATCAGCCGTCCCTCCGACCTGATTCGCCTGGCCCGCTCGACGGCCCGGGAGTTCGCTCTCGTGTCGGGTCTCTACGCCATCTGGAACCTGGGTGGCCGCATCGAAGCGTTCGGGGCCGACCTGGCGCTCGAGCGGGGTGCTCAGCTGTGGGAGATCCAGCAACGCCTCGGGCTTCCGAGCGAGGCCTGGCTCCAGGACATGATCCTGCCCCACGGTTGGCTGGTGCAGTCGGCCAACGTGTACTACGCCGTCGCCCATGTGCCCGGCATGATCGGTGCCCTCCTGTGGATGTTCTACCGGCACCCGGACCACTACCGGAGCTTCCGGACCCAAATGGCGCTGTTCACCGGGACGTCCCTGCTCATCCAGCTCGTCGCCGTCGCCCCGCCCCGTTTCGTCGATGCGACAGGCATGGTCGACACAGGCATCCTGTACGGACAGTCGGTGTACACCGCACTCGGACGCGACTCGGTCGGGCAGTTGCAGGCCATGCCGTCGATTCACGTCGGGTGGGCCCTGTTCGTCGGGGTCGCGACCTACCGGTTCGCGTCGAACCCGTGGGTCCGGTGGGCGGGGGTGACCCATGCGGTGCTCACGATGTGGGTGGTCATGGTGACAGCCAACCATTTCTGGCTCGACGGCATCGCGGCGGCGGTGATCATGGCCGGTTGGTACGTCGTGCTCCACGCACGCGACCTCCTCGCCGTGAGTCTGGAGGCTCGGCGAACACACCTCGAACCCATCACCGGTCGTAGCGTCGAGGTCGGCGCCGCCGCTGCCGTGACCGAGGACTCTTGTTGATCTCGCCGGTCCGGGAGGACGTCTACGGCGGTCCGGCGGGGTGATCGAAAGGTTCGCTGCGCAAGGCCCGTCGATGGGAGCGGCGCGGCACAATGGCCCGATGGTCCTCGACACCATCGTGCGGGCTGGGCGGCTGGTCGACGGGAGCGGCGCGAAGCCACGCACGGCCGATGTAGCGATCGTCGATGGGCGGATCGCCGGCATCGGGCGAATCCGTGACCGGGCCCGCCGGACGCTCGACGCCGACGGGGCGCTCGTGGTGCCCGGTGCCATCGCCCTGCTCCCGCCGAGGGCGGTGGCCGAATCCGATCCTGACGCCTCTCGCCACCTTGCGCCCGGTGTCACCACGGTCGTCGAGGTGTTGGCCGGGGACACGGCGTCGACCGCCCAGATGCCCGCATATCTGCATCACCTCGGAGCCAGGAGGTTCCTGGTCGACCGGGCCATGCTCGTGGATCATGGAGCGCTGAGATCCGAGGTGATGGGCCTGAGCAAGGTGCGGGACCGGCTCGAGCCGAGCTCCGGGGATCTCGAACGCATGGGCGATCTCCTCGCCGAAGCACTGGCGGCCGGGATCCGAGGTCTGCGGAGCACCCTGGCGGCCGGCGCCGGGGCCGAACGGCGGGCGGTCATCGCCGCCGCATTCAGACGGCGCCTGCTCGACACCGGGGAGCGACCCTGGCTCAGCATCCTCCTCGAACCCGATCGCACCGGGTTCGAGGCGGCGCTCTGGCGCCAACAGGCTCGGGGCCTGCTCGACCAGGGAGCCAGCGCCGCAGTGGTGGCGAGCGACCATCTGATCGACGATCCGGACATCTTCACTGCGCTCTGCCCAGTCGATGGCGACGCGACTCGGCTGCGAGCCGAGCTGGGCGGTGGCAACGGTCTGGTCGGACCGACACTGAACCCGCTGGCTCTCGTCGCCATCGGTGGCCCAACCGGCGAACAGACCGAAATCGAAGCATTCGTCCGGCGATTCCACGCCACTGCGGACGCCTTTGGCCTCGACGACCGTGGCGTGCTCGCCCCTGGATTTCGGGCCGACCTCAACGTCCTCGACGGCGACCAGCTGACATCGGACCTGACTCAGGGGTTCGTGTCGACACTCGTCGGTGGCGTCGAGATCGCAGCGTTCGACGAGCTCACCGGCGAGTATCCCGGACGGATCTGCTGAGCCATCAGCACCGACGTGCAGGTGAGGGTTGTCAATTACGGTAAAGTGCTGTTATGTTCAGCCGTGCGGGTTCCGAGCATTGTCCACCGACGATCGCTGGAGCAAAACGTTCATGGATCAACTTCTGCCCGAGTGGGCGCAGCCGTTCGCATCACCGGAGGAGGCGAACGAGTATTGGGATCTCGTCTGTGAGGTGGCCGCCGCCCGCTGGGGTGACGCCGTCACCTGCAACTACCTGTTCGGAACCGTGATGGCGCCCGGCGGCGGCGTCGCTCGTATCGACAACATCGCCCGGGATGCGGTGCACGTCCGCAGCGCCGAGGTTCGGCGGCGGGGGCTCTATGGCTTCTTCTCGATGATGGACGACTACCGTCCGGACCGGCTCGCAGAACAGCTTGCCGACTGGGATTGGGTCAGACCCCGGCTGCGGGCTCGTCTCATGGGTCGTTTCGATGCGGGAATCGATCATGTGCGCCGGCGGCTCGACCGGCGAACCGACTGGGTACTGGCGCTCGACCTCACCAGCGGGTGCATGCCGGTTGGAGCTGATGTCGTCGAGGCCTGGCCCGTGAACGGGGATGACCTCTGGGATCTCGGACACCGCCAAAGCGGCGAACTGTGCGCACGTCGGGCGACGATGTGGCTCGATCCCCTCGTCACCGGGTTCGAAGGCAATCTGTTCACCTCGGGCCTCGTCGGTGATCTGACCGACCATCTCAACCGGCCGATCGGGCCGTTGGGAGCACTCGTGGCGGCGCCGGTCGCCCACCGGCTGTACGTTGCGCCGCTGCGCTCGCCGCAAGAGACACCCGAGGCCGTCGTCCGCCTGATGTCGCTGTCGATCCTGGATCAGGAGACCGAACCAAACCGGCTCAGTTCGAGCATCCTCTGGTACCGGGGTCCCGGCCTGCTCGAACCTGGTCTCCTTGTCGGAAATGACGGCATCGAAGTGCACCTCGATGAACCGCTTCGCTCGGCGCTGGACGACCGACCCGGCCCTGCCGCCGCCTGACCGCGAGCGGTCACCGGGGGGCGGCGTCGACGTTCGCCTCGTAGTCGGCCGCCCACAGGTTGCGACTGGTCTGGGTGGCCAGCACACCGAAGGCGAGCAGGTTGATGGCCAGGACCAGCGGCACGCCCCAGGAGAAGATCTCCGTCCCGGCGATGGTGACGAACGTGTTGAGCGCGATGTATCCGATGCGGATCTCGGTCGGGCCGAGTCCGTAGTAGGCGATCTGGAACTGGTTGGTGGCGGCGAAGCTCAAGAAGCTCGTCGCCATCGTCGCACAGGTCACCAGCAGCAGGAGCAGGAAGAGGAACTGGAGCCAGCGCGCCTCGACCAGGAACGAGTAGGCGATGACCACGCTCCCGGCGAAGATCAGGTCGAGGAGGTGATCGGCGAAGAATCCCCACTTCACCAGGCCCTGTTTTCGCAGCCGGCCGAGCGAACCGTCCAGTGAATCGGTCAGCCATTGGAGGAAGACCAGCAGCGACATCAGATGGAGCCACCGGAGGTCCTCGGTCGCCAACCAGCCGCTCACGACGATCAGGGCCGACCAGAGGGATGTGAGGGCCGTCAGATGGTGGCTCATGATGGGCGCCGGGACGCGAACCACCGCCGAATCGATCAGTCGCCGCTCGAACGGTCCGAGGATCGACTGTCCCGTCTTCTTGTCGCCGGCGAACACCTCGGGCATCCCACCCCATCGGCGGGACGCATGGTTCGGTGAGCCAACGGACCGCCATACTCCGGGGTCAGCGGATCGCCAACCGGGCGGCCCGTCGAGCGGCATCGGCAGCGATCGCCGCTGCGTCGACGGTGGTGATGGCACCGTCCCGCACCACCCGCTGGCCGGCCACCCACACGTCGGTCACGAGATGGGGTCCGCCGCAGAACACCAGGCTGGTGATCAGCTCCGGGTCGGAGGCGGGTGCGAGGGCCGGGTGGTCGAGGTCGAGTCGAATGATGTCGGCGTGGTTGCCGGCCGTCAACGCACCGACCGGCAGCCCGAGGGCCCGGCCACCGTTGATCGTGGCCAGGCGAAGGGCTGTGACAGCATCGACCGCGCCGGGGTTGTGCGCGGTGCCGCGCGCCAGGAGCGGCGCCAGCGCCAGCTCCTGCCAGAGGCTGAGGTTGTCGTTGGACGCCGGTCCGTCCGTGCCCAGCGCCACGTTGATCCCTGCTTCCAGGGTCGCCGGCAACGGCATCACCCCCGAACCGAGCTTGAGGTTGGAGACGGGGTTGTGAGCGATCGACACGCCCCGCTCGGCCAGGATCGTGCGGTCCGACCCGCTGAGCCAGACGCCGTGGGCGGCCAGCACCGGCCCGTCGAAGACGCCCGCGTCGGCCAGCAGTTCGGTTGCCGGGCGCCCGTGGACGGCGATGACCTGCCGGCGCTCGGCCTCGGTCTCCTCCAGGTGGATGTGGACGAACGTGTCCAGCCGGCGGGCGACGGCGGCCAGTTCGCCGACCTGGTCGGGCGTGAGATCATATGTGCTGTGGGGGCCGACGCCGACGGTCACCGTCGAGTTGGGGTCGTGGTGCGCGGCGGCGAAGGCGGCGATCGCTTCACCGCGACCGCTGCCACTCCCGAAGGTCTCGGCGTGCAGGATCGAGAGCACGCCCGGGGTGATCACGAGCCGCCCACCGGTCCGTCGAACGGCCTCGACAACCGCATCTTCGAACAGGTAGAGCTCGCAGCTCGTGGTCACCCCGGCCAGCAGCATCTCCACCGACCCGAGCAGCATGCCGGCGAGAGCATCGTCGGGCCCCATGCGGCCCTCTCGGGGCCACACGGCGTCGGTCAGCCATGGCATCAGCGGCATCCCGTCGCCGACGGACCGCATCAGGGTCATCGGGGTGTGGGCGTGAGCGTTCACGAGGCCCGGCATCAACAACCCGCCCAAATCGAGGCGCTCGCCCGACGGCGGCGGGAGATCGGCTTCCGCTGCGCAGGCGACGATGCGTCCGTCGATGTCGATGTCGACTGCACCGCCGTGGAGCACCGTGCCATCCGGTTGGACCGGCACGACTCGGTCGGCGACCAACCGGGTGGCCACGGCGGGTCGAGATGCGGAGCCGGTCACGACGTCGCCTACTCGATGTCCGCCGGATCGAGCGCGGATACGCGGTCGATCGCTTCGCCTCGATGCACGTGGACAACCCGGCGGTCGGTGACGATGACGCTGATCAGTTCGGCCGGCGTCACGTCGAACGCAGGATTCACGGCGCCGGCATCATCGGGAGCGATACGCATGCCATGGACCGACACCACCTCACCGACGCCGCGGTCCTCGATCTCGATCTCCGGGCCAGACGCCGTGTCGAGGTCGACCGTCGACTCGGGCGCCACCACGATGAAGGGGATGCCGGCTGCCCGAGCCCCCAGGGCCAGGGCGAACGAACCGATCTTGTTGGCCGTGTCTCCGTTGGCAGCGATGCGGTCGGCACCGATCAGGACGACATCGGCCATCTGTTGGTGGAGGAGGAAGGGCCCGGCGGAGTCGACGAGCAACCGAAATGGTGCACCCATCCGCTGCAGCTCCCAGGCGGTGAGACGAGCACCCTGAAGCAGCGGGCGCGTCTCGAGGGCAAGCGCCTCCGCCAGTTGTCCGCGCTCGTGGAGCGTCTGGATCACGGCGAGCGCGGTCCCGCGTTCGACGCTGGCGAGGCCACCTGTGTTGCAGATGGTCATCGCCGTGACCGGACCGCCGTCGCAGAGGTCGAGCACGGCGTAGTAGCCCCGCTCGCCCATGCCGACCGACGACGCCAGTTCGGCGGCCCGAATGTCGTTGGCGGCCTTGAGCGCCTCCTCGGCGGCCGGGCCGGAGCCCGCCTCGACATCGCTCAGAACCTCGTCGACACGGAGGGCGAGATTGACCGCCGTCGGGCGAGCCGCCCTGATCGTCGCCACTGCGGCGAGGAATGCGGTGCGATCCCGATCGGGGGGAAACTGCCGGGCGGCCAGAGCCACCCCGTAACCACCGGCGACTCCGATCGCCGGTGCGCCCCGAATGGACAGTCGTTGGATGGCGGCGACGAGATCCTCGACGGTCGTCACCCGGAGATACACCTCCTCGTCGGGCAGTTTGGTCTGGTCGAGCAGGACGACGCCGTCGTCCCAGGCGATCGTCGTGAACGGCTGCGGCGGCACGGGACCCACACCGCCGAGGGTAGGTCAGCGCGCCCGCCGACGGCGACGGCCGGTCCCGACCCGAAGCGCCTGGCGATCGTTCACACGATGTGGCGTTTGGCGGCCCACCTGGTCAGCTCGTGGCGGTTCGAGACCTGGAGCTTGCGAAGAACGTTCGATGCGTGGGTCTCGACGGTCTTGATACTGATCGTCAAGCGACGGGCGATCTCCTTGTAGGCGTACCCCCGGGCCAGCAGCCGCATGACCTCCTGCTCGCGAGGCGATAGCAGGTCGAGTTCGGGATCCTCGGGCGCCGGCAGGCTGGCGCTGAACGCGTCGATCACGAACCCGGCCAGGCGAGGCGAGAACACAGCGTCGCCTTCGGCGACCCGCACGACCGCCTCGGCCAGGTCGTCGCCGCTGATCGACTTGGTCACATAGCCGCGAGCGCCCGCCCGGATGACGGCGATGACGTCGTCGGGGGCGTCGCTGACCGAGAGGGCGAGAAAGCGGACGTCGTCGGCCCCGCCGGCACGGACGCCGGCGATCACATCGGCCCCATTGCCCGAGGGCAGGTGGACGTCGAGGAGCACGACTTCGGGCGTGCGGTCGAGAATGAGCTCGATGGCGTCGGCGACGTCGGCCGCCTCGCCCAACACCTGGACCCGATCACCGAGTTGGGCGGCGACGCCCGCCCGCACCATGTCGTGATCGTCGACGAGAACGATCGAGGGTGCATAGGTCATGTCGAGGCCTCCACGGCCGCCGCGCTGTTGCGTTCTATTCGCAGTTCCACCTCGGTGCCCTCGCCCGCCTCGGTCCAGATCGTGGCCGTCCCGCCGGCCCGCTCCATCCGGCCGATGATCGATTCGCTCAGGCCGCGACGGTCCGGTGCCACCTCAGCCCGATCGAACCCCGAGCCGGTGTCTCGCACGAACAATTCGACGGCGTCGTCGCTGACCTCGACGAAGAGATCGACCCGGGCCGCTCCGGAATGCTTGGCAGCATTGACGGCGGCCTCCTGGGCGGCGCCGAGGAGGGCGTCGATGCCCTCGTCGACGAGCGCGTCGCCGACGGTCACCACCTCGACGGCGACACCGTGGAGGGCTTCGACGTCGGTGGCGATCCGGTCCAGTTGACCGCGGATGCTGCCGCCCAGGCGGGAGGCTCGGTTGGGATCGAGCCAGTTGCGCAACTCACGCTCCTGTCGCCTGGCGAGATTCACCGCCGTCTGACGGTCCTCAGCCTTCTGGATGAGCGCCAGCGTCTGGAGCACCGAGTCGTGGATGTGGGCGGCGACCTCAGCGCGCTCCTCGGAACGGATGCGCGCCTGACGCTCCAGGTCGAAGTCGGTCAGGACCCGGTAGATCCACGGGCCGGAGACGACGACGGTCCCGATCACGGCGATGGCGGCCGCTCCGATGAGGAACGAACTGGTGTCGGTTGAGTCGAAACGAAACAGCAGCCAGGTCAGGCCCCCGACAACGAGGCAGACCCCGCCGAGGAGTTCACGAATCCGTCGCCGTCCCGGCATTTCGGATCGATCGGCGCTCGACGTCCTCCAAGCCAGACCGAGTCCGATCAGGACGAATCCGAGGGGGTAGCCGATGCCGTCCCGGAACGGTGAGACGAACGCCCCGAACATCGCCAGCCCGGTGGTGATCAACACGATGGCCAGCAGACGCTGTTGGTGAGACCGGCCGCGAACCGGCACCGGCGTGCTGCGGGCCGGCGCCAGGTCGGCGTCGTGGAGCCATCGCAGACCGGCCCACATCGCGGTGTACAGCAGGGCGCCCCATCCGTTCACCGCAAACAGGGCGATGAACGACAGGCGCAGCCAGCTGACCGGGACGGCCAGTTCTCTCGCCACGCCCGCCGCCACGCCACCGATGACGGCCTGTTCGGTGTCGAGGTCGGGCAACCGCCAGTCGCGCGCGACGGTCGCCCGGCCCGGCGGGACCGGTGGCACCGGCGGGGCAGGAGAAGGCGGTGGAGACTGGGCCGGCATCGCCTCTATTGTCGCACGGGACGTCGTCAGGTCCATCGGGGTCCGACCCTGAGCCCACCCTGAACCGGATCAGGGTCCGGTCGTGGATCCACCCGATAGCGGCCGTCCGCCCCCAGCGTGAGGATGAAACCATGAACACAAACGCTGACACCTCACCTCCACCCCAGGGCCAGGTGGCCGGGCCCAAACGCCTCCGGCGGAGCGCCGACGGTTCGGTCGCCGGCGTGGCCAAGGGACTGGCCCGCTTTCTCGGCGTCGAAACCAAATGGGTTCGCATCGCCTTTCTCGTGAGCCTGCTATTCGGCGGCGGGGGGTTCTTCTTCTATCTGGCGGCCTGGCTCGCCATCCCCGACGAGAACGATCCGCGCCCCGATGTCTTCGTGCTCACCCAGAACGTCACCCGGCTGATCGCCGCCGGTGTGTTCGCCGTCTTCGCCTTTGGGGCGGTCAGCGGCACGGCCACGCTCTCGGCCGGTCTGCTGATCCCTGCCGCCCTCGTCGGTGGGGGGATCTACCTCTTGATGCAGAGCGACGACTCCTCCCCACGTATCGGAGGGCAGCACCCAAAAGCTGAAACCTCGGCAGGCGCAGCGGCCCCCGTTCCCCCACCCCCCGCTGCGCCGGCCGAGGAATCCTATGCGACACCCGCAGTGTCGACTCCACGGCCGACTCCAGAACCCGAGGACGACCGCGACCCGCTGCTGATCGAAGCCGAGAAGCTCATGAGCGGCGAGATGTACACCGACCCGACCGAGGTGCTCGGCTACGACCCGCCTCACTGGGCGGTGACCAAAGGCGAGGCCGAGGTGGCCACGGCCGGCTCACGTCGCAAGCCCCGGGTGGGCTGGGCCGCCTTCGGCATGGCGACGCTGGTGTCGGCTCTGTTGTTCGTCACCAACGCCGATCCTGGATTCGTGGCCTATGCAGGGATCTTCCTGGGGTTCTCGGTCGCCGGGTTCCTCGTGAGCCTCGTATTTCGTCGACCGGCGTGGGGCCTCCTCCCGGTGGCGGTGCTTTCGCTCCTCTTGACCGTCGGGGCGGCGATCGCGCCCAGCCTCTCCGCCGGATTCGGCGAACGCGTGTACCGGCTCACGGCAATCGACGGGGGGGAAACCAGCTTCGAGCTCGGGGTCGGCCGGCTGGCCATCGACATGCAAGATCTGAGTTTGACCGAGGATCGCACGGTGTCGGCCACGCTGGGGTTCGGCCAGATCGATCTCGAACTGCCCTCCGACGTACGAGTCGAGCTCGTCATGGTCGATGACGCCATGCTGGAGCTCGCCAACGGCGACGACCGCTGGCTGTCGGCCGGCGAGCGCGTCGTGGTGAACCCCGACGCTCCCGGCGAACCGGTTCTGGAGGTTCTGGCCGAGCTGGACGGCTTCGGGGTGGTCAGCATCGACCGGTTCGACGAGGAGATCGAGCTCCCTTGACGAGTGGCTTCAGACCACGAGGGCGGCGAGGGCGACGTCGATCATCCGTTCGACCGCTGATCGCACCTCGGACCGATCGGGATCGTAGTCCTGCATGCCGGTATCGCCCGCCGCCAGCGGATTGCCATCCACGGTGAGGACCGCTCCGGCCGCCATCCCCGTGAGGGCGGCGACGACGAAGAGAGCAGCGCACTCCATCTCGACGGCCACACAGCCCGCCACCTGCCAGCGTGTCAGGTTCGATCCGAGAATCTCGAAGTGGTAGAAGACGTCGCTGGTGAGGACGATCCCGAGGTGTGAGTCTCCCGCTTCCGAGCGGAGGGCGGCGACCACGTCAGGGTGGGCGATGGCAGGAAACTCGACGGGGACGACCCCCCGGGTGAACCCGTCGTCGCGCACGGCGCCGGTGACCACGACGAGATCGCCGTCGGTCACCCCGGGCTGAAGCCCACCACAGGTCCCGGCCCGGATGATCCGCGACGCGCCGGCCCTGGCAACCTCGGTGAAGCAGGCGGCCGCGCCGGCGCTCCCCACCCCGTGGCTCACCACGACGACCGGGACGCCCCGCCAGGTGCCGGTGTAGCTGTGGTACTCCCGTTTGGTGGCGACGACCCGCCGATCTTCGAAGCGGTCGGCCACCGCCCTCGCCCGGGCGGGATCGCCGACGACGAGCACCCGTTGCGGCAGGTCGGCGGACGGAAGACCGGTGATGGGCAGCGACCCCACCCGGTCAATTGTCACCGCCGGGCCACCAGCTCGACCCGG
>JBFGLT010000046.1:0-18829 GCA_041576015.1 Acidimicrobiales bacterium
CGCCCGACGGCGAGCGGCTCGAACTGTTGGAGGACGCCCTCCGGCTGCTCCCGCTGATGTGGGGTCCCGGCTCGCCGCCCTTCGAGGGTCACCATTTCGCCACCCCTGCGGCCACGTGCTACCCGCGACCCCTCCAGGAACACATCCCGATGCTGGTCGGAGGGTCCGGCGAACGCCGCACTCTCCGGCTGGTGGCCGAGCAGGCCGACGCCTGCAACCTGTTCGGCGAACCCGACGTCGTCGCCCACAAGGTCGAGGTGCTCCATCGTCATTGCGAGGAAGTCGGTCGTGACCCGGCGGAACTCCTGGTGACCCAGCTCTCCCCCGTCCTGTGTGCGGCCGATCCCGACGATCTCGCCCGCCGGCTCGAGGCGGTCGGTCCGGCCGGCGCACCCGCCGAGGCGGTGGCCGAACATCGAATGGCCGGCACGGTCGAGGACCACACCGGTCGGTTCCGGCTGCTGGCCGATGCGGGGGTCCAGCAGATCATCGTCTCGCTGGCCGACCTCGCCGTCCCCGGTGCGATCTCCAACTTCGCCCCGGTGATCGGTTCCTTCGCCCGGACCCCCGGAAGCTGAACTGCCGCACGGTTCGACTCGACGCCCCGGGCCGAGCGCGCGATTCTCACACTCGTGCTCAGCGACCGACGACCACCGAGGCGACCATGACCGTCACGATCATCAACGGAGGGACCCAGGGCCTCGGGGAGGCTGTCGCCCGAAACCTGGCGGCGAGCGGCGCCACCGGTCTCGTGCTGGCCGGCCGGTCGACCGACCGCGGCGCGGCGCTGGCCCACGAGCTCACCGAAGCCGGAACCCCGACCATCTTCGTGCGAGCTGACGCGTCGAGTCCCGACGCCGCCGTCCAGATTGTGGCCGCCTGCGATGAACGCTTCGGCGTGGTCAATGGCCTGGTCAACATCGCCGCCGACACGACGCGCTCGACGGTCTTCAGCGAAACCGTCGAGCACTGGGACCGCATGTTCGCCATCAACCTGCGCACGCCCTACTTCTTCGCCCAGGCAGCGGCCAGGCTGATGATCCGCGAGGGGGTGGACGGCTCGATCGTGAACGTCGGCTCCACCTCCGGCCACGGTGGACAACCGCGGCTCGGAGCCTACAGCATCTCCAAAGGAGCCTTGACGGTGATGACTCGCAGCCTCGCCTACGCCCTCATGAACCACCGTATCCGGGTCAACCAGGTCAACCCGGGTTGGATGGACACCGAGTCCGAGCACCGGACCCAGGTGAACGAGGAGGGAGCGCCGGAGAACTGGCTTGAGCTGGCCGAGGCGTCGCGGCCGTACCGACGGCTGGTCAAGCCGTGGGAGGTCGCCAATGCGATCGTGTTCTGCCTGTCGGCGGAGTCGGGGGTGATGAGCGGAAACTCGATCGACATCGACCAGACCGTCACCGGGGCCGGCGACCCACGGGTGCCGACCCGGGCGGAGACGCCCTCCCCTTGAGCTCCGGCCCGCCCGCTCGGCATTTGAGCACGGTCAGGTAGAAGCGAGCCAGGTATTCGCCGCGCTTCCCGGCGGGGGCCGCCTGCGGAACGGAGGCTGGATTCCACCGTCGCGCCCCGGCGATCAGGCTGAACCGGCCTTGGTGTAGACGATCCCCTCGCTGCGGCGGTCGACCGGTGCGAGCAGGCCCGCCGATCGCAGGCAGTAGGCCATGCGCTGGGCCTGATCGCGTCCGATGCCGCAGGCTGACGCCAGATCGGCGGTCGTGAACTCTTCCGCCAGCTCGGCCGGGAGAAGTTCGCCCAGGTCAGCCAGGTCGGACAGCCGGATCGTCTCCACCACTCGGTCGAGTACGCGCGCGACGGTTCTCCAGCCACCCCGCCGGCGACGGGCGGTCCGGTCGCGCACCTGGTGTTTCGTCACCTCGACCAGAACCACGTCGAGCACCAGGTTCGGATGGTCGAGCAGGGTGGGAATGCTGATCAGTTCGTCGAACACAGCGTAGATCGAGCCCCGTTGTGGCGACCGTCTCGGCGCCGCCGGCGGCCGGTCCAGCGTCGTGCGAAGTGCCACCGGATGGACGATCTGCACTCGGTACTCGCAAAGCAACCGGTCGAGCTTGTCACCCATCGCTCCGAAGGAGCCGGTTTGGATCTCGATGATCAGCGGGTCGCCCCCGTCCTCGGCATGGCGCACGATGTCGGCAACGAAGGGGCCGACCGGAACCTCGAGGCGATCGGTCGGCAGCGCATACCGAGCCTTCAAAACGGCGTGGAGGGGCCCCTCGTTCAAGGTGCCGATGATCGGTCCGGCGATGCACCCGAGGGTAGGCGATGCTCGATACCGATCCCGCTCCGGCGCCTGCCGGCGAAGTACCCTCCTTGGGCAATGTTGACCACTTGGAGTGCTGGTCCACCACCTTGTGTCCAGGTAGGGTCCGGAGCCTGAGTCGGGCGAAGCCCGGACCTTGGCGGATCCTGAAGGGGAGAGAAAATGAAACGATTCGGTGGCTTCATCATGATGCTGCTCGTCGCCTCGGTGACCTTGGCGGTACCGACCGCTGTCGGGGCCGACGATCATGAAGCGCCGTCGCTCTGGCTGGTCGATGCCGGCACCAGGACGACGTACCGGACGACCTTCGACGGTCAACTGATCACGTCGTTCCCCACCCCGAATACCGCGACGTCGTCGGTGACCGTCGACCCGGTCGACCGCCTTCTGTGGGGTGTCAACGAGGGCTCCGGATCCAACCCGACCGTCAACCCGGGCAAGCTGGTCAAGTACGATCGCACGGGCACCGTGATCCGCGAGATCCCGGCGTCGACCTTCGGTGGCATGGGCGGCGAAGGCCTGGCGGTGACCGTCGGCGGCGATCGTTCGCTGTGGGTCGTCGACGATCCCTCGGCGAATGCCCCGCCCGGCCGGGTTCCGACGGTCTACAACGTCAACCCGATCAGCGGCACCCGGATCAGCTCGTTCCCGACCTCGGCGTTCGATCCTGGCGCCACCAGCCCTCAGGACATCGCCTACGACCCGTTCACCAACAGCCTATGGATCGCCGACAACGCTGCGGAGTCGGTGTACAACGTCACGACCACTGGCCTCCTGCTCGGGCGCTTCGACACCAGGACAGGACCCTTCGCCGGAGCACCGGTCCGCAACGTTCAGGGGATCTCGGTCGAGACCGCCGACGTCCTGTGGCTGACAGCCCGGGACACCGACCGTATCTACCGGGTCACCAAGGCCGGCGACCAGATCATCCAGTCGTTCCCGATGAGCCGGGTCGACCCGAACGCCGCCAACCCGACCGGTGTCGCCTACGACAACCCGGCACCGGTCCTCGACTTCCGGGTCATCGAGACCTTTGCTCTCTTCGGTCTCCCGGATAGCAAGCTCAAGATCGAGGACGGCGACCAACTCACCGGCGCCGTCGGCCGTGTGGGGCTCGGGCCCGACGCCGAACAGGACTTCACCGACGGCCTCCTCACCGGCGAGTATCTGGTCGATCCCGATGCCGACGACTCCACCGACCACGACGTCGTGATCTCGGGCGGCACAACCTCCGTCGGCCTGGCGGGCGTTGTGGCCTCGGCGTACGCGGTCGCCAGTGCCGCCGCCGGATTCATGCCCCAGCAGAGCTACGGGGACCTCAAGTCCGACACGACGATCGCCCTCACGCCGGGGGTGAACGTCGTCCAGGCCAAGAAGATCGAGCTCGACGGTGCCACGCTCGTCCTGACGGGCACGCCCGCCACGACGGTGATCTTCAACGTCACGGACAAACTCAAGGTCAAGAACGGCGGCGCCATCACCGTGGCTGGCGGGCTGCGGGCGGAAAACGTGCTGTTCAACATCGTCGGCGATGGCGACTCGGCCATCGAGAGCGGGGGCTACATCGCAGGCGGCATCCTCGCCCCGAACGCCAAGTTCACGATCCAGGATCCTGGCTCCATCCTGCTCGGAAGCTTGTTCGGCGGGGACGAGATCACCCTGAAGGACGGCGGCCGGGTCCGTCAGCTCTCCGCAGCGCTCGCGCCTGGAGACTTCGGCCCAGCCGACGGTCCAGCGGCCCTCGCGTTGCCAGGAGCCAAGGCCAAGCTGAAGGACAGCGGCTCAACCGTCAGCGGAGACGTTGCGCTCGGACCGCTCTCCGAGCAGGACTTCGACAAGGGCCGCATCGACGGCCGGCTGGTGGTCGATCCCGATGCCGACAACACCAACGACCACGCAGTGGAGATCACGGGCGGGACCGTGAGCCAGCCGCTGTCCCGTGCGGTGGCCGACGCCATCGACGGGTCCACCCTGAGCGCCCGGCGCACACCCGATCAGCGAGTCCAGGAGATCAAGAACACCACAACCGTTTCGGCGGGCTCAGGGCTCACCGTCGTGGCCACCAAGAAGATCGAACTGGACGACGACGACGTCCTCACGATCTCCGGCACCGCCGGTTCGACGGTGATCTTCAACATCGAGGACAAGATCGTGCTGAAGGACGACAGCGCAATCGTTCTGTCGGGCGGCATCACGCCGGCCGGCGTGATCTTCAACGTGCGCGGGGACCATGAGTCCAAGGTCGAGGCGGCCGCCTCGGGGACCGGCACGATCGTCGCTCCCTTCGGCAAGGCCAAGGTGGCCGGCGAGGAGGCCACCTTCATCGGGTCGATGATCTCCGGCGTCGAGGTCGTCGTCGAGAATGGTGGCCTGCTCGCCCGGTGATGAACCTGACCCTTTCGAGGCAAACGTAGACCTGACCCCAAGGGGCTTGGATTCGGGGGCCGTGAGGTCCTAGCCTCGCTTGCGATGACGAAGATCACTGAGATCATGACCCGGAACCCGACGACCATCGACGTGCGGGATCGCCTGACCGATGCGCTCCGGGCTCTCGATGGTGCGCCGTACCACCATCTCGTCGTCACCGAGAACGAGATGCCGATCGGGATGCTGTCGAGCACCGACATCTACCGGCTCCTCCACGAGCTCGACGCCGAACCCGACGGCACCTTCGGGAGCTACCTCGACGAGCAGTACACGATCGAGGACGCCATGACCCCGTCGCTCAACTCCGTCGACATCGACGACACCGTCGGCGCCGCCGCCCGGGCCCTGTCGGTGGGCACCTTCCACTCGGTGGCGGTGCTCGACGACGGAGATCTGGTCGGGATCGTCACCACGACCGATCTCGCCCGGTACCTGGCTGAGCTCGAGGCGTAGCACGCGACGCATGGAGGGAACCGTCCACCCCGACTTCGCCGCGGTCGCCCGCGCCCTCCAGCGAGTCGTGCCGGCCGACGGAAGCGAGGGCGGAGCGGCCGTGGCGGTGTACCACCGGGGCGATCCGGTCGTCGACGTCTGGGTGGGACACGCCGACCGGAACGGGACCCCGTGGCGCCGGGACACGATGGCGATGAGTTTCTCGACGACCAAGGGCGTGGTGAGCACGGTGATCCATCGCTTGGTCGACCGGGGCGAGCTCTCCTGGGACGACCCGGTCGCCAGCGTCTGGCCCGAGTTCGCCAGGGCGGGCAAGGACCAGATCACCATCCGGGACGTACTCACACACCAGGCCGGACTCCACTCGGTCCGCACCCTCGTCGACCACATCGACGAGCTGCTCGACTGGTCCCACATGATCGGCCTGCTGGCCGACGCTGAACCGGTCTGGCCGCCTCGTTCCCGAACCGGCTACCACGCCGTCACCTTCGGGTGGCTGGCCGGCGAGGTGATCCGCCGGGTCACCGGCCTCACCGTCAGCGAAGCGGTCCAGAAGGAGCTGGCCGGGCCGTTGGGCCTCAACAGTTTTTTCATCGGCGCACCGCTGTCGGATCGGGCGCGCACCGCCGACCTCCTGATCGATCACCCGCTGCAAAGGCGGCTCGAACGCTTCTTCGACCTGCTCGACCGGTTCGACAACACCCGGCCCGCCGTCGACGCCCTCGTCGTCGACGAGTTCCTCGACATCGCCACCACCGGACGCATCCACGATGCCGAGATCCCCGCCGCCAACGGCGTGTTCACCGCCCGCGACCTGGCCCGCATGTACTCGGCGCTGGCGTCCCCGGGCACCCTCGAGGCCGAACCTTTGTTGTCGGCGCCCACCCTCGCCGAGGCGACGAGGGTCCAGACCAGGGGGAGGGACGCCGTGCTGTTCGTCGACATGCACTGGCGGCTCGGCTACCACACGATCCCGACCGTCTCGGGTGTCCCACCCCGGGCGTTCGGTCACCTGGGATTCGGCGGCTCGGGCGCCTGGGGCGACCCCGACTCGGGGCTGGCGGTCGCCATGGTGCTCAACAAACTGTCCGGCACCCTCCTTGGCGACTCCCGGTTCCTCCGCATCGGCGGTGCCGCTCTGCGCTCGGCCCGGCGGCGGTCGCGCTAGTCGCTCCCGGCGACGGCCTCCGGTCCGGCGGTTCTGCACGTGAGGGTGCCGGTCCGATTGTGTACGGTCAGGTCGATGCCGTTCCACGTGCCCACTCGGTTCGAAGGCGCACCGGGGCGAGCCCAGGGAGGCTACTCGGCCGGAATGCTGCACGACGGACGTCCCCGGCGTGCGTGGTTCCGATCGGCCATCCCCCTCGACATCGACCTCGACGTCACCACCGCCGGGGACACCACGACGGTCCGGCACCAGGGCACCGTCGTCCTCGAGTCACAACCGGTGGAATCGCTCGCCGATCCACTGCCGGCGGTACCGATGGACGCAGCGGTGGCCGGGCGGGCATCGGCGGAGGCGGCCGGGTTCCACGACCTGATCGCATCCTGCTACTCCTGTGGCAGCCGGAACGACACGCTTCGCACCCATCCGGGCCGGGTGGACGATGGCGAGGTCTGGGCGGCTCCGATGACCTACCCGGAGTGGACCGCCACCGACGGTGCCGTCGATCCCTGCCACATCTGGGCGGTTGTCGACTGTGCACCCGGATATGCCGTCGCATTCGACGGTCCCGAGCCACGGTTCGCCTTCACGGGATGGCTCAGCGTCGACATCCGGTCGGCGATTGAGCCCGGCCAACCCGCGGTCGTCGTCGCCGCGGCAAGCCCGTGGGAGGGACGCAAGCGGGCCGCCAAGAGCGCGCTGTGGACCGAAGATGGCGAGCTGATCGCCTGCTCCGAATCGTTCTGGATCGCGCCGGCGGGCGTCCCACAATGATGGATCACGCGCCGGGGTGGAGACGGCGGCTGGCAGTGCCGGTGGCGCTCGGCCGGGGTCTGGCCGGCCGGCCCACCACGATTCCCCGGGCCGACATCGTTTCCGCCGTGGTCGTGTCGGCCCTCATGGTGCCCCAGGCCCTCGGGTATGCGGCGGTCGCCCGGGTCCCCGTGCAAGCGGGACTGTACGCCATCCCCGCGGCGCTGATCGTTTATGCACTGTTGGGGTCCTCACCCCAGCTCATCGTCGGTCCGGTGTCGACGGTCTCGGTGCTCACCGGCTCGCTGCTCGCCGCCCGCGGCGCCCTGACACCGTCGGAGGCGGTCGGCGTGGCGGCGGCACTGGCCATCGTTTCCGGTCTGGTCCTGGTCGTCGCAGGCGTGGCGCGCATCGGGTGGGTCGCCGAGTTCCTGTCCAAACCGATCATCACCGGCTTCGTCTTCGGCCTGACCATCGTGATCATCATCGGCGAGCTCCCCGTCGTTCTGGGCCTGCCCCGCCCGAGCGGGACGGTGATCGAGCGGCTCGAGACCCTGATTCGCAGTGCCGGCGATCTGCACGGACCGACCGCCGCCGTCGGCGTGCTGGCACTCGTCGCCCTCTTCGGCGGAGCCCGCATCCACCGCAGTGTTCCATGGGGCCTGATCGTCGTGGTCGTCGGGCTGATCGCCTCACCGGTCCTCGACCTGCCGGGGCGAGGCATCGCCGAGGTCGGAACGGTACCCCTGGGCCTGCCCCGACCCTCGCTGCCCGACATCTCCGGTTCTGAGTTCGTGGCTCTGTTCGTGAGCGGCGCCGGTCTGGCGCTGGTCGGGCTGGCCGAGAGCCTCAGCGCAGCGCGGCTCTTCGCCGTACGCAATGGCTACCGGGTCAACGCCGACCAGGAGTTCATCGCCACCGGCGCAGCGAACATCGCCGCCGGGTTCTCGGGGGGCCTCGGCGTCGCCGGCAGCCTGTCCAAGACGGCGACGGTGGACAGCTCGGGTGGCAAGAGCCAGGTGACCGGCCTGGCGGCGGCGGCGATCGTCGTCGTCGCGCTGATCTCGCTCGCTTCGTCGCTCGAAGCCCTGCCGAGCGCCATCCTGTCGGCCATCGTCATCCAAGCGGTGTGGGGCCTCATGGATCACGGCGCGATCCTCCGCTACCGGCAGGTGCGCCGGAACGACTTCAACGCCGCCATCGCCGCCCTCTTCGGCGTCCTGCTCCTCGGCACGCTGACCGGCCTGGTCATCGCGATCGCCTTGTCGGTGATCGGCCTGGTGTACCGATCGGGGCGTGTCGAAGTGGACGTTCTCGGCCGGGTGAAGGGCGAGAAGGCGGCCTGGGGGGCCCTGCGCCGCAATCCGGACGCACCGACCAAGGATGGCATCTTGATCCTGCGGCTGAGCGCACCGCTGTTCTGGGTCAACGCCGCCTCGGCCAGCACCCTGATCCTCGACAAGGTCGAACGGGCACCGGACACCCGCGCAGTCATCCTCGACCTAGAGGCGACCAGCCAGCTCGACGTCACCAGCGTGGACGAGCTGATGGCCCTGATCCGCCGGCTCCGCGAGAAGGGTGTGGACGTCTACCTCGTCCGGCTCATGTACCGCGCCCGGCAGGTGCTCAGAGCGGCCGGGGCAACCGAAGAGATCGGCCGGGACCACATGTGGCGCACGATCTCCCAGGGGGTCAGGGCCGCCAAGGCGGCCAGATCCGACGCCGGGGGGTGACCCCGGGATCTCGCCGCCGGTCACATGGGCGGAGAGCAGATCCTGCGACACTCGATCGAGTGGAGCGGATCCTTCGCCACAGCACCATCGACCGGGCCTACTGGGCGTTCGCCGCCCTCGCCGTGGCCGCCGCTGCGGGCCTGGTGTCGGCTGGCCGAGCCGGCGACTTCGACCGCTTTCTCGGGCCGGTTCCACCGCTGGTGGTGATGGTCGTCGCCACCGTCGTCGGGGCGATAACGCTCCGTTTCCTGGAGGTCCGGGGCTGGTCGAAGGTCTTGTCCAAGGACGCGCAGCGTCGGGGTTCGCGACGCGCCCTCGGTGAACCGGCCGCCGCCGCCATCGGGTTCGCCGTTCTCGCTGTCGCCGCCGATGTGGCGATCGGGTTCTCCGATGACATGAACACGCCCTGGCCACGATCGATCCTGTTCTACCCGGCCATCGCGCTGGTCGCCGAGGTCGTCTTCCATCTCGTGCCACTGGCCCTCGTCATCGGTGCCGCCCGCTGGCGATTCACCGATGGTGACCAGGATTGGCGGGTGTGGACGGCCGTCGCCGTCGTCGCCTTCATCGAGACCGTCTTTCAGGTGGTGGATGCGCTCGGTGGCCCCGAGCCGATCATCGCTGTGTTCGTCGGGCCCCACCTGTTCGCCATCGGCGCCTATGAACTGATCGCCCTCCGGCGATTCGGGTTCGTCTCGGTCGCCGTGTTCCGGCTCACCTATTACGTGCTGTGGCACATCTCCTGGGGCGAGTTGCGCCTGTCCCTGCTGTTTTGACTCACCGGGGGATCGTGTATCCGGCCTCGTCGCGGTCCCAGGTCCGGTCGGTGACACCGGCATCCTTGAAGTGCTGCTTTTGCACCTTGCCCGTTGCCGTGGACCACCACGAGGCGGGGGTCGCTGTTGCGGACATAGTGCTCGACCGCTGTCCCTGGTCAGGCCGGGGGCAAGTTCCTGGGCGCGAAGGACATCACGTCGGCCAGCTCGGTGGTGCCGATCTTGGTGACCGTGCCCCGGCCGAGCTTGAAGACGTAGCGCAAGCTCATCGGTTGCAGCGACGAGTCACCCGAGGTCACCGTGTTCGACGGCGAGCCGGGATAGAGGAAGTAGGTGAAGGTCACGCCCGGCGTCACCGTGTCGGTCACGTAGGCGACGGCGGTGAACCCACCGGTGTGGGGCCGGCCCAGCTGATCGGCCACGTTGGCCGACTCGATCGACAGCAGATCGCCGCTCTCGATGCCGCGCGCGGCGGCGTCGTCGGGATGGATCTCGAGGAAGTTGGCCGGCCACCGTTCGGTCGACACAGTCCGGCGGGCGTTGTCGAACAGGTTGTTCCACAGCGCATTCACCCGGCCGTTGAGCACCCACAGCTCGCCGGCCCCGACGTCGGGACCGAGGGCTTCGTTGCGGGCAGCCACGGCATCCCAATCGGCGAACACGAAGTTGGCTTTGCCCGAATCGGACTTGAACGTGCCGTCTGCGTGTAGCCGGGGTGTCTCTTCGAGCTCGCCGTCGACGAGGCGGAGCGGGGTCTGCAGACCCTGGGTGCCGAACTCCCGCAGGAGGTCGTGACCCCTCTTGCCCTCGGCCCGGGCCTTCTCGACCAACGCGGCGAAGTCGCGGCGGCTGCCGGCCGACCGTTCGCCGGCCAGCTCGAACAGCTCGTTCGAGTCCGTCCAGTCGAAGCCCTCAAAGCCCATCTTCTGTGCCACGGTGGCGAAGATCTTCCAATCGGGCCACGCCTCGCCGGGCGGATCCATGAACCCCTCGTAGATCCGCAGCCGCCGCTCGGCGCTGTTGCGGGCGAAGTCCTCCTCGCCCCACGTGGCGGCGGGAAGGATGATGTCGGCGTAGTCGGTGGACTCGTTGGGGTAGATCTCCTGGTGCACGATCACCGTGCCCCCGGCGTCGATGCGGCCCTTCAGCTGGGCCAGCGCCGTGTCCGGATCTGTGGAAGTGACGGCCGGTCCGCGGCTGGTCAGCTCGGTCGCGACCCGGCGCAGAGCCGACGTGGCACCCATGGCGCCGAGCCAGTTGGTGCCGACGATCCACCGAAAGCGGGTGTTGCCCTCGGCGAACCAGCGTTCGGTGTCCATCTCGATCTTGCGGCCCTCGAACTCGTGAGGCGACTTGTCGATGGGATAGCCAGCCCCCTTCTGGCCGCCGCGCTGGTGGCCACCCATACGCCCGACGGCCCGACCCTCCTCGCCGGTCGATCCGAGCAGTACGCCCAGGCTGCCGATCGCCGCCGTGTTCTCGTAGTTGTGCGACCAGTACAGACCCTTCTCGAAGAGGATGACCGTCTTGGGCTGCGGCCCGTTTTCTCCGCTCAACAGGCGGGCGGCCCGAGCGATCTTGTCGGCCGGAACACCGGTCACCCGCTCGGCGCCTTCGAGGCTGAACTCGTCGCGGCTCATCAGGTAGTCGGCGTACTGCTCGAAGCTGAGCCCGAAGCGCTGGCGGCGCCAGCTCGACTCGGCCGCGAGCTCGGCTTCGCTGGCCGCCTTGGCCTCGATGAACGCCTCGTTCTGCCAGCCGTTCGCGATGATCTCGCGTGCGATGGCGTGGAACAGACAGGTGTCGGTGCCCGGCTTGAGCTGGAGGTGGATGCCGTCATGAGCTTCGGCGTAGGCGGCGGTGAAGGTGCGCCGCGGGTCGACGTAGATGATGGGCGCCCCGCCCGGCGCCTGCCAGGTCGTGAACCGAACCGTCTTCGTCTCGTAGGGGTCGGAGCCGGCGATGAGCAACACCTCGGCGGCCCGATCGTCGGCGAAGGCCGAGCCGAACGCGTCGATCCCGCAGTCGCTGAGCCCGGGCACGTCATCGCCATCGGCCGGCGCGTGATGGGGAGAGTAGTTAGGGGTGCCGATGGCACCAAGGGCCAGCTTCGACCCCGCGTAGACGTTCTCGTAGAACTCGTATGAGTAGATCTTCATCCCCCAGGCCAGCTCGTCATGGTTGGCCAGGGTGTAGGTGGACAGCTCGGCCACCAGATCGGTCGCCATCTCCCAGGAGATCGGCACGTGCTGGCCATCGACCTTGAGCAGCGGCCGGGTGTAGCGGTCGCTGGTCCGACCGTCCTCGGTGTAGAGCTTCTTGGCCAGCGCGCCGCCCCGCACGCTGTGGGTGCCGCCCACGTTCACGACCTCGCTGGCCCCGTCGGGGATCACGATGCAGTTGTTCAGCTCGCCATCGACCCGGACGACGGCGTGCATGTTCTCCGAGGGCCAGAGCCCAGAGAGCGCCGGTGCCGGGAAGTCGATGCCGAAGGCATTCTGGTCGGCGGCCGGTCCACCGCGCTCGTTCAGGGGCCACGTGTAGACCTTGTACCCGCAAGCCACGGGACAGTACTCACAACACGTTGTGTGCACGGTGGCGTCGGGCGGTGGAAGCGGCACCCGGGTGGCGTTCGACGGCGTGTCGGTGGACATCACGCACCTCCTACGATCTCGACCGCCACGCCGTCCAGGTTGTCGTGGAAGCCGTAGACGAGCCGGAACAGGCCGGAGGCGAAGATCTCGTCGCCCTCGGTTTCGAGCAACACGCGGGGCAGGTTCTGGGTTCCCTGCCCGAGGACCACCTGCCCGTCCTTGGCGAGGTCGAAGGTCGTGTAGTGGCACACGCACGGCCCAAGCACCCGGTGATCGGGCTGATAGTCGGTGATCGGGCAGCCCATGTGCGTGCAGAGGTTCGAGAAGGCGACGACGCTGCGGTTCTCACCGATCCCGCCGACAGCCCGCTCACCGAGATCGACGAGGATGTTCGACTGGCCGAGCAGCGGATAGTCGAAGAAAACAGGCTCGCCGCCCTGCAGGTCAGCCAGCGACGCGACGCGGGTACGGGGGAAGAAGTCGATCTTCACCCCGTCGACGTCTGTGGCGATGTCCTCGTCGTTGAAGATGAAGGCGAGGGGCACGATCACGCCGCCGGCGACGACCGCGCCAGCGGCCACGCCACCCAACAAGAAGTCGCGCCGCCTCATGGGCAGCCGTTTCGAGGTCATCAAGCGAACGTAGGACCGACGGGGGCCTTCGAGTAGGGACCTAGGGCTCTCCTCCCTTACCGGCGAAGTCCTTAGGTTGACTGGATGGACGGGCGCCCCGCAGCCACAGACTCTGGGGCCGGATCCGATTTCGACATGGTCGAGGCAACCGGTTGGGCGGGAGCCGGCTTCTTCGGCGGTTTCGTCATGACCTTCGTCCTCGGGGCCGTGATCCTGGCAACCGGACTACGCGGCCAGGTCGACGACACCTCTCCGACGGGGAGCGATGTTGCCACACTGGCGACGGGGGAGCGCATCTACGCCACCCGATGCGCCGCCTGTCACGGAGCCGACGGCGCGGGTGGTATCGGCTCGCCGCTCGGTGATGGCGTCGTCGTCGAGCGCTACCCGGACATCGCCGGACAGGTCGCCGTCATCGCCAACGGTCGCCGAGCCATGCCCGGGTTCGCCGGAATCCTGACCGAGTTCGAGATCGAGGCTGTCGCCCTCTACGAGCGCGAGCGGCTCGGCCGAGCAGGCGCATCCGGCTGACGCGACGCAGCGGCGAGTACGGAACCGTCACCCGGGCGCGGGAGTCCTTCGACAGCGCCGTCGCCGCCGAACCGATTCTGGCCCCCGGCTAGGGAGCGCCGCCGCCACCTCGGCGGGCGATCTCGGCCAGCCACGGCACGGCGGCGTCGACGAAGGGCTCCTGTCCGTTCTTGAGCCGGCTGGCCGCCTCGTCGGCCGCCTCGACGGCGCCGTCGCAGAGGTGCCGGTCATAGCCGAACTCGTGACGATGCCGCTCGAAAACGTCGGCGTCGAGGATCTCGACCGATGCGTCCACCCGACGCACGACCGAGAGGTCGAGATCGACGGTCACCACCCGCCCCTGCTCCCAGCTGCACGGGGAGCCGATGTCGGCTGCGCACGACAGTGTGGGGTGGTCCGGGTAGTAGTCGACGGTCCACCAGTCCCCGCGAGGGATCAGCTTGACGAAGCCGTGGGTCAGCGAGACGTAGTCGTCCACACCGCGCCGGGCGGCGGTGTTGGCAGGAACGTAGAGCCACACGCCGTGCTCGTCCTCCCCCAGGCGCAGCATCGTGTAGCGCCAGTGAGGGTGGTCCGGCCACGTTCGGCTGTCCCACCGAATCCGTTCCACCGGCCCGACCGTACCGTGCCAGCACCGAGCCGGAATTATCCCGGCGGCATCCATCAGCCAGGTTTTCGACAGAATTCACAAAGGCGCCCGGGGGCCGAGGGTCCGAAGCGGCCGTCGCTCTCGCCTCGTGCGGGCATTCTGCGCCCCCCGTCGCCCAGCCGTCACTCGAGAGGGATGCCTCCCTGGCTCACAACTACGCTGGATCGATGCCGGAGACTGCGCTACTCGAGCGGATGTTGCGAGAACGGGCCGGCGAGCTGCGACCCCCGGAGGTGGTCATGGCGCCCGAACGTATGGGCGCCGCCCGGCTGACGAAGTACTGTTTCAGCCGCACCGCCCTGCGCCGAGCGGTCGCCGGAGGGTGGCGAATCGGACGGGAACTCGTGGCCCTCGACGACGCTGGGCGAGGCGAAGTCGCCTACCGCATCGATGCCGGCGGGCACACATTCCACTTCGTTGCGTTCCTGCAGACGCTGCCCGAGAGCGAGCACACCGATCGAGTCACCGCCCAGCGCTGGGAAATCGCAGCGGCGCTGGTCGAGGGTGAACTCACCAGCGAGAGATGGGCTCAGCTGCGAGCCAACGTGCCCGACCAGGAGCACGGCCGCCACGACGACCGGGTGCTGGTTCTGACCCGGGGCAACCGCAGCGTGCGGTTCTTCGACTACCTCGTCGAGCAGCTCGCCGCCGGACGCCAGCCCGACCCGGCCATGGTGGGTGACGCCGGCTACATCATGCGCAGCACCGCCTTCTACGGGAACGACAAGTTCGGTATGCGCAGCTTCGACAGCTTCCCGGCCGATCATCCGCTCAGGGCGCCATACCGGGCCCAGTTTCTGGCCGCTTGGTGTTTCCGCGAGCTCAGCTACGACGCCGTCGAGCATTGCGCTCGCGCCCGGAGTAGTGGGACCGCCGTGACCTTCGCCCGCGGGTGGCGGACGTTCTTCGGCCTCGGCAACGCCACCGGACTGGGGCTGGTGCCCTACGCGTTCAAGCATCCCCGAATCATCAACGCCTGGGTCGGGATCCGGGAGCTGGCCCTGGCGAACGTCCGGGCGCTCGACGGTTCGGCGGAACGCCTCGCATGCCTTCGGGGGTGGATCGATCGGGCCGAAGCCCACTACGCGACCGGCACCGACACTGATTCGACACCATTTCTCAGCCCGGCCCAGCTCGTACCGGTCGTGGCACGGATAGGAGCCGCCTTCGAACAGGTCCACGACCACGATCGACCGTTCGCGGCGCTGATGGACTGGGGCATGACACAGCCGCCGGAAACGGCCGAGCTCGTCGTCAGCCTGCTCATCGAGTTGGACGAGGATCTGGATGCCGTCGTCGACGAACTGCTCGCCGTCGACGAACACTCAGAAATGGGACTCGATCTCACCGTGTCCGAGGCCCGGATGCTGATGGCCGACCGGTTCGGCTGGATCGACCGCATCGATCCCACCGGGCCGGCCGCCTCGACCTACTGGTGGGTGTACAGCGACAACACCGAGGAGCCCCGCCGGGTGCGACGCGATCAGCTCGACCTGGCCCGCCAGGACCTGGCTCTCGATATCGCCACCCGTATGGCCAGCCTGTCGGCTGAGCTGGACGCGTGGCCCGCCGACGCCCGCCTGATCGAGGTCGCAGCGGCCGAACCGCGCCATGTCACCGCCATCGGTCGGTTGTTCGAGAGCGACGGACTCTACGGCGAACCGCGCGACAACCCATGCGCGACCGAGTATCTACCGCTTCAGCTCCAACGCTTCCAGCTCGCTCAGTACGGGATGGACAACTTCAAGCCCAAGTCGACCGATTGGCTGCGGGTCACGTTGTTCCAGGGCGCTCCCCGCATCGACGACGCCGAAGACGGGTTCGCCGACGACTGGGTATGGCCTCTTCGTCCGGAAGGCGGGACATGATCATCGACGGACTCGAGATCAACAACTGGAGCCGACCGGTCATCGAGGAGGTCCGCAGCGGCGGTGTCGACATCGTGCACGCCACGGTGGGCGTCTGGGAGGACACGGCGGCCGCCTTCACCCGAATCGGCGCCATGCGACACCTCGTCCGGCACAACGCCGACATCGTGCGGATCGTGACAACCGCAGCCGAGATGGACCAGGCCGCAGCCGACGGTGTTCTCGGCCTGCTGCTCGGCTTCCAGAACTCGACGATGGTGGGTGACGATCCAGAGCTCGTCGGCATCTTCTCCGACGTGGGGATCAAGTGCATTCAGCTCACCTACAACATTGCCAACCACCTGGGGTCGAGCTGTTATGAACCGAACGACGGCGGGCTCACCCTCGCCGGTCACCGCATCGTCCGGGCATGCAACGAACACAGCGTGCTCGTCGACATCTCCCACGTCGGAAACCGCACCGGCCTCGACGCGGTTCACGCCTCGGCCGCCCCCATCGCCATCACCCACGGCAATCCCGTCTGGTTTCATGATGCGAAGCGCAACAAGCCCGACGAGGTCATCGATGCCGTCGCCGAGCGGGGCGGCCTGATCGGGGTGACCTTGTACCCGCTGTTCATCGGCGGCGCCGGGACCACGCGCGCACGCTATTGCGAGATGATCGCCCGGCTCGTCGAACAGATCGGGATCGACCACGTCGGCGTCGGCACCGACGCGGTGCTCGGCTGGGGCTCCGACGCGCTCGGCTGGATGCGCAGCGGCCGGTGGAACCGGCCCACGACCCCCGAGGACATCCCGGCGTTCCCGCCCTGGCCCGCCTGGTTTCGGGGCCCGGCCGACTTCCCCAGCCTCGCCGAGGGTCTCGACGAGGCCGGATTCGCGGGCGAGGAGCGGGACAAGATCCTGGGTGGCAACTGGCAGCGCCTCTTTGGCCAGGTGATTGGATGAACGACGACACGATCGAGGTCCAGCGGCGCGAGCTCTTCGACTACGTCTACCGCGCCACCCGGCTCACCGGTGCCGACCACGGCATCGCCCTGCTCGTGGCGGGGGAGGTCGCCGGCGCGTCGCCGGTCGAGGTCCATCTCGAGCGGCTGCTCACGACACTCGAACGTGGCGACACGCCGGCGTTCGATCTTCGAGCCACGAGTCACCGGCCCGGGGCGGCCGCCGGCATCGTTCTTCGGGCCGACCTGTGGCGTTCCCTGACCGAGTGGGCCCGCCCGTATCTGGTTCCCGAGGCCCTGATCGACCGAACGTTGTGAACTTCGGCCCGCCGCCGGCGAATCAGCTCAGGACGACTCCGTTGCGCTGGGTTCCGAGCTGGGCGCGCAGTACGGGGTTGATTCGAGGCGACCGGTGCGGAAGGAGAAGCCGATCTCCCGCTCTGACACATAGGCATACCAGTCGGCTTCGACGATACGCCTGAGCCCCGGCTCGTAGCGGCGCCGCAAGAGGGTCCCGTCCCGCCGGCATGCAGCACCGTACATTGGCCGGGTGGATGCCCATGAGGCGCTGGATTTCTGGCAGGCCGAAGGAGAGATCGACACCGAGCTCGCCGACCGGTTGCGGACCTCGCTTGCCGCCCACGAGGAGCCGGCGCGAACCGGCACGATCATCTGGATCGTGGCGTCGCTCGGGGCGGTGCTCATCGGGGGCGGGCTGCTGCTGTTCATCAGCAGCCAGTGGGATCAGAGCTCCCCCACCCGGCGACTTCTCCTCGTCCTCGCCATCTACCTGGCGATCGTCGGCGCCGCCGCCCTGGCCGAGCGCCAGCGTCTGGCGATCACCGCACGGGGTCTGTGGTTCCTGTCGTCGATCGCAGTGGGAGTGAACATCTTCCTGGTCGGTCAGATCTTCAACCTGCCCCTGAACTACTGGCAGGGAACCCTGCTGTGGATGACGGCAACCCTGGCGATGGGGTGGGCGGCCCCGTCGTCGGCCCAGGGGTGGCTGGCCGTGCCTCTCGGCCTCCTTACGCTGGCCTGGATCTCGACGCCGTCGGCCGAGTTCTTCGACCAGGGCGCCTTCCTCTGGGATGCGCGGGGAATCCGGCCCTTGCTCCCGATCATCGGACTGGCACTGGTGGCCTCCACCCGGCTGCTGGCCGAGACCGAGTTCGGGTGGCTGAACCGGCCCGCCATCGCCATCGGGGCGCTCTTGGCCGCCGTGCCCCTCACCGTATCGACCTTCCATCCGGTGACCTTCGCCTGGCTGTTCCAGATCGACTTCCGGCTGTTCCATGTCGTCGTGATCACCATCGCCGCCGCCGTGGTGGCGCTCGTGGCGCGACGCCGAGCCGATGGGCCGCTGGCGATCGCCTTCGTGACGGTCGGGGGGCTGCTGCTGGTCCTGTTGCCCCAAGTCGCCGATGATGACAACCTCCTCGACAGCTCGACGGTGCCGTGGGCGGCGCCCGCCTTCGACGGCTCCGATGCCCTGTTCTTCGTGTACGGGGCGATCGTCTTCGCGCTGGCCGTCGCCCTGATCACCGCCGGTCAGCACTTCGGCGTGCGCTGGCCGGTCAACGCGGGGTTCGCCATGGCCGGGGTGATCCTGTTCGCCGTCTACGTGGGTCGCATCGCCGGGACCCTGCCGACGGCGCTGGCGGTAACCCTCGGGGGGCTCCTCTTGGTCGGTGGTGCGATCTTTGTCGAACGGAAACGGCGGGAAGTGAACGCCGGTGTCGGCAAGGCGGGATCCGGATGACACGCCGGCACGCTGCCGCCGTCGCCGTCGGCCTGGCCACGATCTCGCTGGCCCTTGCCCAGCCACTGTGGATTCAGGTGACGGGCGACGAGGTCGCGCTGGCCATCCGGCCGGTCGATCCGCTGTCGTTCTTTCGAGGCAACTACGTCGACCTGACCTACGTGGTCGACGCCGACGCCCCCCGGTCCCTCGGCACCGGCGATGCCGCGTTCGTCGACTTCGACGACGACCGCCCGGCCAACGC
>JBFGLT010000047.1:0-18475 GCA_041576015.1 Acidimicrobiales bacterium
GCCAGTCCGGTGTGGTCGCCCGATGGCCGCCTGCTCGCCTTCACGTCGCGACGGGGCGAGAAGGAAGGCGATGCCACGCTCCACGTCATTCCGGTGGAATCGGTCGGCGAAGTTCGCACGCTGTGCACCCTTCCCGAGGCGATCGAGTCGCCCCGGTGGTCACCCGACGGGAAGTGGATCGCCTTGATCACTCGCACCCGGGACGACCGCTACGAGAAGAAGGACGAGACCTGGCAGCCACCCCGCAAGGTCGAACGCTTCATGGCTCGACTCAACGGAGAGGACTGGGTGCTCGACCGGCCGGCCCACGTCTATGTCGTCGCCGCTGACGGCACCAGCCCGCCCCGCAACCTGACCCCGGGTCCCTTCCAGCACAGTGGGATCTCGTGGCTGGGCGACTCCTCCGGTGTCGTGACCGCCGCCGCCCGCCACGACGCGTGGGATCGGGACCTCGCCGAAGACCTGTACGCGGTGCCACTCACCGGCGACGAGCCCCGGCGCCTCACCGCCGGCGACGGCATCTACAGCCGTCCGTCGGTCTCCCCGGACGGGTCCCGAACAGCGTTCGTCGCCACGCTGGGGCTGGACACGTTTCCGCAGAACGAACGGGTGATGGTGATCCCCACCGCCGGGTCCGACCAGCCGGCCACCGGGTTCATCGATGCCAGCGCCGGACTCGACCGCACGTTCACCCCCACCGTCGGTGCCCCCGAGCCCCAGTGGATCGACGGCACCTCCCTCCTGGCCACCGCGGACGATCGGGGATCGGTCCACCTCTACGAGCTGACCGCTGATGGCTCGTCGCCGCCGAGGGCGCTCACCGACGGTCCGGTCACCGTCACCGGGTTCTCCTGGGGAGCCGGCGTCCTCGCCACGACCCGCACGACGGTGACCTCGGTGGGGGAACTCTACGTGGGCGAGGAGCGGCGCACCGACGTCGGGGCCATCTGGTGCCGACAACTCCGCGATTGGGAGCGCTTCACGGTCCCGACCAGCGACGGTACCGACGAGATCGATGCCTGGATCATGCGCCCGGCCGGATTCGACGAGAACGCTCGGTACCCCGTGTTGTTGAACGTGCACGGGGGGCCCTTCGCCCAGTACGGCGAGTACTTCTTCGACGAGGCGCAGATCCAGGCAGCCGCCGGATTCGTCGTGGTCCTGGGCAACCCACGGGGCAGCAGTGGCCGGCATACCGGGTGGGGGCAAGCGATCCTGGGTCCCCGGCATCCGGTGAACCCGGGAACGGGCTGGGGTTCGGTGGACATCGACGACGTGATGGCAATCCTCGACGGTGCCCTCGAGCGGTACCCCTTCTGTGACGGGGAGCGAGTCGGGATGCTGGGCGGCTCCTATGGCGGATACATGGCGACCTGGCTGGCCGCTCGCCACGGAGATCGATTCCGTGGCTTGTGCTCGGAGCGGGCCGTCAACAACCTCACATCGCTGGAGTGGAGCAGCGACATCGCCACGATGTTCCGGCTCGAGCACGGCGTCGACCACCTCCAAGACCCCGACTACTACGCCGAGCGCTCGCCGATCAGCGAGGTGTCCAGCATCGACACCCCCATGCTCATCATCCACTCCGAAGAGGACTGGCGCTGTCCGATCGCCCAGGCCGAAGAGCTGTGGATCGCGCTTCGCCTACTCGACCGCGAGGTCGACTTCTATCGATTCCCGGGCGAGAACCACGAGCTGTCCCGCAGCGGCTCGCCGGTTCACCGCGTCCAGCGGGCGGAGCTGATCCTCGACTGGTTCACCGGCAAGCTCGACACCTGAGGACCCAATGGAAGTGCTCGATGTCGCGACCGGCCGCCGGGCCCGCTGGTCAGCGGGCGGTCGATCGGGCGAGAATCCCGGCGAGGTGCTCGAGCGAGCGGTACGAGTGACCGGACAAGAACACGTCGACATGGGGCAGCGCGGCGGCCATCCCGGCGGCGATCGGCGCATATCCGTCCGAGGCCTTCAGCGGATTCACCCAGATCAACTGGTGGGTCACACGGTGGAGGCGCTGCATCTGTTCGCCGAGGACCTCTGCGTCGCCGCGGTCCCACCCGTCGGACAGGATCACGACCACCGCGGCCCGGGCGACACCCCGGATCCCCCACTCGTCGTTGAACTGGCCGAGCGTCTCTCCAAGCCGCGTGCCCCCGCTCCAATCCTTGACCTCGGGAGTGGCAGCGGCCAGCGCCACGTCGGGATCCCGGTTGCCCAGGTAGCGGGTCAAGCGGGTGAGGCGGGTTCCGATGGCGAAGGCCTCGACGCGCCCTCGGGCGATGACGGCGGCGTGCGCGAACCGCAGGAACGCCCGCGCATAGGGCTCCATTGACCCGGAGACGTCGAGGATCAGCACCAGCCGGCGCGGTTTGATCGACTTCTCGGTGAACCGTCGCTGCACCGGCTCGCCCTGGTGCTTGAGGGCCAGGCGAATCGTGCGACGTAGATCCGGGGCGTCTCCGTGCCGCCTGGTCGGCACGAGACGGCGACTCTGCTGGGCGGGGGTGGTAAATCGCATCTGCAACATCAACTCCTGGAGCTCGGCCAGTTCGGCGTCGTCGCAGGACGCGAAGTCCTTGTCCATGAGGATCTCGGTTCGGCTGAAGCGGACCGATTGGATGTCGTCAGAGTCCTCCGTGCCGCCGTCCGCCTCGTCGCCGGCGTGCTCGTCGTCGGAGTCGAGCGCCAGGGTGATCTCCGGTGCCACACCCTCGACGTTCATACGTTCACCGAACTGCTGCTCCCAGAAGGCGGCGAAGATGCGGTCGTAGACGGCGATGTCCTCGGGCTGGGAGATCAGCGTCGCCCGACCCGCCCAGTACGGCGCCTTTCGTTCACCGACGCCGACGACATCGAGCGCGGTCGCGAAGTTCAAGGTGGCGCTGATGGGAACGGCCAGCCCGGCCTCTCGCAGCGCCCGGCTGAACGCGACCGCGATCGCCTCACCCGTGCTCATCGTCCCCGACGATACCGGGCTCCACGGCGGACAGCCCGATGACTGCAACCTGGTTCCCAACCGGTTCAGGGCTCAGCTCAGGTTCTTCTGGCGGCCGGCGACGGCGGTGCGCATCGGCATGGTCGAGATCTCGTAGACGGCGCCGACGAGCTGGGCCGGCGTGCGCGCCGCCTCCACGAGGCCGCGGCCGAGAAGCGCTCCGGCCGCTCGTCCCGACGGGCGGCGGGTCCAGCCGAGCGAGGTGAACACACCGAGGGAGAGGACGGCGACAATGGTCATGAACACGGCCACGATCACCCAGCCGGTTCGTCGGTCGACGAGTGGAAGGTTCTCGAAGTTCATCCCGAAAAACCCGACCACCAGCGAGAGCGGCAACATGGTGGCGGCGTAGACCGTCAGCACCTTGGTCACCTCGCTGGCTTGCTTGGCCTCCGCCCCGCGGTAGGCGTCGAGGATCTCGGCCAGGACGGTTCGTGCGCTGTCGAGCTCGGCCGCCGCCCGAGAGGCGACGTCGAACACGTCGGAGAACCGTCGGCGGCTGGCGTCGCTGAGCAGGGGCGACGTCGACTGCCGCAGCACGTCGAGGATCTCTCGCTGAGGGTGGATGACCCGGCGGAGCACGGTGAGGTCGGAGCGTATGGCGGTGATCTCGCCGAGGAAGGCCGGGTCGGCCCGCAGGGCGAGGTCGGTGAGCTCCTCGGCCCGGAGCGCGAAGGTGTCCAGCACGTACATCAACCGGCGAGTGACGACGTCGGCCAGGCGCCCGAGGAACTCACCCGCACCGCCCGATCCCAGCTCGCTGCGCCGCTGGCCGCCGTCCCACAGGACATCCACCGCCGGCGAGGGGTGCCGGTGGATGGTGACGAGATGGTCGGCGGTGAGGAAGCAGTCGAGCTCGTACATGGCTACCTCGTCGTCGGCCAGGCCGTGAAGGACTACCAGCGACGAGTGGCCGAAGTCGTCCACCTTGGGCAGGTCCCGGTCCTCGAGGGCGTCGCGAAGCGCCAGAGACTCGAGCCCGAGGTGTTCGATGAGCTCGCTCAACTCGTCGAAGTCACCATGGCCGGCCTCGACGTCGATCCACACCCAGCCGGTTTCAACCTCCCCAAATGGTGGGGGGACCGGTTCCGCCGGCCGATCACGGTCGAAATGGAGAGCGCGTACCTGCATGCCCCCATGATCGCCTACTCGAGCCCACCGTGGGTTGAGCGGTGCCGACCCGGGGGCGGGCCCAGCGGCCCGGCCCCCGGAGGCGCCCCCTCGATCTATCCGGCTTCGCAGGCCTCCGCGAACGGATGCCCGCCATCGGTGAACCGGCAGCCGTACTCCGGATCGGCCACCGCCGCCGGATCGAGCACCGGATCACCGTCGGGCTTGACCCCGTCCTCGACCCAGTCGACGAGGTCCGTGAAGGCGGTGACCCACTCGGCGGTGGTGAAGTCGCAGTGGATCGCACCGCGGATCGCTCGTTGGACGAGGAGGTCGGGGTTGCCGTTGGCCTGCACCCGCTCGGCGTACTCGATCTCGTTGAAGAACGGGACGAACAAATCGCCGAGGTTGTGCATGGTAAGCATCGGGTCGACGAACTTGCCCTTGTTGAAGGGCAGCTCGTGCCGGTTGGCGGGGTTGAGCCCATCCCGTTCGATCCGCTGGACCGCAGCGTTGAACGCCGCTTCGGCGTCGCTCAGGGCCGGGTCGCCGTCGAACTGATAGACGTCGTCGGCGTTGGCGGTGAACTGACCGGGGAGGGGAACCGTTCCCGTGTCGATCGCCAGGCTCCACAGGAAGCTGCTGTTGTCCGGCTCACCGGGGAGGTCGATGTTCCAGAACACCCACGCGTCTTCGAAGTTGGGCCGGTCGCCACCGCTCCGCTGCTCGACGAGATCTTTCAGTGCCTCGCCGTTTTCGTTGAGGGCGAAGGGCCAGCCGCCCTCGACCGCCTCGAGCGCCGCCTTGTTGGCGGGTACGTCGACGCCGAGCCACTGGAATGGGTTGGTCACGGGATAGCTGCCGTTACCGCCCAGTTCCTGGAAGGCCAGGTTGACGTCGAGGAAGTAGTCGAACAGGTCGAGGTCGGCGAGGACACCACAGGCCGGAAGCACACCGTCGTAGAAGTTCGGATACCGCTCGGCGGAGTACACCGTGATGTTGCCGCCCATCGACACGCCGAGGAGGTATCGCTGATCGGGGCGGGCTTCGCCGGTGATCGTGTGGAACTGCTTGGCCAGATCCCGGGTCTCGGCGGCCGGGGTCGAGATGTGATAGTCGTTCTTCGAGTAGCTGGACGCCGCCCAGGCGTAGCCCTGCTCGATCAGGTACGCACGGAGTCCGCCCGGCGGGTCTTGTACGACTAGCTCTTCCGAGGTTCCAGCGTAGCCGTGGGCCCACAGGACCAGGTCGCCGTTCCAGTCGTCCGGGACCTCGATTCGGTACCCGGCACCGTCCAAGACACCCCAATAGGGCGTGGCACCCTCGAGAGCCTCGAAGGGCAACAGCTCCTGGACGACAACGTAGTCCTTGTCGATCTCGGGCTTCTGTTTGGCCCCGACCGGCGTCGCAAACATGCCGAGCATGGTTACGAGCGCCGCGATGGCGATCAGTACTCGTTTCATCAGTTCTCCCGTCCAACTCACGAGCGCTGGCGCACTCGTCCGCATCTGTATATCGCACCACGGAGAGTGAGACCAATTCGCTCGTTGTGGGAGCCGGGCAGGGGGCCGCGGGCCCGTCGAGTACGCTCGATTGCTGTGCCGTTGTTGCCCAATCCGTTGACGCCGCGTGGGCTGCCCGCCGATGTGGAGTTCAGGCCGGGTGATCGGCGGCGTCTGCGGATCATCCTTCTCGGGGTCGCCATGGCCTTCGGGGGTTGTCTGGTTCTGGCGTCGGGCCCCTCCCGTGAGGCGAACGCTCGGCTTGACGCCGAAGAGGCGGCCATCGATGCCGCGATGTGTCAGCTCACCATCGCCGACGATGGCGTCCCGGTGGCGGCCCAGATCGAGTTCACCAACACCATCGACGGTCAAGCGGACTACATCGTGGTCGATTTCGCGTACCTCGACGCCGACGGCGTGGCGGTGCACAACGGCACCGTCGCCCTCGCCGGACTCGCGCTCAACGACACGGGCCGCACGGAAGCAGAGGCGACCGACGGGCCACCGGAGCTGGCGACGGCGGTCTCGTGCGAGGTCACCAACGCCTTCGGGATCTGAGCCGCCGGTGCACATTCATCGCCGGGCCAGGCCCAGCGGTCGCTCCTCACCACACGTAGCCGCCGAAACGGTAGGCGAGCGGGCCCCGAACGGAGCCCGCTCCGCGCCGTGGGCGACGTCCACCGCCCGTACCCGTCGAGCCACGGCATTCCCAGGCTATCTGCAAGCACTTGGGGAACGTCGGGTTCGCCGGGGAACAGCTCGCCGTCAGGAGCCGAATGGCCAGTCGGCGAAGTCGCCCCGCTGAGTGAACTCCTGGATCGAGAGCGTCTGCTGGATCTCGAGCGGTGACATGGGCCCGGGTTCGCCGACGATCTGATGCACGATCGAGGAGTTCGCGAAGGCGCCGTTCTGCGCCCAGTGCACCACCTGAAATGTCCCGGTTCGGTCGGTGATCAGGGAGTAGGTCCACTCGACGGCGGTTCCGAGTGGTTCGGAGAGCGTGGCGTCAACCATCACGCCGGGGTCTCCCGAGGCCGCCGAAGCAGGGATCCACCGGTCTCCGTTCCAGTACTCGGACGTTTCGTTATGGCGGATGACGAGTCGGACCGTGCGGATGGCAACGTCTTCGCCCGCGGTGCCCGAAAACGTGATGCCACCGGCGCCGACCGCCGGTGGACGTACCGTGATCGTCGGAGCGGTGAAGTCGGTCCGGACGATCACCGAGGTCGTGCCCGACGGCTGGCGCGGGTTGCGGTTCCCGAGGAGATCTTCGGCCGACGCACCGACAAGATATGAACCCGAGCCGCCGTTGCGCGGGTTCCAGGCGAACTCGAAGCCACCGTCGCCTTCGAGTGTGACGGGGTGGATCACCGGTCCGCGCCCGCCCCAGGACGATCCATCCCAGTATCTGACGCCATCGACGCCCGTCGCCCCGAGCGCCCCCAGGTCGATGGCCACGAGATCGACTGCTCCGACCCCGTCGGGATCGGTGGCCACGCCTGCGACCTGCTGGGTGCCATAGCGGGTGAAGACGATGTCGGGTCCCAGCAACTCGGGAGGCACCGTCGTGGTCGGCACGGTCGTGGTCGTGGTCGGCACCGTCGTCGTCGTGATCGTGGTCGGCACGGTCGTGGTCGGCGCCGTCGTCGTCGGGACGGTCGTCGTCGTCGTGGTCGGCACCGCCGTCGTCGTCGGGACGGTCGTCGTCGTGGTGGTCGGCGCCGTCGTCGTCGGGACGGTCGTCGTCGTCGTGGTCGGCACCGTTGTGGTCGTCGCTACCGCCGTGATCGTCACCGGGCCGACGGACCGGGCGGGCCCCTCTCCCACCTCGTTGATGGCCGACACCCAGAACCGCCACTCCCCCGGTGCGAGGTTCCACAGATCACACGCCGTCAGATCCGGCCGGCCGGTGAAGTTGCAGGCCCACGGGATCACCGGATTGTCTCCCCGTTGGGCATCCAGCCGATAGCCGGTGATCAACCCGGGCGGAGCCGTCCAGGAGATGAGCGCATGTCCGGGTTCTCCGGGTACCTGGCGGGCGACCAGATCCCCCACCGGCGCTGGCAACCCGGGCGCCGTGATCGTGACCGGTCCCACCAGCATCGGGGGCCCTGCTCCGCCCGAGTAGAGCGACGAGACCCAGAACCACCACTCTCCAGGAGCGAGCGCCCAGAGGTCACAGGCGGTCAGATCCGGCCGGCCGGTGAAGTTGCACGCCCACCGGATCACCGGATCGGCGTTGCGCTGGGCGTCCACCCGATAGCCCGACGCCACGACGTCGGTCGGCGGGCTCCAGGAGATCAGGGCATGGCCAGGGTCGTTCGGCACTTGGATGGCCGTCACGTCGCCGACGGCGCCGACCTCGGGTCCCGGCGTGATTGCGATCGGTCCGACACCGGTGAAGGACCCCACGCCGGAGGTCGTGAGTGGCGCGACGTGGAACGTCCACGAGCCGGCCTCGAGGCCGTAGAGATCACAGGCGGTCAGATCGGGCCGGCCGGTGAAGTTGCAGGCCCAATCCCACCGATGATCGCCCTCCCGCTGCGCATCGAGCCGGTAGCCGGTGACGGCGACTCCGGGCGGGGCGTCCCAGGAAATGAGCGCATGACCGGGCTCACCGGGGACCTCCGCCGCCGAGAGATTCACGACTGCATCGACCGCATCGCTGACCGCACCGACTTCGACGAAGGGAACCACGCCAAGCAGGACGGCGGACAGCACCGCCGCCGCGATCGATCTGATGTGCATGACGCCCTCCCGGTTGATGCCGTTCCGTGGTTGGCTGGCCGCTCACAATAGTCAGTCGGCCTGCGAAGGGTACGGACCGTCATGGTCTGGTCACTCACACGTAATGTCGTCATCGGCGGCTGCCTCCGCTCGAGAGCAACGGGCGTTCACCGTCGGATCGCCGGGAAGGGCGACGAAGCCGATCACTACGGTCTCGTTCCGGCGCAACGCCTCATCGTCCCCTTGCGTCCGGTGAGGACGGGCCCGCGCCCACGGCCGGCGGTCAATCGAGCAACGGCTCCCAGAAGTCCCGGCGGTCGAGGTACCACTGGACGGTGGACGCCAGGCCATCCTCGAAGGACCGAAACGGTCGCCACCCGAGTTGGTCGGTCGTCGCCGAGTAGTCGATGGCATAGCGGTGGTCGTGGCCTGGGCGGTCCGCAACCATGCGGATGAGGGTTCGGCGGCTCGGACCGTCATCGGGCGCCAACCGGTCGACGAGGTCGGCGACCGCCTCGACGACCTGGAGGTTCGTTCGCTCGGCCGAACCGCCGAACAGATACGTCGTCCCGGGCTGGCCCCGCTCGACGACGTCGAGAAGGCCCCGGACGTGGTCGGCGACATGGAGCCAATCGCGCACGTTCTCCCCGGTTCCATACACCGGCAGAGGTTTCCGAAGGAGTGCGTTGATGGTCATGAGGGGCACGAGCTTCTCGGGAAACTGGAAGGGTCCGTAGTTGTTGGAGCAGTTCGTGATTACCGTCGGCAGGCCATAGGTGTGGCGCCAGGCGCGAGCGAGGTGGTCGGACGCCGCCTTGCTCGCTGCGTAGGGCGACCGTGGCCGGTACCGGGAGGTGGGAGCGAACGGCGGATCGGTCGGCCCGAGGGATCCGAACACCTCGTCGCTCGACACGTGGACGAACCGGAACCGCCGCCGCATGCCCGATGACAACCCTCGCCAGTGCTCGACGGCAGCCGACAACAGGACAGCCGTTCCCATGACGTTGGTTTCGACGAATGCCATCGGTCGATCGATGCTTCGATCGACATGACTCTCGGCCGCCAGGTGCAGGACGGCTTCCGGGGCCGTTTCGTTGAACACACGGGTGACCTGCTCGCCGTCGCTGATGTCGATCCGTTCGAGCCGGTAGCCGCTGGCGGCGGCGACCTCGACGACAGTGCGCGGATCACCGGCATAGGTCTGTACGTCGACGTTCACGACCTCGTGGCCGGTGCGGACGGCCTGGCGGACGACCTCCGAGCCGATGAACCCAAGACCCCCGGTGACCAGGAGCCTCACGATCCGGTCCCGTCCAGTTCGGCCGAGACCCTCACGAGCGACTCCTGCCACGACGGGAGAGCGATGCCGTAGGAGCCGGCCAGCCGGCCACTGTCCAAGCGGGAGTTCGCCGGCCTGATCGCATGAGCATCGGACTCGGAGCTCTCGATGGGAAGGATCGTCGGCGGTCGGGGGAGAGCCATGAGCTCGACGACGCGACAGGCCAGCTCCCACCGGCTGGCGTCGTCGGGCGCGGCGACGTGGAACACTCCGAGGTCGTGGCAGTTCGCGGCGACGATGGCGGCGATCGCAGCGGCCAGGTCGGCCGCCGCAGTGGGGCAACCCAACTGGTCGGCGACCACACCGAACTGGCGCTCGCGACGGGCCCTCGTGCGGATCGCTCGAACGAAGTTCGGACCACCGGGGCCGTACACCCACGACGTCCGGACGACCATGGCGCGTCGAGCGGCGAGCGCCCGGCGTTCGCCGGCCAGCTTGCTGGCACCGTAGATCGAGCGGGGCGCCGGCGGATCGACTTCGACGTACCAGCCGTCCTTTGTTCCGTCGAAGACAAAGTCGGTGGAGATCTGGACGAGGACGGCACGGTGCCGATCGGCGGCGTCGACGAGGTGCTCGACCGCTCGATCGTTGATGTCGTAGGCCCGGTCGGGCTCGGATTCGGCCCGGTCGACGTCGGTGAACGCGGCGGCGTTGATGATGACCGCCGGAGCGCAGTCGTCGGCGAAGCGCTGCACGGCCCGCCCGTCACCGATGTCGAGCTCGGTTCGATCGACCGAAGCCAGCTCGACAGATCCAGGCCATGCGGCTCGCTGGAGCGCAGAGCCGACCTGTCCACCCGCACCGGTGATCATCACCCTCGGCATGTCAGGCCGGTCCGAAGACCGGCCGGGAGTCGCCCAGTTGGGCGAGCAGCGGGGCCGCCGCGTCCCGCTGGGACAGAATGGCGCCGCCCGGTCGTACCGGCCACTCGATCCCGAGCACCGGATCGTCGTACCGGATCGTCATCTCGTGGAGGGACGCCCGATACCGGGTGAGCTTGTAGGCCACGATGGTGCCGGGTTCGAGGGTGCAGAAGCCGTGCGCGAACCCGGGCGGAATCCACAATTGCGTGCCGGCGGTCGAGTCCAGCCGCAGGGCGGCGTGATCGAGATAGGTGGGAGAACCGGTCCGGAGGTCGATGGCAACGTCCCAAATCGCACCGGTGACCACGCGGACGAGCTTGCCCTGCGCCTCGGGAGGGCTCTGACAGTGCAGTCCTCGAATCACCCCCGCGACAGCCGAGTAGGTCTGGTTGTCCTGAACAAAGACAGCGTCGACCCCCTGGTCGGCGAAGTCCCGCCGGTTGTAGGTCTCGCTCACGTAGCCCCGCTGATCCTCGAAACGGGCCGGTTTCAGTTCGATCAGGCCCTCGATGGCGTCTCGTCGCATGGCCGGATCCAACCTAGTGCCGTCGCAGGATGACCGGCAGAAGATCGGTCACAGCACCGGCGCCAGCCACCGACTGGCTTCCTCCAGGGTCCAACCCTTCCGATCGGCGTAGTCCTCGAGCTGATCGGGCAATACTCGCCGTACCCCGAAATAGCGGGCGGCCGGATGGGCGAAATAGAGACCGCTGACCGAAGCCGCAGGACTCATGGCGCAGCTCTCGGTGAGCTCGACACCTATCCGTTCGGTGGCTTCGAGCAGCGCGAAGATCGTGCGCTTCTCGGTGTGATCGGGACAGGCGGGGTACCCGGGCGCAGGGCGGATTCCCTGATAGCGCTCCCGGATCAGTTCCTCGTTGGTGAAAAGCTGCGGCTGGTATCCCCACAGCTCGCTGCGCACCAGGTGGTGGACGTACTCCGCCGACGCCTCGGCCAGCCGGTCAGCGAGGGCTTTGAGCATGATGGCCCGGTAGTCGTCGTGAACCGCTTCGAATGCGGCCGCCCGCTCCTCGACGGCCGAGCCGGTTGACACGCAGAACGCCCCGACCCAGTCTTTGATGCCGGACGCAGCGGGAGCGACGAAATCGGCGAGGGCGTAGTTGGGTCGCTCGTCGGCGTGAGCAACCTGTTGGCGAAGGGTGTGCAGGGTCGCCAGCGTGGCGGTCCTGGTTCGATCGGCGTAGACGATGATGTCGTCGCCCACACTGTTGGCCGGCCAGAAGCCCGTCACCGCCCGGGCCGTGAGCCACTCCTCGTCGATGATGAGGTCGAGCATGCTCCTGGCGTCGTCGAAAAGGGCTCTGGCGGCCGGGCCGACGATCGGATCGTCGAGGATCCGAGGGAACCCGCCGGCGAGATCCCAAGATCGGAAGAACGGCGTCCAGTCGATGAAGTCCCGGAGACGCTCGAGGTCGAGAGCGTCGATGGTGTCGACACCGGCTTGGGCCGGTTCGATGGTCGCCGTCGCGTCCCAGTCGATCGGGACCCGATTGACCCGAGCGACCGAGAGTGCGACCGTGCGCTGGGCGCCGTCCCCACCGGCCCGGGCGGCTCGGACCGACTCGTAGTCGGTCGCCACCGATCGGGTGTACTCGCTCGACCTTTCGCCGAGCAGCGAGGACATCACGCCAACGGCCCGCGATGCGTCGGGCACGTGGATCACCGGACCGTCATAGGCGGGAGCGATCTTGACCGCCGTGTGCACCCGGCTCGTCGTAGCCCCACCGATGAGGAGGGGGAGGCAGAGATCCTCTGACTGCATTTGAGCGGCGACGTGCACCATCTCGTCGAGACTCGGCGTGATCAGGCCTGACACGCCGATCACGTCGGCGTCCACTTCCCGTGCGGTTCGCAGGATCTCCTCGGACGGCACCATCACGCCGAGGTCGACGACGTCGTAGTTGTTGCATCGCAAGACGACACCGACGATGTTCTTGTCGATGTCGTGGACGTCCCCTTTGGCCGTGGCCAGCACGACGGTTCCGGCCGACGTCACGGTCTCCCCGGCCGTCGCCATGAACGGCTCGAGGTGGGCGACTGCCTTCTTCATCACCCGGGCGCTCTTGACAACCTGGGGCAGGAACATCCGGCCGCTGCCGAAAAGGTCACCGACCTGGTCCATGCCGTCCATCAACGGTCCCTCGATGACAGCCAGCGCACTGCCGAGCTCTCGGCGGGCCTCCTCGGCATCGTCGACGATGTGGCCGTCGAGTCCGTGCACCAATGCGTGGGTGAGCCGGTCGTGGACCGGGGACTCGCGCCAGGACAGGTCGTCGGCCTGGACGCCGGCGGTCCGCTCTGCGTCGGAGGCCACCTCGACGAGCCGCTCGGTGGCGTCGGCACGGCGGTTGAGGAGTACGTCCTCGATTCGTTCTCGGAGATCGACCGGAATGTCGTCGTACACCGGCAGCCGGCCGGCATTCACGATGGCCATGGACAGACCGGCCCGGGTTGCGTGGTACAGGAACACGGCGTGCATGGCCTCGCGCAGCGGGTTGTTCCCGCGAAAGCTGAACGAGAGGTTGCTCAAGCCGCCCGAGACCCGGGCTCCCGGGCAGGTCCGGCGCAACTCCCTGGTTGCCTCGATGAACGCCGTCCCGTACGCGTTGTGGGACTCGATGCCGGTGGCGACCGCGAAGATGTTCGGATCGAAGATGATGTCCTCGGCGTCGACTCCAGCGGTTTCGGTGAGCAGATGGAAGGCCCGCCGGCAGATCTCCACTTTCCGTTCGAAGGTGTCGGCCTGGCCCTGCTCGTCGAATGCCATCACGACGACGGCGGCACCGTACCGGCGGGCCAGACGCGCCTGGCGGAGGAACTCCTCCTCGCCCTCTTTCAACGAGATGGAATTGATGATCGATTTGCCCTGCACACACCGGAGCCCGGCCTCGATGATCGACCACTTCGACGAGTCGATCATCACCGGCACCCGGCAGATGTCCGGTTCGGTGGCGATGAGGTTGAGGAAGCGGACCATGGCCGCCTCCGAGTCCAGCATCCCCTCGTCCATGTTGACGTCGATGACCTGGGCGCCGTTCTCGACCTGGTCGCGAGCCACGGCCACCGCCTCGTCGAATCGACCGGCCAGGATCAGCTTGGCGAAACGCGCCGAGCCGGTCACGTTTGTCCGCTCGCCCACGTTGACCAGCAGGCTCTGATCGGTGATGGTCATCGGTTCCAGACCCGACAGGCGAGTCGCCGGCTCGAGGGTTGGTATCGAGCGGGGCGGGCAGGACGCCACCGCCGCGGCGATGGCCCGGATGTGATCCGGCGTGGTGCCACAGCACCCGCCGACCAGGTTGACCGTGCCGGCCCGAGCCATCTGACCGACGACGGCCGCCATGTGATCGGGGGTCTCGTCGTAGTCACCGAGCTCGTTGGGAAGTCCGGCGTTGGGATACACGCTCACGGGAACGTCGGCGATGCGGCCGAGATCGGCAACGTACCCCTTGAGATCCTCGGCCCCCAGGGCGCAGTTCAAGCCGACGGCCAGCGGATCGGCATGACGAACCGAGTGCCAGAACGCCTCGACGGTTTGACCGGACAGCGTCCTGCCGGACCGGTCGGTGATCGTGCCCGAGATGATGACCGGCAGGTCGAGATCGTGCAGCGTCGCATACTCGTCGATGGCGAACAGGGCGGCCTTGGCGTTGAGCGTGTCGAAGATCGTCTCGACGAGCACCACGTCCACCCCTCCTGCGACGAGGGCGGCGACCGCCTCGGCGTAGGCACAGCGGAGCTGCTCGAAGGACACGTCCCGGCGGGCGGGATCCTCCACATCGGGAGAGATGCTTGCCGTCTTGTTGGTCGGGCCAAGGGCGCCGGCCACCCACCGCACCCGTCCATCGATCGCCTCGGCCTCGTCGGCGACCCGGCGTGCGAGAACCGCCGCCGCACGATTGATCTCAAACGTCTGATCTTGGGTTCCGTAGTCGGCCTGGGAGATCGTCGTGGCGTTGAACGTATTGGTCGTCAAGATGTCGGCGCCGGCGTCGAGGAAACCAGCATGGATCGACCGGATCACGGCGGGCCGTGTGAGATTCAAGATGTCGTTGTTCCCGCGAAACCCCGTGGCCTGAATGCTCGTGCCCATGCCACCGTCGAGGATCAGGATGCGCTCGCCGATGGCCGCCCTGAGAGCGGCGAGCCGGTCGAGCCGGTTCACGACGCCACCCGGCGGGTCGTCGCAGAGATCGGCTCGGGGATCATCCCCAGGATCCGGCAGGCGGCGGCGGTCAGCTCGGCACGGTTCATCGTGTAGAAGTGGAACTCGGTGATGCCATGTTCTGCGAGCACCCGGCACTGCTCGGCGGTGATGGTTGCCGAGATCATCCGATGAACATCAGGGGCGTCGTCGAGCCCCTCGAAGAGCCCAGGCATCCACTCGGGAATCCGAGTCCCGCAACGGCGGGCGAATCGGGCGATCTGGCCGAAGTCGACGACGGGCATGATCCCGGGCACGATCGGTGCGGTGATCCCCGCCCCGCGGGCTCGATCCAGGAAGCGCAGGAAGGCATCGGTGTCGAAGAAGAACTGGGTGAGGGCCCGATCCGCACCGGCGTCCAGCTTGCGTTTGAGGTTGTCGAGATCAGCCTGGGGGCTGGCCGCGCGGGGGTGGGTCTCGGGATAGGCGGCGACCGAGATGTCGTAGCGGTCGCCGTCGGGACGAGCCCGGATCGCAGCGACGAGGGCGCCGGCATCGGGGTAGGCGCCCGCTGCCATGGTCCCGTCCTGTGGCTCGTCGCCCCGCAACGCAACGATTCGGGTGACGTCGGCGGCGGCGTAGCGATCGATCGTCTGCTGGGTCTGGTCGTTCGATGCCCCCACGCAGGTGAGATGACCGGCCACGGGAACCGCGGTCGTCTCCTGGACTCGGGCGATGGCGGCGTGCGTGCGCTCGCGGGTCGAGCCGCCGGCTCCGTAGGTCACGCTCATGAAGGCAGGTGAGAAGGTGGCCAGCGTCGTGATCGTGGAGGTGAACCGGCCCGTCGAGTCCTCAGTGGTGGGCGGGAAGAACTCGAACGACACGGAGAATTGCGACCGGATCGGCTGGACGGGCCAGGGCCGCCGCAACAATCGTTCGGCGGCGGCTCGGTAGTCATCGACGGTCATGAGGCGTTCTCCAGTCGTCTCGTGGCCGGCTCGTGGGCGGCCGGTTGTTCGGCGACCCACAGCGATGTGGTCAAGGCGTCGCCCTCGGTCGGGCTGGTGGGCGCCAGGTGGGAGACCCGGACCTGGTACAGGCCGGCCTGCTCGCACCACCGCCGGATCTGGGAGTCACTGAACCCGAGCCGAGCGTGGGCGTGCTCGGTTCGGAGTGTCTCGTTCTGGTGAGGAGCGAAATCGACGACGAGAAGCCGGCCGCCGGCACGGAGGGTGCGGGCGATCTGAACGAGGGCGCTGGCCGGATCGTCGAGAAAGTGTAAGACGTGGTGCACGACGGCCAGGTCGACCGACGCCGCCGGAAGGTCGAGGTCGTAGATGTTGCCGTGCCGGACCGAGCAGTGCCGAAGGCCATCTCGATCGAGACGGCTCCTCGCCAGGTTCAGCATGCGAGAGCTGAGGTCGATGCCAACTCCTCGCTGGATGCGGTCGGCAAAGACCTCCAGCATCCGGCCCGTGCCGGTCCCGATGTCGAGGAACTCGCCGACGATCATGTCGCCGGTGGCATCCAGCAGCGCGGTCTCGACGACATCATCGGCGACATGGAGCCGGCGGACGTTCTCCCAGGACTCGGCGATCTGTTCGAAGTAGGCGGCGGCGTTTCGGGCCCGTTCGGCGCGGACGGTCTCCAGCCGCTCGAGGTCGCGGCCGAGGGTCCCGTCGACCTCCTCGTCCGCATCGAGATTGGCTTTCACGGCGGCCAGCACGGCGGCGGCGAAGGGCGCCTCGGCCAGCCGGTAGAAGGCGCTGGTGCCCTCGGCGTTTCGTTCGAGCACGCCCGACTCGACCAGCAGTCTCAGGTGACGGCTGACCCGGGGCTGGCTCTGGCCCAGGACGCGGCACAGCTCGCCGACGGTCAGCTCGATGCGGTCGCAGATGAGCACGATGCGCAGGCGCGTCGGCTCCCCCACCGCCCGAAGTACCCCCAAGATCTCGTCACTCGATAACGACATTGGTTCATAAACATATCCTTATGAAGTAGCTTGTCAAGGGTCTCCGCCGGAATTTCCGCCCACGGTCAGCTCTTGAGCAGCGCCCGCTTGACCATCTCGTGGAGGCCGCGCTGGTGGACCTTGGCATGATCCTCGCGGTATTTCAACACGGTCCCGAGGGTGGCGGCGACGGTCTCGTCGTCGAGCTCCATCTGACCCAGGGCGGCCAGCGAGAGGCTCCAGTCGATCGTTTCGGCGATTCCGGGCGGCTTGTAGAGCCCGAAGCCCCGCATCGCTTCGGTCATCGCCGCCACCTGCCGAGCCAGCCGGTCGCTGACCCCCGGAGCACGGAGCTTCACGATCTCGACCTCACGCTCGAAGCTCGGGTGCTCCACCCAGTGATACAGACAGCGTCGCTTGAGCGCATCGTGGACGTCGCGGGTGCGGTTGCTCGTGAGGACGACGATCGGAGGGGTCTCGGCATGGATCGTGCCGATCTCGGGAATGGTGATGGAGTAATCGCTCAGGGCCTCGAGCAAGAAGGCCTCGAACTCGTCGTCGGCCCTGTCGATCTCGTCGATCAGCAAGACCGGCCGCGGACCCTCGGTGGGGCTGAGCGCCTCCAGCAGCGGCCGGCGGATGAGGAACCGCGGGGCGTACAGCTCGGCCTCCAGTTCCTCGGCGTCGATGCCCGTGGCCCGGCCGGTCGCCTCGGCCGTACGGAGGTGGAGCAACTGGCGGGCGTAGTCCCACTCGTAGACCGCCTGGGCAGCGTCGATACCGTCGTGGCACTGGAGGCGGATCAAGCGGCCGCCGGTCCACCGGCTCAGCACCTTGGCGACCTCGGTCTTCCCGACGCCGGCTTCGCCCTCCAGGAACAGCGGTCGTTCGAGTTTGAGGGCCAGGAAGATGCTGGTCGCCAGCCCGATGTCGGAGAGATAGTCGTGCTCGGCGAGCGCTGATTCGACCTCGTGGACGCTCTCGACCGCTGGCACCGAGCCAGCGTACCGGCCGACCCATGCTCGCTAGGCAATCCCACCGAATCGGCGGCCGATCCCTTTCGAACCCACACGACGGTCGATAACGTGCGGTTCCTGGCGGATCCACCCAAGCCCTTCATCACGAGGTACAAATGAACACTCTCGCACTGACCCGTCGGCGACGTCTCGTCGCCATCTTGACCGCTACGGCGGCGCTGTTCGCAGTGGCCGGCCCGGTCGCAGCCCAGGAAGAGCCGATTCCACCGGTGCCCGTAGGCGCCAACGTCTACGCGCTGACCTTCGCCGAATACGGCGCCTCCGGTGCCAGCGGGGTCGGGCACCTCCAGGCACCGACCTCGGCTGTCGGACCGAGCGTCGCCGTCGAGGTGGACGGGCTCACCCCGTCGACGACCTACCGGGTCCGGCTCGGTGGGGAGGTTGGCGTTGCCAGCTCTTGCGCCATGACGCCCGACGCCCTCGGCGTGTTCAACGGAGACGGCGAGTGGGACAGTGAGGTCACGACCAGCGCCACCGGGGTGCTGCGCTGGGGCTACGATCCCGTGCCCGCCTTCACCGGAAATGCAGCGGAATCGCTGAACAACGGCCATCCCGTCGTCGTCGTCACCCAAACCGACGGCACGTTCGTGTCGTGCGCCGATCTGAGCGGCAAGATCGAGGGCCCCAACGACCGCGGCTTCCCGCTGGCTCGTGTCGGTGGCTCGTCGCCGGTCGACGTCAACAACTCGGGGATCGAGATCAGCGGCCAGATCAACCACCTCGGCACGCTCCTCACCTACGACTTCACATTCTCGGGGACCAACCTGATCAACGCCGGCACCGGCCTCC
>JBFGLT010000048.1:0-18188 GCA_041576015.1 Acidimicrobiales bacterium
CGGCGCTGGCGGGGCGAGCCGATTCGTAGCTCACGTGGAGTCGTCGAGCCGGTCCAGCTTCGCCAGGACGGTCTTCCGGTTGCGATTCCCGGTCTCGTAGTGGCGAATCCGCGTGCGCTGGGCGGGAGTGAGATCGTCGAGGAGCCTGACGATCTCCCGTGCTGTCAACTGGTCGTAGCCGGCGATCGGGAGCCGTGGTCCCCGGGCGGCCGGTCGGCGGGCGCTGGACTTCTTCGCCGGTTTCGGCTTGGGTGCCGGTTCGCCGGCCGTGTCGATCTGGGTGACATCGGCCTCCGGCACCGCGACCCCGAGGGGCGGGGCGTCGTCGTCGGGTGGGGCCAGACCTACCACCTGGCCGAACTCGGTGATCCCCCGGGCGGCGATCGTGGCCATGGTAGTCAACGCGTCAGCGGTCATGCGTTCGGCACCCGAGGTTCCCTTCGACGCCGCCATCCTCCCGAAAAACATGCCCAGCTGAACCTGGCTCTTCCCCCGCTTGATGAGCTGCGGGACGATGTTGCGATACTCGTACAGCAGCCCGATCGGCGCGTACAGCACGAAGTCCCTCAGATCGAACTCCTCGGTCTTGGTCTCTCTGGCCATGCTTGTGTCGTACCCCCGTCAGCCGAAGATAAGCGAGATCGACGGACAATCGGGATCGCCGACCGGGCAGCGGGGGTTCTTCTGGGATCCGAACTGACTGCGGTTCACCACCAGGAAGCAGCTCTCGCAGACGAATTCCCGGTCCCGCTGAGCCACCACCTTTGGCGCGTCCTCGTCGCCATCGTCGTCTTCGTCGTCGTCGTCGGTGGCCATCCGGTCCTGGAGGATGTCGCTGAGATCGGCCTCGATGTCGTCGGGGTCGAGCTCGTCGTCGTCCTCGTCGTCGTCGGAGCTGACCTTGCGAGCCCGCGGGGCCGGTGCCTCCTCCTCCTCGTCGTCTTCTTCGACCTCTTCGACGACCTCGTCGGCGACGAAGTCGTCGTCGAGGGTTTCGTCCAGCGCCTCGTCGTCGAGCTCCTCCTCGTCGAGCTCCTCCTCGTCGAGGTCGTCGTCGAGGTCGTCGTCGAGGTCGTCGTCACCGATGGCCTCGTCTTCGAAATCATCTGCCATTGGACACCTTTGCGGGACTCACCGGACTGACTCGGGCGGACTCTACAGACTCGACCCCCGAGTCCCACCGCTCTCGACGAGCCAAATGCTCGTTTCTCACCCGACCGATGGTGACGCGCCCGGCGGCGCCAGCGGTGCTACCGGCGTTGGAACATGCGGCGATGCGACTGCACGTTGGCGACATAGGCGTGGGTGCTCTCGTACCAGCCGTTCGCCCGGACCGATCCCTGGCCTTGGTAGTAGCTGGCGATCGCCTGCTCCTCGTCCCCCATCTCCCTGAGGAGCCAGCCGAGATAGGCGGCACTCATCTGGATGTTGTCCTGCGGTTCGGACCGGTCGAGCGTTGGGTCCCCGATCAGCTTGGACGCGATCCACTCGCCGGTCGCCGGCATGATCTGGCCGATCCCGAATGCCCCGGCGCTGGAGACCCGGTCATTCCGCCAGCCCGATTCCTGCCAGGCGACCGCCATGAGCAGATCGGTCGGGACACCGTAGTGCGCCGACCACCGCTCCAGACTCGGCAAGATCGCCAGCCGCGCCGGATCATCCAGTATTCGGCCGGGAAGGTTCGGATAGTCGGCCGCCGATCCCGGGACCTTCAGGATCTGCCCCACCCGGATCGTGTACGGCGAGCCGATGCCGTTGAGCCGTGCGATGTCCCGCCACGGCACACCGAACCGGACGCCGATGCGACTCAGCGAGTCGCCCGACTGGACCGTGTAGGAGCCGGGGGGGAAATCGGCTGGATCGACCGGGCGGGGTCCGCCGCTCGCTCCCGAACCCGACGGCGAGCCGCCGGTGTGGGGAATGCTGAGCACCTGCCCGACGCGAACACGATCGGGATCGCCGATCTGGTTCTCCGTGGCGATCGCATCGACCGTGACACCATAGTCATCGGCGATGTGGCTGAGCGTTTCCCCTGGTTGCACGGTGTGCGACTCGTGCGCCGACGCCGGCGGGGCGCCGGCCAGGAGGGTGATGCCGGCCACGGCCGGCGCCGCAGCCGTCTTCAACAGACGGGTATGAACACGCATACAGGCCTATCGGCCCATCGCGGTCTGGGTTGAACGGTCCGGGTCGTTGGAACCGGTCGGTCCAGGTCACAGGTTCGCCCGGCGGGCTGCTGCCCGCCGTTCCGCCTCCAACCGTTCGAGCTCGGCTTCAGAGCTGTGGTTGACGAACGACATCATCTCGGCGATCGCCCGGTGGCCGGCCACATCGGCGATGGCGGTGTGCATCTCCTGGGCCACCCTCCGGTACGCCGGGTGACCCTGGGGGGTGGAACGCAGCTCCAGCGTGTGCATCGCCGACCGGGCGTTGAGCTGCATCATGAACCGCACCCGAAAAGCGAGTGACACAGCATAGGAGGCGGCCGGGCCGAACGGCTCGAGGGCAGAGTACAGAGCGGCCGACCGGTGCATCGCTGCGTCGAAGCGGTCGGCGAGCCCGACCTCGTCGATCAGCTCAGGCCGGGTGTAGCCGTGGTTCGGATTGAGCTGTTGCCACTCGATCGTGAGCATCCGGTGACGTTGGAGATCCCGAAACGCGCCGTAATCGGCGAGGATGTCGAATCGGTAGGAGGGCCGCTCGAGCGCTCGCCCGGGACGGTGCCGGCGGTTGGTGCGGTTGCCGGCGTAGGCCCGCATCACCTGGATTCTATCCTCGACACTCATCTGCTCGACCTGCCGGGTGAGCGCTCGCTCCGACAATCGGCAATGGGGATACAGCATGGCGACGATGACCTTGACCTCGGCGTCGGGGTCGAAGTCGACGAGCTCGACGTGAGCGCTCTGGTCGGGCGGTTCGGGCTGCAGGAGTTCGGCCGCCAGGCTCGACATGTGGGTGCCAACGTCGCTCAGGTAGTCGCTGTGGGCCTGTCCCCGGTCCGGTAGATCGACTCGCTTCACGAACGACGGGATGACCTTGCGCAGTTCGGTCAGCATCAGATCGGCATAGGAGTTGGCCTCGGGCAACGGGTTGGCCCGCATCCGGATCAGGAGTTGTTCGTAGGCCTGACCGCTGGCGTAGATTCCGACGTTGCTCTGGGCCGCCGCCGGAAGCACTCCGCGCACGGCGTCGAGCGCCTTGGCCTTCACCGCCTGGCGGTAGACGAAATCGGAATCCCCAGGTGCTTTCGGGGTGACCTGCCGGATGTGATCCTCGACCCGTGGCGCCAGCTCTGCATACACGTCAAACAGGCGGTCCAAGTCGCCGACGTACCGTGTGCCGAGGCCCGAGGCCAGAATCTCCGGATCGCGGTAGTAGCGGTAGCGGCCACCCAACCGGGTGTCGTAGGGGATATAGCGGGTGGATTGCTCGAGGTAGGAGGCAAGCCGGCCCCACTCCAGCACCTTGGTCAGCAGGTTCGATGCTTGTTCGCACGCCAGATGGACCCCGCCGAGCTGAGCGACCGAATCATCCCCGTATTCGAAGAAGATCCGTTCGTAGAGTTGCTCGGCCCGCTCGAGCCCGACCGTCGCATCGATCGTGGCATCGCCCTCGATGTCCAACTCGTTGACGAACTCGTCGAGAAACAGGCGACGGAGGCTCTTTGACGAGCGCGAGTACCGGGCGAACAGCGCGCCTTTGACGACTTCGGGGAGGTTGACGAGCGCGAACACCGGGCTGTCGAGGTTGGTGAAGTACCGGCGGAGGACGTCGGCCTCGGCGGCTGTGAACTCCTCGGCGACGTAGGCTCCCACGGCTCACCAGGGTATTGCGACGACCTGTCCGGGCCGCGGATCCGGAGCCGAGAAGTTCACGCGACGACGACACCGGCGTCGGGAACCACAACGATGTGCAGGTGACGGACTCGCCCGACCCGGCGACCATCGACATAGGTCGGCGTCGCAACGGGGAACGTGTGATCCCAGATCGGCCGGCGAACCGTCCGGAGGGCGGGATGGGGCAGGTGGGTTCCGGTCTGGGCCCGCCGCCACGCCAGCAGGCGCTGTTGCCAGGGCAGGCGGCCGATCGTCACGTCGACCAGGCCATCGTTCGGGTGAGCTCGAGGGCCGAGATACCACGAACCCAGCCATGCGGCGTTCATGGCGACCGCGCACTCTCCGCCCCACCACACCGCCCGCACCACCACATGGGCCGCCGCCAGGTGCTCCTCGGCATGGTCGAGCACGACTCGGAGGGCGTCGACCGGGTAGGCGCTGGCAGTGCCAGCGGCGTGGGTGGACCCCCCGCCCAGGGTGGTCAGGAGGTCGCCTCCCTGCACCACGCACGGTTCGGCGCCGCGTCGTGCGATGTGGGCGCCGACCTCGGCGTCCCGGTCGCAGCGAGGCCAGGAGGGTTGGACCTCGACCGGTCTCCCGTAACTGCCCCCCGGCCGGATCACCATCGGATGATCAGGCGGCGTCGGTCGAGGTCGGCTCGTCCGAATCGGGCGTCGCCACTTGGGAGATCGTGACCAGATCACGGAACAGCGCATCGGCCGCCCGCCGGGCGACCTTCTGGGTCACCGGCACGGGGGCCAGGTCGGCGAGCTGGCTGACGAGGTCGATCACCTGTTTGGTGGTGCGAACGAAGTCGCCGGCGGTCGTCTCGCTGCCTGACAGCACGTGCTCGAGATCCACCCCGAGCGCCCACTGGTAGGCGACGTTCATGAATCCGGGATCGGGGGACCGGGTCTCGGGCAGTCCGGCGCGGCGTTCCGCGCGAACGAGCTGCCGGTGGAGGCGCTCAACCACCCGATAGCGACGGCGGACCTCACTGGTAGGGAATGACGGCCCGGCTTCGCCGCGACGCCCGGAGGGCGCCGGGTCCTTAGGGCGCCGGTCGTCGAACCCGAAGACCGAGGCCAGGGCGGCCAGCTCCATGGGTGTGAGACCGTCGAAACACCCTTCGTCGAGCGCCTCGACCACCAGGAGGTCGGCTTCGTGGTAGAGGCGAGCCAGCCGTCGCCCGGACTCGGCCAGCGTCCAGCCCTCCACATGACCGCGTTCAGCGAGCACGGCGAGCACGGCATCGAAGTGCCGCGCCAGTGACTCCGAGTCGGTCCCGACCCGCCGTTGGAGCGAGCCGATGTCCTGGTCGAGCCGATCGAGGCGCCGGAGCGCCTTCGCCGCCGGCGCCGGGAGACCCTCGCCGGTGAATCGGGTGCGGGCGATGGCTGAGTTCTGTCCGCTGAGGGCACGGCGCCGTTTCGAACTCACCAACCGGGCTCGGGCCAGGTCCAGACTCATGTCGTGCAGAAACATCACACTGTGTGGCAGGTAGGGCTCGGGAACCTCGATCTCCCCGACCAGGACGGGCGGTCGGTCGAGGGACGATCCATCCAGTTCGTGCGTCTGGCCGTCGACGTCGACGCCGACGACCTTGACGCGCTTGCCCTTTCGGTAGGCGACCGACACCACGGCCACGTGGGGAGGGAGTCCGGGGCCGTCCATGTCGATGATTTGGCCAGGCCGGAGCTGGCTCAGTGCGAAGCCGATGTCGTCGCTTGCGTCCTGCGATCGTTCGGCCGTCTCCCGGGCGACCGCCCGCACCTCGTCGAGGGGCCCGAACTCCCGCTCGAGGCGGGCCACCAGCTGATGTCGACGATCGAGGAGACGTTCGAGTTCGTGCTCGGACCTCACGACTTCGGCGCTGTTGCGGAATTGGGCGAAGCTGAGATTCAACAGCTGACGGGCCCTGTCCGGTTCGTACCGGCGGACCAGGTTGGCCGTCATGTTGTACGTCGGCCGAAACGCCGAGGTGAGCACGAACTCCTGGCTGGCCACCAGACTCGCCACCTGGTCGAAGGTGACCCACGGCGACCACAGCACCAGCGCCTGCCCAACCTCGTCGATCCCCCGCCGTCCGGCCCGCCCGGTCAGTTGGGTGAACTGGGCGGGACTCAGGAACTCGTGGTGGTCGCCGGTCCACTTGGTCAACTTGTCGATCACGACCGAGCGGGCCGGCATGTTGATACCGAGGGCGAGCGTCTCGGTGGCGAAGACCAACTTGATCAGGCCCGCGCTGAAGGCCGCCTCGACGAGCTCTTTGAACACCGGGACCATTCCGGCGTGATGGGGAGCCACACCGGCTTCGAGCGACTCCAGGAATTGCCAGTACTTCAGGGTCTCGAGTTCTGCGGCGGTGAGACTGCGCACCCGCTCGGCGGCGAGGGTCCGGATCGTAGCCCGCTCGTCGGCGGTGGTGAGCGTGGCGCCGCTGCTGGTCACCTCACGGACGGCGTCGTCACAACCAGCCCGGCTGAAGATGAAGTAGATGGCGGGGAGCATGTCGGCCGCCCTGAGCTCACGAAGCACCTCGGACCGGCTGGGGGTCCGCCATCGCATCTGCCGGCGCCGGCGGGTCTGTCCGCGGCCCCCTCGGCGGTCACCGGCCACCGGCGGGCCGAGATCGAAATCGAAGCCCCGGGTGTTCGGCTTGCCGCCGACGAGTGTGGGGATCACCTGAGTTCGACCCCGTTCCCGCTCGGTGACGACGTACTTGCCCTCGAGTGCGACCGGCCGCTTCGTCTCCACGACCAGCGAGGTCGGGCCCCGGACGGTCTCGATCCAGTCAGCCAGCTCGCCGGCGTTGCTCACCGTCGCCGACAGGCAAACCAGCTGGACCCGGTGAGGGACGTGGATGATGATCTCCTCCCAGACCGGCCCCCGATAGGAGTCCTGGAGGTAGTGGACCTCGTCGAGGACGACGGTGCCGAGATCGTCGAGGTCGGCACCGGCATAGAGCATGTTGCGGAGCACCTCGGTGGTCATGACGATGATCGGTGCAGCCGGATTGATCGTGTTGTCACCGGTCAACAGACCGACCGAGGAGGCACCGTGTTCTGAGCCGAGATCGAGGAACTTCTGGTTGGAGAGCGCCTTGATCGGCGTGGTGTAGAAGATGCGGCGGCCCAGCCGGCGGGCCCTCCGCGTTGCGTGCTCGGCGACGTAGGTCTTCCCGGCACCGGTGGGAGCGGCCACCACCACGTGACGCCCGGCGTCGACGGCGGCGGTGGCGGCGACTTGGAACGGATCCGGCTCGAAAGGCGCCCTCGCTCGCCGGCGGGTCACGGCGCACCGCTCGGATCGAGCGGCCGGTTCTGACGGCGCCGACCGCCGATCAGGATGGACAGCTCATAGAACAGATACATCGGCACGGCCAGGACCGACAGGGTGAACGGATCCCCGGTCGGGGTGATGATGGCGGCCAGCACGACCACGAGGAGCACGGCGACCCGGCGATTTCGCTTGAGGGTCGCCGGTTGGACGATGCCGACCAGCTGCAAAAAGACGAGCACGACCGGGAGCTGGAAGGCGATGCCGAACGCCAGCAACATCTTGGTGAAGAAGCTCAAGTACTCGTCGGCCTGGAAGAACGCGTCGAACTGCTCGCCACCCAGGTCGTTCACGAGCACGTCGAGGGCCCGCGGGAGAAAGGCATAGGCCAGGACGAGGCCGGCGATGAGGAGCAGGAGGGCCACGACGAGGTAGGGGGCCAGCGCACGCTTCTCGTTTGGGTAGAGGCCGGGGAGTACGAATCTGAGCAGCTGATACAGGATCACCGGCATCGCCAGAATGACGCCGCCGTAGCCGGACATCGTCAACTTGACGTTGAACACCTGCAGCGGGCTGGTCACCAGAAAGGTGCAGTCCCGCACGCTCGATTCCTGGAGCTCGCAGTAGGGCTCGGAGAGGAAGGAGAAGATCGGCTCGAAGAATATCCACACCAAGACGGCACCGACGACCACTGCGGCGCTCGCCTTCATGAGCCGGGTGCGCAGCTCCTGGAGGTGGCCCAGGAGCGTCATCTCACCGGCGCCCATGCTCTCGGGCGGCTCGGACCGCCTAAACGGGTTCTTCATCCGGCTCGGGTTCCTCCGAGTCGACGGCATCCTCGATGTCGCCACCGTAACCGGTGAGCGGAGGCGGGGGTGGAACGGCGCGAGCGACCCCCTGGTCCGGTCCGGACTCGTCGCCGTGGCCGCTTGTCTCGGGGTCTAGGGTTTCGTCGGTGCTGGGGTCGGTCTCGCCGTTGCGATCGGACGGCTCGATGTCGGCCCCGCTTCCCGGGAGCGGCGCCCATGGGTTGGGGGGCGGGGTGATCTCGAGCTTCTTCTTTCTCTCGGGAATCGGGATCGGCTCGGCCCCCGCGGTCTCGCCGGAGTGGTCGTCGCCGGTCTGTTCGGCGAAGCCGCGGGGGACGACGGGATCCTCGGGCGTGCCGCTCCCCCACCGGTTCGGATCGGCGGCGTCGGCGACGGTGTTGGAGAAGTCGGTCATCCCTCGCTGGAACTCCCGCATGCTGTCCTGGAACGGCTCGGCCTCAGCCATGAACTCAGCGCGCAGCGCGTTGCTCATCTGTCTCGCCTGACCGGCGTAGTAGCCGAGTTTGCGAAGCAGGCCGGGGAGCTGCTCGGGTCCCACCACGATGAGGGCCAGCAGTGCGATCAGAAGGATCTCACCGCCCCCGACGTTGAACATGGCATTCAGACTAGAGGTTCAGCGTTGACCTCGGTCTCCGCTCGCCCTCACCTCGAAAACGCCGATGGCTCCAGCACGGGCGCTGGAGCCATCGAGGGGACCGAGGATGCGGTCGCTATTTGGTGAACTGATTCATCGCCTGCTCGAGGGCGGCGTCATCGTTGAGCAGATCGTGGAAGTCGAGCAAGTCGTCGTGGTTGATCGGAGCCCCCGTCTTGGCTTCGGCCAGTTCAGCGGGGAGACGCCATGTGGTGAACGCCACACCGGAGGCGACGAGGAGGTCGATGGTCCGGGGCTCTGCGCTTTTGACGACGGTCATCCCGCAGTGGGGGCAACGAAACGAGTAGGTCCCAGCGTTGTTGTCGTCGCAGATCCGTACGTGGACGTCGGCGGTCGTCAGCTCGACGTCCCCACAATCTTGGCAGCTGGCCCGAATGGTTGCCATGGATCACTTCCTCCTACTTGGGTCACAAGTAGGTTCGGCACCACGAGTGGAACTCTTGAGTCTTTGCTGCAACATCGGCGACTCCTCGCCCCACAAGCGACCTAGTCTGGAGGCGCCGCCGGCCGATGCGGTGGACCCCGACGTTCGCTGCAACATGTTCGCAATGTGGCCCGTTGTCCCTCGATGCAGTCCGATCCGACCGACCACACCGTCTCGCCACCGCTCCCGCGGCCGCCCCGATACCGGGCGCTGCGGATCCCGCCCATCGCCTTCGCTCACCGTGGTGCTCGAGCACATACCGTGGAGAATACGTTGGAGGCGTTCGCCCTGGCCGTCCGCCTCGGAGCGACCGGCCTGGAGTCCGACGTGTTCCTTACCGCCGATGGAGTGCCGGTCCTCGATCACGACGGCATGGTCGGTGGGAGACTCCGCCGCCGCCGGATCGACTCGCTGACCCATGACGAGCTACCAGACCGTATTCCCACCCTCGGCCAGCTCTACGACCATGTCGGCATCGACCACCAGGTGAGCCTCGACATCAAGGATCCTGCTGCCTTCGCCGCGACGGTCGACGTCGCCCGAGCGGCCGGAGCCGAGCGCAACCTGTGGCTGTGCCATCCCTCGGTCGAGACGCTCGTCTCGTGGCGGCAGCACACGACCGCCAACCTGGTGAACTCGGTACGGATCGGCCAGATCGAGGAAGGGGTCGAGCGCCGGGCGGCTCGACTGGCCGATGCAGGCATCGATGCCCTCAACATGCGGGTCAACGACTGGAACGCCGGCCAGGTAGCGACAGTCCACCGGTTCGAACGGTACGCGTTCGGCTGGGATGCCCAGCACTACCGGGAGATCGGGACGCTGCTCGACATCGGGATCGATGGAGTGTTCAGCGACCACGTCGATCGGATGGCCGAGAGCTTTGCGCAGTTCTACGCAACCGGTGAATGACAACCGCCGCCTCCGCCGGTGGATCGTGGTCGCCCTGGCCGCGCTGGTCTGCATCGGCGGATGCCGGTCGGGCGGCGAGGCAGACGTCGTGTCAGGTGGTGGTGGCTCCTTCACCGTGGAGGACGACAACGGGTCCTCCCCGTCCGGCACCGGCACCCTCATCGCAGGCTCGCCGGCAGGCCCGCTCGCCGCGTTCTCCGAACTGCCCCCGATCCTGGTCACCGAGCTCCCATCCGAGGCGCTGGACACTCTCGACCTGATCGCCGCCGGAGGTCCGTATCCGTTCGATCGCGACGGGCTCCTCTTCGAGAACCGCGAGGGCCTACTGCCCGCCGAACCGCTCGGGCACTATCAGGAGTTCACTGTCGTGACGCCCGGTGTCTCGACCCGGGGTGCCCGTCGCATCGTGGCCGGTGCCGATGGGGAGCTGTACTACACCGAGGACCACTACGCGTCGTTCTTCGAGATCCGCCCCGAGGACTGAACGCCGCGGTCTCAGAGCAGACCGAATCGGTCGACCGGCCAGAACAGCACGAATGCGCGCCCGACCACCCGGTCCTCGGCGATCGTGCCGAACCGCCGCGAGTCGAGACTCTGATCCCGGTTGTCGCCCATCATGAAGTATTCGCCCTCGGCGACCGTGAGGGGGCCGAAGTCGGCGAACTGGTCATCGCCCAGATAGGGCTCGACCAGAAGCTGACCGTTGACCAGGATCTGGGAGTTCCGCCCCTCCACCGTGTCCCCGGGGAGCCCGATCACCCGTTTGATCAGGTCGCGGATGTCGCCCGGCTGGTCGTCCGGGCGACGGAACACGACCACGTCACCCCGGTTGATGTCGTGCAGCCGGTAGCTGACCTTGTTGACCAGGATGCGATCCCCCTGGAAGAGGGTCGTCTCCATGCTCTCGGACGGTATGTAGAATGCCTGGAAGACGAAGGTCCGCAGGATGACAGCCACGACGACGGCGGCACCGAGGACGACGAACCATTCGAGAGCGCTCTTGGCCAGCGAATCCTCGGACTCCTCGCTCGACTCGTCGGCTCCGGTGCGGTCCCCATCATCCTCCATGGGCGCGTCGCCGCCCGGCTGGTCCACGCCGGACACGCCGTCGCCGGCCCCGGGTCCCACGCCGGCGGCGGTTGGTCCGGCCGGCACGCCGGTGGCGCCGTCGACGGTGTGACGAATGACGGACGAGGCGGTCAACGGCGACGTGCCCTGCTGTGGACTCACCCCGCCCTCATCGACAGTGCTCGGCGGTTGTTGAACCAGGCGTTCGGCACCGAGGAGCGCAGCGATCAGCGCCTCATTGTGATCGGTCGGGGACGGCGGGATTTCGTGGAGGGCGTCCCCACCATCGCCGGACTCCGCGTCACTCACCCGGTCAGGCTACTGGCCGTACCGGGTCAAGATGCGCCGTGCGGCATCGGCTACCCGACCGTCGACGTCGGGGATGTCGCTGCGAACGACCTGCGCACCGGGTCCGAGTTGCAGCAGGAGTCGTTCCAGGAATGCCATCGAAGCAACCGCCAGCGTCACTTCGATGGCGTCTGTCCCGCGCTCGTGAAGACCGACGATGGGAATCGAATCGCGGACCCAGTGGTGTTCGGCTCCCAGTACAAGCGTCACCGTCGGCAGTTCTCCGTGGGAGCGGAAGACCTGCCCGGCCGGCGCAGGGTCAGGAGCCGGCGGCACGGGTGCGCGCTGAACGGGCGCCGCCGTCACGCCGAGGATCCGATCGAGCCGGAAGGTTCGCTCGTCCTCTGCGGTCCGGCAGTAGGCATCCACATACCAGGAACCGCCGGCGGAGCGGACCCGCCGCGGTGCGATCGTGCGCTCGGTCGACTCGTTCTTGCTGTGGTTGAAGTAGGTGATGGTCACTTCGTTGCCATCGCGAGCCGCCGAGCGGATCTCGTCGAGGTGCTCGGGGGACGCATCGCCGAGATGGATGTCGAGTTGCTGCTCGGGTCGAACCCCGGTCGCCTCGGCGAGTTTCTCGAGCGCACTGTTCAGTGATCCGTCGGGATCGGCGCCCTCGATCCGGCGCAGGGCATCCGCCGACGACAGCAGTGCCAGCGCCTGCCCGGTCGACAGCTGAAGCGGTCGGGAAAAATAGTCGGCGAACCCGATCCGCACACGCCCCTCGTCGATGGTGACCTCGATCAGGGCATCGGGGCTGTAGGGCGGCACCCCGACCAACGACACCATCTCGAGCGTCTTCAAGATGGTGTCCGGCCGCTGGCCGAACCGTCGAGCGATCTCGTCGATCGTCGCCCCGGGATTGTCGATGATCCAGGGAACGATGGCGAGCACGAGCCGGATGCGGTCGGCCGCCGACCGTTTCCGGTTCACCGGCTGTCCCGCCCCGCCGATGCTCGGAGTGTCTCGACCACGGCGTCGCGCACCGCCGGTGGCGACAGCACGGCGGCGTCCTCCAGCCATTCCAGGGCGAACGACACGCACGCGTCGATGGCTCGGACCGACAGCTCGAACACCACCCCGGAGATCCCATCGATCGACTGGGTACGGGCCGGCTCGGCGCCGACCCGCTTGGCGACGGCGGGAGCGACCGAATCGACGACGAATAACTCGACGGTGACCGGGTCGTTGGTGCCGATCTCCCAGGGGCGCAGGGGAGCGTTTGGTTGCCGGGGCCGGATCGGGTGGCGAAATTCCCCGTCGGTGCGTTCGAGGTCGCTCATGCGGTCCAGCCGGAACTGACGCTCGCCGTCAGCGGTGCGATCGAAACCGGTCAAGTACCACCGACCCCGTTGGAAGAACAGCGACCACGGCTCGACCTCCCGGCGTCGCCTGGCGGTTCCCCCCCGGTACTCGAAGGACACGACCGCTCTGTCCTGGATGGCGCCGAACGCCTCCAGCAGGGCGGCATCCACGGGGAGTTCGGAGATCGGTCCGCCGGCAAGCGTGTCGACCTCGGCGGCGTCGGTGATCCCGAGCCCGCCCAGCTTCCAGAGTGCTTCCTCATCGCTGTTGCCGAACTGTACGGCCATCGTCGCCACGTGGAGGGCGGCCAGTTCAGCCGGGGTGAACTCGGCACCTTGGAGGTAGTAGTCCTCGGGTGGGATCCGGTACCCCTGTTCACCGTCGGTGTAGGGCACCGGCAGCACGGCAAGCGGGATACCGATCTCCCGCAGCGTGTCCTTGTCGCGTTCGAATTGGCGGCGAAACGAGTTGTCGTCGTCCGGGTAGCCCTCGACCTTGGACCGGAGCTCGTCCCGGGTCAGCGGCCGGTTCGAGTCGAGTAGCACCGCGGTCAGATTCAGCAACCGCTCGGTCCGGGGAATCCTCGACGGCATCCGTTCTACAAACTGTCGATCAGTTTCTGGACCCGGTCGTCGGAATGCCGGAATGGGTCCTTGCAGAGCACGGTGCGTTGAGCCTGGTCGTTCAGTTTCAGGTGAACCCAGTCCACCGTGTAGTCGCGTTTGCGTTCTTTGGCACGACGGATGAAGTCGCCACGCAGCTTGGCCCGGGTCGTTTGCGGAGGGACGTCGATCGCGTCGGCCATCTCTTCGTCGGTGAGCGTGCGCTCGAGGAGGCCCCTATCCGACATTCGGTAGAACACGCTCGTGGATCTCCGAATGTCGTGATACTGGAGGTCCAGCAGCTGCACCCGCGGATCGTTGAGGCGGAGATCGTGGCGCTTCTGGAATGCCTCGATCAGGTTGTACTTGATCACCCAGTCGAGCTCCCGATCAAGTTTGAACGGGTCGGTCTCGAGATGGGTCATGACATGCTCCCACATGTGGAGCGCTGCCATCTCGTCGTCGGGGAACCCTTTGGTCTCCGCATATCGCAGGGCGCGGTTGAGATACTCGCTCTGGATGTCGAACGCCGAGGCCTCCCGGCCGTTCTGCAGCCGGACGCGCCGTTTGAAGGTGAGGTCGTGGCTGATCTCCCGGATGGCCCGAATCGGGTTCTCGAGGGTGAGGTCGCGCAGTACACACCCGGGGTCCTCCACCATCCGCAGGATCACGGCCATCGCGCCGACCTTGAGATAGGTGGTGTACTCCGACATGTTGGAGTCGCCGACGATCACATGGAGACGCCGGTAGTTCTCGGCATCGGCGTGGGGCTCGTCGCGGGTGTTGATGATGGGGCGGCTCCTCGTCGTGGCCGAACTGACGCCTTCCCAGATGTGCTCGGCTCGCTGGGAGACCGAGTAGCTCGCCCCCCGGGCTGTCTGGAGAACCTTGCCGGCTCCGGCATAGATCTGCCGGCTGACGAGGAACGGTATGAGGATCTCGTTGTAGTGACCGACGTCATCGCTGCGACGGGTGAGGTAGTTCTCGTGACAGCCGTAGCTGTTGCCGGCGGAGTCGGTGTTGTTCTTGAACAGATGCACCGTCCCGCGGATTCCCTCGTCTTGCAGGCGCTCCTCGGCCGACTCGAGCAGCTGTTCCAGGATCCGCTCGCCGGCTTTGTCATGGACGACCACTTGACCGATCGAGTCGCATTCGGCGGTCGCATACTCGGGATGCGAGCCGACGTCGAGGTAGAGGCGGGCGCCGTTGGCGAGGAAGACGTTGGAGGAGCGGCCCCAGCTCACGACTTTGCGGAAGAGGTAGCGGGCGACCTCGTCGGGGCTCAGGCGCCGTTGACCTCGCAGCGTGCAGGTGACGCCGTACTCGGTTTCGATCCCGTAGATCCGTCGGTTGAAGCCCACCCCGCACAAGGTAGTGCCTCAGCGGCCAGTTGTCGGTGTCGGCTGATCGGTGACGGGCTGTCTCACGGGTTGGCCCGGCGACGACGGCGCCGGCACGGGTCGAGCGCGAAGGGTTCGGCCAGGCGGTGCGGTCAGGCGAGAAGCTCGCCGATCTCGTCGTGCTCGAGGCGCCGGAACCGGCGGCCCTCGCCGCCCCGGTCGAGCACCCCGACCTCGAGCTTCTCGGCGGTGAGCGGCTCGTCGGGCGACAGCGCCGCCACCGCTGCCTTGAGGGCATCGGCGTAGCCCAACTGGGCGAAGTCGGTCGCGCCGAGGCGCTCGCGGATCTGTTCGGCATCGCCACCCAGGGCGGCGAAGCTGTCCTCGTCGGAGACCGATCCGTCGTAGCGGATGTGAAAGAGCCGGTCGTCTTCGGTGCTGGCACCGACCGATGCCACGAGGATCTCCACCTCGAGGGGTTTGATGTCGTGGGTGAACACCTGCCCCATCATCTGCGCGTACTGGTTGGCGAGGGTCTGGGCGTCGACGTCGTCCCGGCTGTAGGTGTACCCCCGGAGATCGGCACCGCGAATTCCTGCGATCCGGAGCTGGTCGTACTCGTTGTACTTGCCCACCCCGGCGAAGGCGATCCGGTCGTAGATCTCGGAGATCTTCCGTAGGTTCCGGCTCGGGTTCTCTGCGCACAGCACGATGCCATCGGCGCATTCGACGGTGACCAGGCTCCGGCCCCGAGCGATCCCCTTCTGAGCGAAATCGGCCCGGTCCCGCATCATCTGCTCGGGCGGGACGTAGAAGGGCATGCTCATCGATCGACCTCATCGGTGTCGCGGTCGGTCAGGGTCTCCACGTAGGCCTCGAATCGCTCAGCCACCTCCGACTCCTCGGCCTCCCGGTAGCCGTCGGTGTCGATGGACGCAACGATCGGGTAGATGTTGCGAATCGAGTCGGGACCCCCGGTGGCGGAATCGTCGTCGGCGGCTGTGAACAGCGCCTGGATCACGAGATCGACCGCATCCTCTCGCGACTGGTCGGACCGGTAGCCGAGTTTGATGGCGGTGCGCGCATGCAGCGATCCCGAGCCCGACGCGACGTAGTTGCCTTCTTCGTAGCGCCCGCCCGTGACGTCGTAGGCCCATACCCGTCCCCGATCGCGCCGCCGGTCGAACCCGGCGAAGATGGGCACGACGGCAAGGCCGGTCATCGCCGCCGGCAGGTTCTGACGGACCATCATGGACAGTTGATTCGCCTTGCCCTCCAGCGAGAGGTGGCTGCCCTCGATCTTCTCGTAGTGTTCGATTTGCAGCTGAAACAGCCGAATCATCTCGATGGCCGGACCGGCTGCGCCGGCGATCGCCACGCCGCTGTACCGATCGGCAGGAAACACCTTCTTCATGGTGCGGTGACTGATCAGGTTTCCGGCCGTCGCTCGCCGGTCGCCGGCCATGACGACCCCGCCGCTGTACCGGCAGGCGACCACCGTGGTTCCGTGGGGGACGCCGGAGCCGGCCTCTACGGCCGAGTAGTCGGGGGCCACCCCTCGACGGAGGACGAGTTCTGCGAAGCTGGGGCCGGGGTCCTCACCGGTGGCGAAGGAGGGCAGGGTCACTGTCCACCCTTCTGGATGTAGCTCTTCACGAAATCCTCGGCATTGGTCTCCAACACCTCGTCGATCTCGTCGAGGAGGTCATCCAGTTCGGCCTTGAGTTCTTCACCTTTGGCGCTCACCTGCGCCTGGCCGCCTTCGGCGCCTCCATCGCTTTCGCGGGGCGGCGCATTGCGGCGAATGCGTTCTTGTTCAGCCATCTCTCACCTCGTACACACGGAGGGCCACGTCCTAGCTGCCCAATCGTTCCAGTAGTTCTGCGACCGTATCGCTCTCATCCAAGAGCGTACCCACATGCGCTTCGGTCCCCCGAGTCGGCTCCATCATCGGGACCCGGCGGAGCGGATCGTCGCCGATGTCGAACACAATGGAGTCCCAGTTGGCGGCGACGACGGACTCGGCGTATTTCGACAGGCACCGACCCCGGAAATAGGCCCGAGTGTCCGGCGGTGGCACCCGGGTTGCCCGTTCGGCATCGGCGTCGTCGACCAGCGTCTCCAGTCCGGCCCGGCGGGCCAGGCACTTCGCTGGACGCATGTCGTGGTACTGGAGATCGAGGGCTCGCAGACGGGAATCGTCCCATCCGCAGCCGTGCCGGTCGCGGAAACCGTCGAGGAGACGCTTCTTGGCCAGCCAGTCGACCATGTGGGCCACGGAGTCGGGGTCCGATTCGAGACCGGTGAGCACCCGGTCCCACGCCTCCAGAACCCGCCGGCCGACGTCGTCGCCGCCGACGTTGCCGAACCCCCGGAGCGCGGTGTACTTCTCGGCCTGTTCGAGCAGATCGAACTGGATCTCGAGGGCGGTCATGGTCTTCCCCCGGTTGAGTTCGAGCGGCTGGCGGAGAGAGAGATCGTGGCTGACCTGATGCATCGCCCGGACGGGATCGGTGAACTCCCGCTCGAGGTCCAGCGCTCCGTCCTCGATCATGGCGAAGACCATGGCGCTCGTGCCCACCTTGAGGAACGTTGCGAACTGGGCCATGTTGGCGTCGCCCACGATGACGTGCAGACGCCGGTAGCGCTGGCTGTCGGCGTGGGGTTCGTCGCGGGTGTTCACGATCGGGCGTTTGAGGGTCGTCTCGAGACCCACCTCCTCCTCGAAGTGCTCGGCCCGCTGGGTGATCTGGTACGGCACGTCCCGGATGGTCAGGCCGGCCAGTTCGGTGCCGACCTTACCCGACCCGGTGAAGATCTGGCGGGACACGAAATGCCAGGTGGCGCCGATGACGATCTGCCCGAACGGGATGTTCCGGTCGAGGAGGTAGTTCTCGTGGCAGCCGTAGGCGTTTCCTTTGCGATCGGTGTTGTCCTTGTAGAGCACCAGTTCCTGGTCGGGAGGAAGCAGCGCCTGAGAGGCCTGCATCGACTGGATGCCGATCAGCTCGGCCGCCCGGTCGTAGAGGACGACGTCGAGCGCGTTCGAGCACTCCGGCGTCGACAGTTCGGGATGGGCATGATCTACGTAGTATCGGGCGCCGTTGGTCAGGACGGCGTTGACCAGGTGGGTCTCCACCTCGGGGGGCATGGCGAACTCCGGGGGGAGGATGTCGCGGGCGTCTGCTCCCGGCGTCTCATCGACGAAATCCCAGGCGATGGGGGCGGTGCGTTCGTTGACCGACCCGGTCCCGTGGCTGCCCAGGTAGGCGTTGATGAGCAGGCTCGATGCCGAGACCGGATTCCATTCCGAGGAACCGCGGACCATGATCCCGTATTCGGTCTCGATTCCGATGATCTTGGGCACGGCCACAGGGTGAGACTACCGGTGATCGAACGGCCCGTCACCGGCGGAAGCCGGCGAGCGCAGCAGAGGAGCGAGGACAGTCCTCACCGAACCAGAGGCTGCCGTCGCGCCAGCAAGGCAGCACCACGACCCAGGCGAATTGGTCGAGCGGAGCGAGCCGAGCGACGAGCGCAGCAGAGGAGCGAGGACAGTCCTCACCGAACCAGAGGCTGCCGTCGCGCCAGC
>JBFGLT010000049.1:0-18174 GCA_041576015.1 Acidimicrobiales bacterium
CCTCGACCAGGTCGGCGAGGCGCCGGGCCGACAACTCGATGTCGTCGAAGGTGTCGGCCCGCCCGTAGGGCGCCTGCGGGAGCTCGGTGGTGAGCGAGACGGCCGGCAACTCGTCGGCGGCTATGCCGAAGGGCTTCGGCGTGCAGCCGCCGGCATAGCTGAAGCCGACAACCGAGCCGGGTTCGTATCCCAGCCGGCCGGTATCGAGCAGCTCAATGCTCGACCGGTCGCTCGTGCTCCCCAGCCCGGCGACCTGGATCAGCAGGCGATCACCGGCGTCGGGCGGGTCCGACAGGTCGAGCACCGAGCCATCCGCACCGAAACGCTCGGCATCGGAGGTGTCCGAGCAATCCCGCCGGTACCACGCCGCCGCGGCCTGCGCCGCCTCGTCGAGGAGGGTTCGCGGCTGGAGGTCGAGGAAGGAGTCGAGGACGGCGGCGGCCGAGTCGAGCACACCCCAGGCGATCGCCGCACGGCCAACCGCCCGGTCGGGCGCACGTGCACCGAGCGGGAGGGGATCGCCGGCGACCAGCACCACGCCCAGAGCCACCCCGGCGATGAGGAGCGCAGGGTCGAGGTAGCGGCCATCGAGCCGGGCAGTGAGGTGGAACCCCGGTCCGGTCCGGCCGACGACCTGACCCATCGTGACCACCTGGCCCCGCACCACGCCGATCTCCTCGACGAAGGCCAGGGTCGAACGCAGACCGTCACCGTGATCGACGACGATGAACAGGTCGTTCCCGACGGGCCCGGCGAAGACGATGCGGCCGTCGTCCACCGCCCGGACATCGGTCCCGGGTGCCGCCGCATACTCCAGTCCCCGGTTGCCCGCCCCGAACTGCCCATCGGGTGGTCGGAACCCGTCGACGACTGGTGCATCGACCGGTGCCAGCCAGCGTGCCTCCTCGGCGGCGACCGGCGAGGCGAGCCCCGCGTAGAGGACGGCGCTCAGTCCGATCCTCACCCACCAGACAGCGGTCGGTGACCCCGGCCGGCCGCTCCGGCGGGGGCGAGTGTCAGACCGCTTCGCGCTCCTGGGCCACCAGCCGGCTCCGAAGGTGGAGGACCGCTTTGGTGTGAATCTGGCAGACGCGGGACTCGGTGACACCGAGGACGTTGCCGATCTCGGCCAGCGTGAGGTTTTCGTAGTAGTAGAGCGTGAGCACGATCTTCTCGCGCTCGCCCATGCGGTTGATGGCCTCGGCCAGCATTTGGCGGAGCTCGATCCGCTCATACTGGCCACCGGGGCCCTCGTGCCGGTCGGCGAGCGTGTCGCCGAGGGTCATCGATTCGCCGCCACCGAAGCTCAGCATCTCGTCGAGCGCCACCATTCCGAGCGAAGAGATCTGGTTGTACAGCGTCGTGAGCTGGCCATCGGTCAGATCGAGTTCCCGGGCGATCTCCTCGTCGGTCGGTGCTCGGTGCAGTTTGGCCTCCAGCTTGGCCATCGCCCGCTCGACCGATTTGGCCTTGGCGCGCACCGAGCGCGGCACCCAGTCGATCGAGCGGAGCTCGTCGAGCACCGCCCCCTTGATCCGGGAGATCGCGTAGGTCTCGAACTTGAAGCCGCGATCGGGGTCGAACTTGGCGATCGCATCGATCAGACCGAACATGCCGTAGCTCACCAGATCGGCCTGGTCGACGTTCTGTGGCAATCCGGCGGCAACCCGCCCGGCCACGTACTTCACCAGAGGAGAGTAGAAGACGATCAGTCGATCGCGATCGGATTGGTTGGCATCGGCTTTGTACCGAGCCCAGACCTCTTGGGCCTCTCTTGCATTGTCGATGTGCGCTGTGTCCGCCACGTTTCCCGCCAAGGTGTGTGTGTCGTCGCCAGAAGCGTCGGTTTGTCGTACCCACGCTCCGTCGGCGCTCAACCACACATCGTGAGGATCTAGGCGGGATTTTTCTCCCCGATGGCGCAGAAATCGAAGGACGACGTCGTCGGTGAGGTCGATCTCCAGCTCTCGGGTCGGCAAGAAACCCAGCGCCTGAAGGTAACGGGTGCGGACCTTGGCACTCACGAGCGGACAAGGTTAGCGCCCTTTCCCGGCAATCGGACCGATCACAGCTCCGTCGACCCGCAGGCGACCCCTGCGGGCGAGCCGCCGGGCTGCGACCAACACTTCAGCGGCGCTGAGGTCCAGTTGCGACGCCAGCACGTCAACGTGGACGTCACCTCCGTCGACGGCGGCCAGAATGGCCGAGTTCGGATCCCGGTCGCTGCCCTCCCCGAGGGAGTCGACGACCGCAAAATGCGGTGGCCCCGGGGGAAGCATCTGACCCGGTGCTGGGTCCACGCCCAGCCACATGCACACATCGTCGCCGTTGCGCACCGGCGAGACCCCGTCGATCAGCAACTGATTCGTCCCCTCGCTGGCCGGGCTGGAGACCGAGCCGGGCACGGCCGCGACATCGACCCCGCGAGCGACGGCCTCGTCGACGGTGATGAGGGCGCCGCCCCGAGCGTGACTCTCGACGACCACGACGAGTTCGGCCAGCCCGGCGATCAAGCGATTGCGGGCGGGAAACCGCCACGTGGTCGCTCGCTCCCCCATCGGCGTCTCGCTGAGCATGACACCGGTGCGCTGAACCGCCCACCACAGCGTTGCGTTTCTGGCGGGATAGACCACGTCGAGACCGCTGGCCACCACCGCCACTCGCGGACCCGGACCGGTCGCACCGGCGTGGGCGGCGGCGTCGATGCCGATCGCCAGACCGCTGACCACTGCCACGCCGGCCCGCGACAACGACGCCCCCAGCTGGTGCGAGACGAGGCGGCCGACCGACGTGCAGCTGCGGGTTCCGACCACGGCCACCCGGGGCCGATGGGCCAGCAGCTCGGTGTCGCCGGCCACGAACACCAGCACCGGCGGATCGGGATCGCCGGCGAAGGGCCAGTCCGTGTGACCGGCATCGAGGATGCGGTGGTGGCCACCGAGGTTCGCGTCGGCGATGGCTCCCACGTCCTGGTCCCGGAGGGCGTTGCGCCATCGCTGGAGATGAGCGGACGTGACGCGCTGGCTCTCGTCGGCCTCGACGTCTGCGGGGAGTCGTCCAGCGAGGAGGCGATCCACGACCCGGCCGGGCTCGTCGGAGACCAGCAACCAGCGGGTTCGCCGAACACCGAGGGCGCCGAGAGCCAGCAGTCGAATCGTGGCAACGAGGGATTCGGGGCTGTCGGTGAGGTGGCGCAACCGGTCGGGCCCGTTCATGACGCACCGAGGGCCATCGTCGAGGGGAGCGCTCGGAGACCGGCCGCCTGATCGATCGCCTCGGCGTCGAGGACATCGGGTCCGCCTGCCAGATCGACGAGGGTTCGGGCCACCAAGCGCACCCTCACCGCACCGCGGCCGGTGAGCTCACCGCCCTCGAGCAATCGCACGAGAAGCCTGCGGGCTCCGCTGGTCAACGGCGCCACCTCGTCGATGCGCTCGACCGGAACCAGGGCGTTCGATCCGAAGCCACGGTCGGCGGCCAGGCGGCGGACGGTGGCCACCCGGGTCGCCACCGACGCGGTGTCCTCGGCCCGGTCACGCGACAGCAACAGGCGGGGTTCGGGCGGTTCGACCTGTACCCGCAGGTCGAACCGGTCGAGCAGCGGACCCGACAGGCGACGGAGATACCGGCCGATCGCCGCCTCCCCGCACGTGCACGCGGACATCGTGCGGCCATACCCGCACGGGCAGGGGTTGGTGGCGGCCACCAGCTGGAATCGGGCCGGCAGCACCCGGGCCCCGCCGAGCCGGCTCACCCGGATACGTCCCTCCTCGAGGGGCTGCCGGAGCGCCTCGAGCACGCTGAGACGAAACTCCCCGAGCTCATCGAGGAACAGCACACCAGCGTGGCTGGTGGAGATCTCTCCCGGTCGGAGGGCCGCACCGCCGCCGCCGATCAAGGCGGCGAGCGATGCGCTGTGGTGCGGGATGCGCAACGGCGGCGTGCGGATCAGGCCCCCGGCCGGCAAGGGAAGACCGGCGGCCGAGTGGATTCGGGTCACGAGCAGCGCTTCTGTGTCGGTGAGATCGGGCAGCAGGGCGCGCAGGCGGGTCGCCAGCATCGTCTTCCCGGCGCCCGGCGGACCGATCATCAGCAGGTGATGGCCTCCGGCAGCGGCCACCTCGACCGCCAGGCGGGCGAGGGCCTGGCCCTTGACCTCGGCCAGATCGGCTTCCATCGCCCGCACTGCGCAGGAACCCGCTGGTGCGAGGGCCCGCTCGGGAACCGGTCCCTCTCCGGCGAGAGCGAGCGCCATCTGGCGGATGGTGTCGACCACCCGGATCTCCCCGGGCCGGACGAGGGACACCTCGGCTTCGTTGGCCTTCGGGGCGAAGAACTCCCGGCCGGGGCAGGCGGCAGCGATGATGATCATTCCCGGAACGGGGCGGATGGTCCCGTCCAACCCCAGCTCGCCGGCCATCCCGAGATCGCTGATCACCTCGACGGGAAGCTGCTGATCGGCGGCGAGCACCGCGAGGGCGATCGGGAGATCGAGCCCCGTGCCCTGCTTCTTGAACCCGCTCGGGGCCAGGTTGACCGTGATCCGCCGTGACGGCCAGCGCAGTCCGGAGTTCTGGATCGCGGCGCGAACGCGATCGCGCGACTCCCGGCAGGCGGCATCGGGCATGCCGACCACCGAGTAGGCGGGGAGGCCGTCGCGCACGTCCACCTCCACCCTGACCGGCAGGCCGTCGACGCCGTCGACCACGGCCGAATGCACGGTGGCGAGCATCTGCGCGACCTTTCGTCCCGCGGTCACCGGCCTGTCCGGCGGTGCGAGGGCCACGAGGGCCGAGCGCAGCTTCTGCGACGGCCCCAACCGTACCGAAGTCAATGGCGTCCGACAACGCTCACATCATGTTTTTTGCTTTCGATTCTCCCAGCAGCCACGGTGCCAGTGGCGACGCAGGTCGGGTGCGCTGGCCGGAACGGCGACAAGGTGTCCGAGTCCGGCGGGGATGTCGCGATGGCAGCCCGGACAGACATAGCGCTTGGTGGCCTCGAATGGCTGGACGAGGCGGATCTCGGTGTCCGGGGCGTCGGACGGGTCGGCCAGACTCCTCCGCCCCTTCTTCTTCGGCCGTCCGGTGGCCTTGGGACCGGCTCTGGTCATCCGCCGTTTCGGCCCCTGCCGGGCCCGGGACGCCCGCTTCTTGGACATCAGCCGAACAGCGCCCAGGCGATCATGGCAACGAAGGCCACCACCGAGGCGGCCACGTAGAGGAGATCGAGACGGGACCGCCGGCGCGGACGGCTCGGATCAAAGCCCATGTGGCCATACTACGGAGATGCCCCATCTGCTCGTCGACCGCACCGACTCCATCGTCACGCTGACCCTGAACCAGCCGGCGAAGAAGAACGCCATCACATCCGAAATGTGGGACCTGTTGCTCGACAGCCTTCGCACCCTCCGCCGGGATCCAAGCGTTCGGGTGGTGGTGATCACCGGGGCCGGCGATGGGTTTTGCTCTGGCGCCGATGTTGCGTCGTTCCGTCCCGCCGGTGACGCCGACCCGGGCCACCCCCTCCACGCGATGCGGCGGACCAAGGATGTCGCGCTGGCACTGCACGAGCTGCCCATGCCGGCGATCGCCCGGGTGAACGGCATCGCCGCCGGAGCAGGATGCAACCTGGCGTTCGGCTGTGATCTGGTGATCGCCTCCGAGACGGCCCGGTTCAGCGAGATCTTCCCACGGCGGGGACTGTCGCTCGACTTCGGCGGGGCCTGGCTCCTCCCCCGTCTGGTCGGCCTGCACCGGGCAAAGGAACTGGCCTTCTTCGGTGACATTGTCGACGCCACCACAGCGGCCTCCTATGGCCTGGTGAACCGGGTGGTCCCCCATGACAAGTTGGATGTCACAGTGCGGGAGTGGGCCGACCGGCTCGCCGACGGGCCACCATTGGCCCTGACCCAGACCAAGGCGATGCTCAACAAGTCGATGGCTCTGAGCATGGAGGAGGCGCTCGATGTCGAAGCCGCGGCGCAGGCCATCAATCTCACGAGTCGCGACGTCGCCGAAGCCACAGCGGCGTTCTTCGAGAAGCGAGCGCCGCGGTTCACCGGCCGGTAGACCCATCACCGTCGTGGTCGGTCTGGCGTCGGTCGCCTTGGCAGCCTGCACCGCCGGTGACGTTCCCGCCGCTCCGGCCGACGATCCCGAGCTCGTCCTCGGACGAACGGTGTATGCGAATCAGTGCGCCAGCTGTCATGGGCCCGACGGTGGTGGCGGACGCGGAACGCAGTTGAACGGCGGGATGCTGGAGCGCGCCCATCCCGACCCGGCCGCCCAGCGCGACATCGTGGCGAACGGACGCCGAACGATGCCGGGCTTCTCCGGGCGGCTGAGCGCCGAGGAGATCGACGCCGTCGTGCGGTACACCAGAGAGATCATCAACGACGTCTCCGACTGAGGCGTGTTCGTACGAATCAGAACGCTCGCTCGTAGACGCGCAGGCGACCACTGGCGTTCACGTCCACGACGTCGAATCGCACCTCGCCGAACCGTCGATCCTGCTGGCCGAGCCAGATGGCTGCCAGGCGACGGATTCGCCGCTGCTTGACCAGGGTGACCGCTTCGGCGGCGCTGCCGTACCGCTCCGAGGAGCGGGTCTTCACCTCCACGAAGACGACGACGGCGTCACCCCGGGTACACACGAGATCGAGTTCGCCGTCGCGCACGCGCCAGTTCCGGGCCACCACGGTGAAGCCCCGCTGCCGGTACCAACCGGCAGCAGCGTTCTCGCCGAACCGCCCGAGACGTTGGCGCCGCTGCGTCACAGTTCTGGCGGGGGGAGTTCCTCCACGGTGATGCCTCGCGTGCTCGCCACCGTCACCTCGGCAAGAAACCGGCTCTTGCGATACATGTCCCATACCCAGCAGTCGCGCAGGCGGTATTCGATGAACCGGTCTCCCGGCGTGGAGATCCGCTCGACGTGGTTGGCCAGGTAGAAACGACGCTCTGTCTCGACCACGTACCTGAACATCGAGATGACGTCCCGGTACTCGGTGTAGAGGCCGAGCTCGATCTCGGCCTCGTAGCGTTCGAGATCCTCGCTACTCATCGCTACTCATGAGCGGCGTGGCGTGGCCGATCAGTTCTCTCGCTTTTCCCGAACCTTGGCGGCCTTGCCGACACGGTCGCGCAGGTAGTACAGCTTGGCCCGCCGAACATCGCCCCTGCTGACGACTTCGATCTTCTCGACGATTGGCGAATGCAATGGGAAAGTGCGCTCGACGCCGACACCGAAGCTGAGCTTGCGGACCGTGAAGGATGCCCGGATCCCCTCTCCGCGGAGACCGATCACGATCCCCTGGAACACCTGGGTGCGGGTGCGGTTCCCCTCGATCACCTGAACGTGAACCTTGACGTTGTCGCCGGGATGAAGCTCGGGGATGTCCGAGCGCAGCTGCGCCTGCTCAACTTGTTGCATCAGGTTCATGACGGAGGTCCTCGAGGAGAGCGGAATCGAGATCAGCAGCTCGAGGCTAGCGCTCACCAGTGCCGTTTCCCCACCGAGTCGGCGTGGTGCCCGGGGGCGCCGGTCGATCCTCGGGCCTAGGTGCTCCGCCCGACCGCCACCAGGGTGAGGGCGCCCACACTGAGTGCGAGTCCCGCCATCTGGGGGAAGGTCAGCCGTTCCCTGAGGAAGATCCGCGCCAGCAGCACCGTGCTGACCGGAGCGAGCGAACTGATGGCCGACACCCAGGTGAGGTCGCCGATGGCGAAGGCGGTCACGAGGAACCCGTCGGCTGTGCAGTCGAGCAACCCGGCACCGAGGACGAGCGGGGCCGTCTGGCGTCGGACAGGAGACCAGATCCCCTGCGCAGTGATCAACACGACGAGGAGGCTGATCGCCGCGGCGCGCGTACCCAGGAGCGGAAACAGGCCGGCGTCCTCGGTCACCTGACCGAGGGCGACCAGAAACCCGGCGAACAGTGTCCCAGCCCCGACCGACAGGATCCGGGTCCGCGCCAGCCGGCGTCGCCCGACCACTCGCTCCCTGGGCGTCGTGTTGGTCCGTGCGTGATGGACGCCGACCTCGCCGGCCGAGACGAGCACCGCCGCCGGGACGGCCAGACCGACACCGACAAGGGTGATCGGTCGCAGATCGTCGCCGAGAATGAGGCCGGCGATGATCGGCAGACTGGAGCTGACGAGCGCGGTCAATGCTGCTGCGGTTGCGATCGGCCCGGTGGCCAGCGCCTCGTAGAAGAAGGCGAGGCCGGCGGCGAGGCTAAGACCGCCGACCGCGCCCCAAAACACATCGATCGACTGGAAGGTCCCGTCGACAACGAACAGCGCGCCGAGCAAGGCTGCGAGGCTCACGACCTGCACGCCGAGGGTGACGACCGTCGGGTGGTTCCCCCTCGAGGCGGCAGCGCCCGAGAAGTCCGAGGCACCGTAGAACAGTCCGGCGAGACCGGCGAACGCGACGGCGAGCATGGCTTCCCGTCGGCCCGGGCGGTTCGGGATCAACTCCCGGCGCTGCACGACCGCCGCTCGACGACGACTCCGAGCCGCCATGGGCCGTCCGGACCACCCCGTCCAAGAAAGCTACTCGGTTCCTCAAGAGCACCCCATGGGGCCCCGATGAGCCAACCATGAACCCGCTGATCGAGAGGGCGCGTCCCGCCTGGGACTTGGCGGACGACTTCGGTTTGTGGAAGGTCCTCCTGATCGTCACCGGCGCGTTGACCACCGCCTACTACATCCTGCCGAACACCGACGTGAGCAAGCTGTTCCTCTACAACGGCGTCGGCCTGCTGGCCGTCGTCATGGTGCTGGTCGGTGTTCGCGAGAAGGGCGCCAAGCCGAGGGAGCCCTATCTGTGGTTCGCCGCCGGCCTCGGCTCGTTCCTCACCGCCGACGTCCTGTACTACGCCATCACGCTGGTCACCGGCACCGAGCCGTACCCGAGCGTCGCCGATCTGTTCTACCTCGGCATGTATCCGCTGATGATCGTCGGCCTCAACAAAATGGTCAGCGAGGTGGCCGGCGACAAGAACTCGGCCAGCCTCATCGACGCCGGCATCGTGGCGACCGCCTTCTTCGGCCTCTTCTGGGTGCTGTGGGTCGACCGATCCTTCGAGGGCGGCTTCGAGTGGAACCTGGCCAATGTCGTCAGCCTGGCCTATCCGGTGATGGACATCGCCCTGCTGGCCGTGGCGTCACGACTGGTCGTCACCCTGCACCTCAAGCATCCACCGTTCGCCATCATCGCCGGCGCCATCGGGTCGCTCGCCATCGCCGACACCGCCTACAACATCTACCTCGCCAACGATGCGTTCGAGACCGGGCTGTGGCTCGACACGTTCTGGCTGCTGTTCTACACGCTGTTCGCCGTTGCCGCCCTCCATCCCGACGCCTCGGACCCGCCGTACCTTCGCAACGAGGCCGGCAAGCTCACGGTCCGCCAGTTGATCATCATGTTCCTGGCCACGATCAGCGTGCCTCTGGCCAACCTCGTGTTCGGCGGCCGGAACTCCGACGTCTACGTGACGACCTTCGCCTCGATCATCCTGTTCATGTTGATCCTGGTCCGGATCTTCACCCTCATGCGAGAACTGGAGCGGGGCAAGGAGAAGCTTCGCTACGACGCCGGGCACGATTCGCTCACCGGGCTCGTGAACCGGTCGCAGTTCTCCAGCAGGACGGCGGCCGCCCTCCGCCGGCAGATGGACGACGACCATCATGTCGCCGTCCTGTTCATCGACCTCGACGACTTCAAGAACGTCAACGACAGCCTGGGCCACGCCGCCGGCGACGCCATGCTCGCCGAGGTGGCGGCCCGGCTCGAACAGTGCGTGAGCTCCGAGGACACCGTCGCCCGATTCGGAGGCGACGAGTTCGCCATCCTGATCGAGCGGGCCAAGGACCGCCGAGACGCAGTCCTGGTGGCCAATCGCACCCTCGAGGCGTTCAACAAGCCCATCGATCTCGGCGTGCGTACGTTCAATGTGTCGGCGTCGATCGGCATCGCCATGGACTACGACTCCAAGAAGGACGTCGAGTCGTTGATGCGAAACGCCGACGTGGCGATGTACCTGTCCAAGGCCAACGGCAAGGGCCGGTTCGAATTCTTCGAGCCGGCCATGCATCAGGAGGCCATCGAGCGACTCGACCTGAAGGGCGACCTGGCCAAGGCGCTCGAAAACGGCGAACTCGTCCTGCACTACCAGCCGATCTTCGACCTGAACTCGGGCCGGGTGAAGATGGTGGAGGCGCTGATCCGCTGGCGTCACCCGTCCAAAGGGCTGATCTCACCGGAGCGGTTCGTCCCCCTCGCCGAGGAGTCCGGGCTCATCGTGCCGATCGGCGACTGGGTGATCGACGAGGCGTGCCGTCAGACTGCGCAGTGGCGCAAGATCCGCGGCTGTGAGGACCTCTCGATCACCGTCAACCTGAGCATCCGCCAGCTCCAGAACCAGCGCCTGGTGAACACGATCACCCATGCGCTCACCGAGTCCGGCCTCGCCAGCCAGAACCTCGTGGTGGAGATCACCGAGTCGATGCTGGCGCACGACGCCGACGGCGCCAGCCGGTTGCTCGACCAGCTGAAGACGATCGGTGTGAAGATCGCCATCGACGACTTCGGCACCGGTTACTCGTCGCTCAGCTACCTCAAGACGTTCCCGGTCGACAGCATCAAGATCGACCGATCCTTCATCAGCGAGCTCCAGCGGAACAGTACCTCGACAGCGCTGATCGAGACCGTCGTGAACCTGTCGCGTGCCCTGGGGGCCTACACCGTCGCCGAGGGCATCGAACACTCCGAGCAGGCGTCGACCCTGCGGCGTCTCGGCTGCGACCGGGGCCAAGGGTTCTACTACTGCCGCCCCCTCGCCGCCCCCGCCCTGACGGCGCTGTTCCGGGATCACACCGGGGACGGCAAGGAGCCGCTCGAGGCCTGGCGCCAGAAGGCCGAGAAGGTCCACCACCGGGTGATCGACATCGGAGTTCGCACCGGCCTCAAGGAGATTCAGGCCGTCGCCGGGGACATCGTCGAGCTCAACCAGTCGCTGAACACGCCACTGATGGCCCGCTGGGAGTGGCTCGAGACCTGGTTCCAGTGCTTCCCCCACTGGAAGCCGATGATGGTGGAGGTCCGGTCGGCCGAGAGCGCCGAACTGATGGCATGCGCGTTCTTCGCCCTGATCGAGCGGGCCGAGGGGACCGCAATCGTGTCGGCCGGGCACGGCAGCTCTCAATACAGCGCGTTCCAGTACCGCACGCCGGAGGCGGCCGCCGCCCTGGCCAACGCCATCGCATCGGCGCTGAAGGACATCCCCGGAGCCTGGTCGATGGAGATCGAACAGGTCGCCGATTCCGATCAGATCCTGGTCCATCTCGTCGAGGAACTCGAGCAAGCACAGACCCTGCCCGAACTGCGAATCCCCCGAGTCGCCTTCTCGACAGCGCACGACGTCAACGACGTGCTGTCCAAGAGCATGCGCAAGCAGCTCCGCCGGGCCCAGAAGAAGATCCGGGACGCAGAGCTCGAGCTCTCGATCGCCTTCGACCGTGGCAAGGCCATCACGCCCGAGCTGATCGACGAGATCGAGGCCGTCCACGTCGAGCGCGACCGCCACGCCCGGCGCGACTCAGACCTCGACCGCCCCGCCGAACGCGAGTTCTGGAGGAGCGTGTGCGAAGCGCCACCGAGCCGGTGGGAGGTCGAGATCGCCAGCCTGCGGCTCAACGGCAAGCTGGCCGCCTACGTCGTCGCCCTGCTCGACGGCAACGTGTACCGGGTCTACGACGGGCGCATGAACACCGAGTTCAAGGACTACTCGCCCGGCCGGCTGATCGAGGCGGCCGCCCTGGCCCGCGCCATCTCCGACGAGCGATACGCCGTGCTGGACTGGATGAACGGCGTCGCCGCCGAGAAGCTGCTGACCGCCAACCTCAGCGAAGGGCGGGCCCGCCTGGTCGCCACCTCGACCGTCCGGTACCTGGGCGACTCGCCTAAGCAAATCGCCAAGGAACCGGTCCCCGCCGGCACCGAGTGAGAAGTACCGGCAGGCGGGATCCGGTCGCGAACCTGTGGCACACTCACCAGTGGTGTCCGCTCGGCTCCCTCCCAAACCGCAACGGATTGCAGTCAGCCTGGCCGACGCCAGCCAGCAGGTACGCCAGGCGGCCACCGACCTGCACCATCTGAACCTCGGCCCGGGTGACCAACTCACGAACGACTGGCTGGCCGCCGGGCTGGAACTGCCCGACCTGGCCGCCATGCGGGAGTATCGCCTGGCTCGGGTCCGCGACCAGATGGCCGTCCTCGGATACGACGGCGCCCTGCTGATGGACCCGATGAACATCCGCTACGCCACCGACAGCACCAACATGCAGGTCTGGGTCATGCACAACGGTGCTCGCTATTGCTGGGTCGGAATGGACGGATCGTGCATCGTGTGGGAGTTCAACGAGTGCGAGTTCCTGGACGCCCACAACCCGCTCGTCACCGAGGTTCGGCCGGCTCGCGGGTCGACCTACTTCCTGGCCGGACCCCGGTGGGCCGAACAGGCCAACCGGTTCGCCGACGAGATCATCGCAGTTGTGGCCGAGCACGCCGGCCCCGGTGCTCGCATCGCCATCGACCAGTGTCATCAGGTCGGCTATCAGCGATTCGGACGAGCCGGTCTTCAGATCGGGAACGGCCAGGAACTGATGGAACTGGCCCGCCTCATCAAGGGACCCGACGAGATCCGGGCGATGCGTTGCGCCGCTCACGCCTGCGAGCAGACCATGCTGGAGATGCGGGAGCGGCTCGAACCGGGGATGACCGAACGGGGGGTGTGGTCGCTGCTCCACGCCGGCAACATCGAGCGGGCCGGCGAGTGGATCGAAACCCAGATCCTTTCCTCGGGACCCCGCACCAACCCGTGGATGCAGGAGGCGAGCAGCCGGGTGATCCTCGACGGCGATCTCGTTGCCTACGACACCGACCTGGTCGGTGCCTACGGAATGATGATCGACGTCTCCCGCACGTGGCTGGCGGGAGACGGCCCTCCGTCCAGCGACCAGCGGGCGGTGCACGCCCTCGCCTGCGAGCAGATCGAACGGAACACCGAACTGCTGAGGCCGGGGACGTCGTTCCGCCACCTGACCTTCGAGTCGTGGTCGCCCCCGTGGGAGGCGTACCGGCGGTACTGCTGCCAATACCACGGGGTCGGACAGTGCGACGAGTACCCGGAGATCTACTGGCCCGAACAGTGGGACGAGTGGGGGTTCGACGGGATCCTCGAGGCTGGGATGGTGCTGACCGTCGAAAGCTTCGTTGGGCCGCGATCGGGGGGTGAGGGCGTCAAGCTCGAAAACCAGATCCTGGTGACCGAGGAAGGTCCGGAGCTGCTGACGCCGTTCCCGCTCGACCTCTGAGCGCCGGCGCCGTCAGTCTCGCTCCGGCCACCGCTCGAGCAGCGCCCGTTCGTCCTCGGTGAGGCCGCCGCGAGCGTCGATGAGATCGGGCCGCCGGGCCATCGTGAGACGGATGGCCCGGACCCGGCGCCACTCGGCGATCCTGCCGTGGTGACCGCTGGTGAGCACGTCGGGCACCGACCACCCGCGATAGTCCGAGGGCCGCGTGTACTGCGGGTACTCGAGCAGTCCGTCGGCGAAGCTCTCGTCGTCGGTCGAGGTCAGATTGCCGAGCACGCCGGGCACCAGCCGGCCGACCGCCTCGACGACGACCAGGGCCGCGACCTCGCCCCCGGCCAGCACGTAGTCACCGACGGAGATGACCCGGTCGACCAGGTGATCGAGGATCCGCTGGTCCACGCCCTCGTAGCGTCCGCACAGCAGCGTGAACCCTTCGAGGTCGGCCAGCTCGTGGGCGGTCGCCTGGGAGAAGCGCTCGCCCGACGGTGACAGATAGATCAGCGGCCGGGGCGGCCCGACGGCGTCGACAAGGTCGAACACCGGCTCAGGTTTGAGCACCATGCCCGCTCCACCACCGAAGGGGGTGTCGTCCACGGTCCGGTGGATGTCGATGGTCTGCTGCCGAAGATCGTGGGTCCGCAGGTCGAGGAGACCGCCGGCCCGGCCCCGTCCGATCACTCCGAGCTCGAAACCGGCCTGGACGAAGTCGGTGAAGATCGTGAGGACGTCGATCCTCATGAGCCGTCGTCGTCGAGTAGTCCGGCGGGGACGTCGACGGTGACCGATTGCTCGTCGTGGTCTCGGTAGAACGCCAGCGGCACGAGCCGGCCGTCGGCCAGCTCCATCAGATCCGAGGCGGGGTTGGCGACGACGGCAACGATCTCGCCGTGGTCGGTACCATCGGAGCTCCGGAGCCGCTTGCCGATCACCTCGTGGACGAACAGTTCCTCGGGGTCCTCCAGCGGCTCGGCGAACAGCAGCTGGCCACGGAGTGCATCGGCGTCGTCGCGGCTCTCGGAACCTGTGAAGCTCACGATCCAGCGGTCGTGGTGGGGGCGTGCGGCTCGGACGGTCAGCTCGGTTCCGGCGGCGGTCCGCAACCTCGATCCGGGGCTGGTGCGCTCGGCGATCTTGTCGGTGATGAACCGAACCAGGACCTCCCCGCGCAGGCCATGGGGTTTGGTGATGCGCCCGACCTCGAGCTCGGCGACCACTGAGGCGACCAGCTAGTCGACGAACTCGACCTTGCAGGTCACACCGTCGGTGCTGCCGGCGGCGTTGACGACGGTGCGGATCGCCGAGGCGACCCGTCCCCGCCGGCCGATCACCCGGCCCATGTCCTCGTCGTTGACCGTCACGTCGAACCGAACCGCCTTGTCACCTTCGACAGTGGTCTCGATGGAGACTTCGTCGGGGTAGTCGACGATCGAGGTGCACAGGTGCTGGAGGACGGCGTGGGCCCGGGGGGCGAGCTCGCTCACGCCGGCGCGCCCGCTTCGTTCGTCGCCGCTTCGGCTTGGGCCGTCTTCGCCTGGGCTGCGGCGATCACCTCGGGTGTCTTGCCGCTCTTGAAGTCGTCCCAGGCGCCGGTGATCTCCAGCAGCTTTCTCACCCGATCCGAGGGCTGGGCGCCGGCTCTCAGCCAGTGGACGGCACGAGCAGCATCGATGCTGACCTCCGACGGCTCACTCCGGGGGTTGTAGGTCCCGACGATCTCGATGAACCGGCCATCCCGGGGGGAACGGGCGTCGGCGGCCACGACCCGATAGGTCGGTTGCTTCTTCTTGCCCATGCGCATCAGGCGCAGTCGAACAGCCACTTCGGATTCCTTCGTTCTCGCTCTTGTGCTCGATCTCGCAAACTGATCTCGTACTCGCTCAGCCTCGAGGTGCGCCCCGGACAGGGCGAGGTGCAATGCTAGCGGGCATGATGGCTGATTCCGCCGCCGGAGCGTGCCAGTGATCGGCCGGGACGAGCTGCTTCCCCGCCTGCTGGCTGGGCTGCTGTGCCTGGCCATCGCCTTCCTGGCCCGAGCGTTCGCACGGGTCGCCGCCGACGTCAGCGACGGCTCGGGTGTGGCGTTCCTGGTCGGGGTGACGCTGGTCGGTGGTCTGACCGCCCTCGGCTTCCGAGCCTCGTCGCAGGCCGCAGGGGTGCCCCAGACGTGGGCGCCACTGGCCGGGGCGGCGGTGCTGGCTGTCGCCGCCTTGCCCTACATGGTCCACGTGCTCACCGACGGCCCATCGGCGCGCACGCCGGATACCGCCGCCGTGCTGTTCGATGCGGGGGTGGCCGTCGCCCCCGCGATCGTTGCGTTCCCGGTGGCGGCAACCGGCCTCGCTGCGCTCGCCGCGCTGGTTCTGGTGTTCCTCGATCTGCCGGCCGTGCCCTTCACCGGTCCGGTCACGGTCGGACTGGCGGCGTGGTTCGCTCATCGTCCACCGAGCTGGCTGCCGCGGGTCAGGTGAATCGCTCTGCCGGAGAAGTCGGGTCCGTACCCGAACCACCTCTGGCGTCGCTGCCCTGAGACTGTTCGCAGCGCCGGCCAGCAGGCGCCTCCCGTGCATGCAGCAGACGGACAGCTACCCTGTGAAACCTCATGTTCGAAGGCCTGACCGACACATTCGAAGGGATTTTCAGCCGGCTGTCCAAGAAGGGCAAGCTGTCCGAGGCCGACGTCGACGAAGCGCTCAGGGAGATCCGGCTGGCGCTCCTCGAGGCCGACGTCAACGTGCGCGTCGTCAAGGCGCTCCGCAACCGCATCAAGGAGCGAGCGGTCGGCGAAGAGGTCCACAAGGCGCTCAATCCGGCGCAACAGGTCGTCAAGATCGTCAACGAGGAGCTGACGCGCAGCCTCGGTGGCGACACCTTCCACCTGACCTACAACCCGAAGCCGCCGACCATCGTCATGATGGCCGGGCTCCAGGGTTCCGGAAAGACCACCAGCTCGGCCAAGTTGGCCAAGTGGTTCAAGGCCCAGGGGAGGAATCCGGTGCTCGTCGGTGCGGATCTGCAGCGTCCGGCGGCGGTGCAACAGCTCCGCACGCTAGGCGAACAGATCGGCGTGCCGGTGTTCTCCGAACCGAGCGACCCCGTCACGGTGGCCAGGCAGTCGGTGGAGGAGGCCAAACGAACTGGCCGCGATGTCGTCATCATCGACACCGCCGGTCGACTGGCCATCGACGAGGCGCTGATGGAGGAGGTCAGGCTGATCGGCCAGGCCACCATTCCCGACTACATCTTCCTGGTCGTCGACGCCATGACCGGAAACGATGCGGTCACCGTCGCCGAAGCCTTCAACGACAAACTCGAGCTCGACGGAGTCATCCTCACCAAGCTCGACGGCGATGCCCGCGGTGGCGCTGCGCTCAGCGTCAAAGAGGTCGTCGGCAAACCGATTGCGTTCGCCGCCACCGGCGAGAAGCTCGACGCCCTCGACGTCTTCCATCCCGACCGCATGGCCAGCCGCATCCTGGGCATGGGCGACGTGCTGTCCCTGATCGAGAAGGCCGAGCAGACCTTCGAGAAGGAAGAGGCCGAGGCTGCCGCCCAGGCCCTCATGGAGGGGCGGTTCACCTTCGATGACTTCCTCGAACAGATGCAGCAGCTCAAGAAAATGGGTTCGCTGTCGGGGCTGATCGGCATGCTGCCGGGCGTCCCCAAAGAGGTCCGGAACATGGAGATCGACGATCGGGAGATCAACCGGGTGGAGGCGATGATCCGCTCGATGACCCCCGAGGAACGTATCGATCCCAAGGTGATCGACTCGTCCCGCCGCCGGCGCATCGCCAAGGGATCGGGCACCGACCCCCAACAGGTCGACATGCTCGTCAAACAGTTCGACGAGATGCAGAAGATGATGAAGAAGCTCGGCGGCTTCGGGACCAAGAAGGCCAAGAGCGGCCGGCGAAAGAACAAACAGAAGGGCAGGGGCGGGGGCCGCGTCACCCCGAAGGGTGGGCCGCAGAGCCGCCACACCAGCGGCCGGGTCACACCCAAGGGCACCAAGGCCAAGAAGGCCCCCCTTATGCTCCCCGGCCTCGATCGCATCGAGGAAGTACTCGACGACTGACACTGCCACTGCGGTCTGGTTTGCACCGCCGCCTTTGCTGCGCTTCGGGTCAAAGCGAGGCAATGAACGCGGAACCAGACCGGCGCCACCGGCGTCTCAGCAGGTGAGATGATGAGTCCGATGTATCACCTGGCGGCGGCCCGCCTCCGACACAGACTTTTCAGCGTGTTCGCCCTCGCTGTTGCGGGTGTGCTGGTGACCGCTGTTCCGGCATCAGCGGAGCCGACGGTCAGCGTCACCACTCCGGCCGGTGATCGATACTCGGCGGGCCAGCCCCTCCCGCTCTTGATCCAGGTCACGGGGGCTCGCGCCACCGAAGGCACGGTGACCGTGCGGGTGGACGGAGTCGAGACTGCCAGCGAGCGCTTCGAGGTTGCCGGCGGGGCGACCAAGACGTTGGTGGTGGTGACCGAGACCCTGCCGTGGGGAGGCGGCGTCGTGGTCGAGGTCAACTCCTCCGACGGCGATCTGACCTTGCGGCCGCGCTTGATCGACGACCGCGAATCCGAATTGGTCGGAGTTCTCGGATCGATGACCGATCGGGGGCTGCCGGCGACGGCCCGCACGATCACCGGCGACCGGCCGGCCCGGCTCTACCCGATCCCCGAGGTGGTGCTCGCCGAGGGAGCCGGAGCGCTCCAGGTGTTTGATGCGATCGTCGGCTCGAGCGGCGATCTGGATGGACTCGCCGACGTCGCCCTCGCCGGCCTGCGGCGTTGGACC
>JBFGLT010000050.1:0-18140 GCA_041576015.1 Acidimicrobiales bacterium
CGAGTTCAGGCGGAGTGGAGGCGGCGCCGCCTCGCCCGCGGTGAGTCCCTGATCGGCCACAAGATCGGTCTCACGTCGCGGGCCATGCAGGAAGCGATGCAGATCACCACGCCCGACTCGGGATTCTTGACCGATGCCATGGACTTCACCAGCGACGACGGCTCGGCCACCATCGAAGTCGCCCATCACTGCGATCCCAAGCTCGAAGTCGAGCTTGCCTTCGTGCTCGGATCCGATCTCGATTCGCCCGAGGTCGACCTCCAGGACGTCATGGCGGCGACCGACCACGTCGTGCCGGCGCTCGAACTGATCGCCGCCCGGTCCCGCCGGACCGACCCCAAGACAGGCCGGCGTCGAACGGTCGTCGACACGATCGCCGACAACGCCGCCGCTGCCGGGATCATTCGGGGCAGCCGGGCGGTCGGCACCGATGAGATCGACCTCCGCTGGGTCGGGGCGATCTGCAAACGCAATGGTGTCGTCGAGGAGACCGGTCTGGCCGCCGGGGTGCTCGACCATCCGGCCAACGGGATCGCATGGCTGGCACGGCGCTACGCCGAGCACGGCATGTCGCTGAGCGCCGGTGAGATCGTCCTCGGCGGGTCCTTCACCCGACCGGTCGACGTCCGCGCCGGGGATCGCTTCACCGCCGATTACGGACTGCTCGGCATCGTGGAGGTGGAATGCAGATGAGCCTGTACTACGTGCAGAAGTACCTGTACGAACTCAACCGCGACGAGGCCCGCCAGCAGGCGTACCGCGCAGACCGCCGTAGTGCCGTGGAGGGATTCGCCACGGCGACGGGCGTGCGGAACTTGACCGACGAGGAGGTCGAGGCGCTCGTCGAACCGGACATCGGTCTGCTCTACCATCTTGGTGTGAACGGGCAGATCCTCATGCACTTCGCCGCCTTTCACGGCATCGAGTGGGCCGAACACCTCGAGCGCATGCGGCAGGGAATCCGCCGGTACGGGCCCGTGCGCGAGGGGGTATACGCCATGACGACCGAACTCGATCGAGAGGACTGACCCCATGCCCCTCGTCTACGCCGGCGTGTGCAGTCACGCTCCGGGGATCACCGGTCGGGCCCATCTCGCCGATCCCGACGACCGGGATGCGCTCTATGCCGCATTCGACGCCATGCGCCGGGATCTGGAGGCCACCGAACCAGATGCGCTGGTGATCATCGCCGCCGAGCACTTCGCCAACTTCTTCATGAACAACATGCCGAGCTTCGCCATCGGCATGGCCGATCACTACCGGGGACCCATCGAGGACGCCGCCTGGCTTCGGATTCCGAAGTTCACCGCTCCGGGCGACCGCCAGCTGTCGGAGCGCGTCATCAAGGAGGTGATGGAGACCGTCGACGTCAGCTATGCCGAGGAGTGGCTCTTCGATCATGGGATCGCTGTCCCACTTCACTTTCTGACGCCTCGTTTCGACCTCCCCGTCATCCCGGTCAACATCAACTGCCAGGGCCCGCCGCTCACCCCGCTGCACCGGGCTTGGGCCCTCGGTGAGGCGCTCCGGCGGGCCGCCGACGGACTTCCCGAGCGCCTGGCGATCGTGGGTACGGGCGGAATCTCCCACTGGCCGGCCACGCCCGACTCGGGCAAGATCAACCAGGCGTGGGACCGGGAGTTCCTCGATCGGTGGTGTCGTCGCGATCGACAAGCGCTGCTCGACTACGACGATCTCGGCGTCTACGCCGACGCCGGACAGGGCGGATTCGAGATCCGGACCTTCGTCGCCGTCGCCGGTGCGGCCGACGGGGCCATCGGCCGGGTCCACTTCTACCACCCGATCCCGATCTTCGCCGTCGGCTGCACGATCGCCAGCTATGAGCTCGACGGGGCGCCCGCTGGCTGACGCTGGTCCGCCGGAGGCGTTCCGGTGTGGCACGATTCGTCCGTGAGCGACGAATCGGAGCGCCCGCCTGCGGTGTACACCGCATGGAACGGTCGTGAGTATCCGTGGCCGCCCCCGCCCGGCTGGGGTCGCCGACCCGATGGGCGCTACTGGCCGGTCGGTCACGGCCCCCACGCCGAGACCCCGTGGTTCGTCCCACAGCACCGAACGGTTCTCACCCACGTCGCCTCTGAGATGTTGCCTCCGCCCGGTCTCCACGATCGTCACGGCGCCCCTCCGGTTCGCGGCAGGAGCATCGTCGCCCTCGTTGCCGGGGCACTGGGACTGCTGGCGGCGACCACCTTCGTACGCTTCGACATCCTCGGATTCACCGTCGAGCCGGTCGATTTCGGCGCCGGCGCGCAACCCGAGGCCGGCCCCGAAGTCGTGATCGATCAAGCGTCCCTCGACGAGGAACGTCAGCTGTCTCCCGCCACGATCGCCGACCTCCTGGAGATCACCGAGTGCACCAACCGGGATGGAGCCACGGCCGGCGGCATCGCCCGCAACCCGCTGGAGGGCCAGCGCGCCTACCTCATCACCGTCCAGTTCGTCGTCGACGGGGAGCGGCAACTGGACGGGTTCGCCGAGGTGGTCGTGGAACCAGGAGCCGAATCGTCATTCTCCGCGGTCAGTGCCTCACCACCGGTTGCGGGCATGGTCGAATGCCGGTTCGGCGATGTGTTCCGTTTCATACCCGACTAGGTCATTTTACCCGAGGATCGACGAGCGGTACCCCTGAGAATGGTCGGCCATGCGCCGCCTGACTTCGTCGCTTTGTGCTGCCGTGATCCTGGCCGTGAGCCTGGTGGCGTTCCCGTCCCCGGTGGCCGGCGAGTCCCGGCCACCCCGCTACGAGGCACAGCTGCTCGACGATTCCCATCTCCATCAGGCCCAGCGGCTGTACCGGGCCACGCTCGGTCGCGCCCCCGACCCCACCGGCGCGCAGTACTGGGCGGCTCTCCTGGCCGACGGGTACTCACCCCATCGGATCGCTGCCGGATTCCTCGGCAGCGAGGAGTACCGTCTGCGGTCCAGTGGCGACCACATCGTCGACGCCTACGTCGGTGCGCTGGGCCGTCAGCCCGACGCCGCCGGGTACCGGTACTGGTCGCAGTTCGAGGATCGGACAGCGGTGGTCGTGGCGATCTCGGACTCCCCGGAACACCAGTCGATCACCGGCACCCTCCCTCCCCCGGTTCGGGAACTCAGGGATCTGGATCATCCCGCCCACTGGGTCGACGCCGGTCACGGTGTCTTCGTGCCGCCGATCCTCCTGGAGATCCGCTGGTGCGAGTCCCGGGACGACTACACCGCCGCCAATCCCCGTTCCAGTGCCCGGGGTGCCTATCAGTTCCTGCGTGGGTCGTGGGCGGCGTACGGTCATGCCGCCCGCTACGGCGTTTCGACCGCCGACCAGGCCACGCCCGCTCAGCAGGACGAAGCCGCTGTGATCACCTGGCAGCAGTCCGGCACGCGACCCTGGAACGCCAGCCGCCACTGCTGGGGCTGACCGACGTAGCCACCGTCGTGTCCGAGGCTGCTGCGGTCAGGAGGTGAGCTCGGACGCCAGGCTTGCGATGCGGGCCGCGTAATCGACGGGTTGTTCGATCATGGGGTAGTGGCCCCATCCCTCGATGATCACCGTCTGGTGGTTGTCGAGCTTTGCTTCGAAGGCGGCGACCCCGTCGGGCTTTCGTATCCGGTCGGCGCTTCCCCACATGAGCGCCGTCGGCAACTCGATGGCCGGCAGCCGGTCGAACCACTCCGGGGTCGGCAGGTCGAACATCACGGCGAAGGCCTCGCATCGCCGGTACTCGGCCAGGAAGCGCCTGGTGTAGGCGCGGGGAACCCGCCCGTCGAACAGCAGTCGAGGGCCCAGAGCTCCCGCCGCCCGGGATCCGATCGCCAACCGCATCGCTTCCCGGATCGGGCGCAGCCGCAGGACACGAGGGACTGGCCGCCCCGGGCCGGCCGGAGCGTGGAGGACCGCAGCAGCTACATCCAGCTTCGCTCGGGCGATGGCGTCGAGCACCAGGGTTCCGCCGACACCGTGCCCGAGCAGCACAAGACGATCCGCCGGCCGTCGCCGGCGCAGGTGAGCGACCTCGTTGCCGATCGCCGTCACAAAGGTGTTCGCATCCGGGTCCGGTGGGAGCGGCATGCCCTCGAAGCCGGGCAGGGTGATCGGCGTCAGGATGACCTCGGGGTTCGATCCCGAGCGCTCCCGGAGGACTCGGGGGAGCATTCTGAAGCGAAACGCCCCGCACCCGTTGCCGTGGACGGCAACGACGTGGACGGTCGGGTCGGGCGTCACGGGAGCTCCTCGGGTCCGGACGGGCCGGTGTCGATTCCGAGTTCGGTCTCGAGTCGGGTCACCCGTTTGATCAACGCGTGCACGGTGGACTCGAGCGTGTTCAACCGGTCCGACCGACTCGGCCCGGACGGCGGTGTGGTCGTGACGACCGTCGAGTCGACCGGACCGCCGAGAAGGTGCATGTAGCGGTTCTGGCTCTGGCCTGGTGCTCTTCCGAGGTCGACGACCAGCGGTCGCTCGCCGGTGACCAAGGTGTCGAGGACCGATTGCACTTCCTCGACCGACCCGAAGTGGACGTACCGGTCGGAGCGGGTTCGAAGCTCCCCCGGGGTCTGGGGGCCGCGGAGCACCAAGATGGCCAGCACGGCCAGTTGCGCCTCGTCGAGCCCGAGCGCTTCGTCGAGCACGTGCTTGTGTTTGTCGGTCCGACCCGACGGCACGCTGCGGCACAGCTTGAGGGCACGCAGCTCCAACATGGCGTCGAGCACCTGCCGTTCGGTCAGGTCGGTGACCGGATCCCGGTTGGTCTTCTGATTGCATGCGGTGACGAGGGCGTTGGTACTCAGCGGATACTGGTCGGGGGTCGTTGCCCGCTTCTCGATCAGTGCCCCCAGCACGCGCAGCTCGGCCATGGACAGTTCCATGCCGTGACCGTACCGCTTCGAGCGGCGAGCAATCACCGACGCGTTCCCCAACCCGGCGGGCGGGACGATCTACTGTGAACCAGGTCAGCCAGACAAGGGAGATCTGCACATGACCGACCAGAATGCAACGCCACCGGGGTGGTATTACGCCGAAGGCGACCCCCCCGGAACCCAGCGCTACTGGGACGGCACCCAGTGGCAGGGCGGACCCCAACCGATATCGGCCCAGTCGGCTCCAGCCGGATACGGTGGGAGCGTCGACCTGGCCGGTCCGGGACAGCGGTTGCTGGCCCGCATCATCGATGTCCTCGTCCTGTTGATTCCGCTCGGCATCATCGTGGGAAGCACCGGTCAAACCTTCGTCGGCAGCCTGTTGACCTTCCTCCTGGCCGGCGCCTACGAGGTGTACCTCCTGGGCAGTCGCGGCGCCACGATCGGGAAGTCGGTGATGAACGTCAAGGTCGTGAACGAGGACTACTCCGACATCGACTTCGAGGTCGCCGGGAAGCGATACGCGATCAACATTCTTCAGGTGATTCCCGGGATCGGCCAGCTACTGAACCTGCTCGTCGGTCTGGCGACCGTCGTCATGATCTTCACCGACAAGCGCCGCCAGGTCCCCTGGGACAAGATCGCCAAGACGCTCGTCGTCAAATCGTGAGCGACGGATCCACCACCCCACCGGGGTGGTATCACGCCGAGGGCGACCCTCCCGGAACCCAGCGCTACTGGGACGGCATGCAGTGGCAGGGCGGACCCCAACCGGTGGCGACGGCGGCCGCCGCCGCCACCCGTCCCCCCGCCGACCTCGGTGCCCGCTTCGTCGCGTTCCTGATCGATGCGGCGATCTACGTGGGGATCGTCATCGTCGCCTTCGCGGTCGGAGGCGCCATCTCGGCCGGCAACGAGAACCTCGGGGGGAGCATCGTCGTGCTCGGCTCTCTCGTCGCCGTCGGATTCTGGATCTGGAACTGGTGGATCCGGCAGGGCCGCACCGGCCAGTCGATCGGCAAGCAGCGGCAGGGAATCGCCCTGCTCGGCAAGTACGACGCGGCGCCGGTGGGGCTCGGCAGGGCGTTCGGACGGTCGCTGCTGGGCGGAGTGATCGACAACCTGTGCCTCATCAACACGCTGTGGATCTTCTTCGACAGGGACAATCAGCGGCTGGCTGACAAGATCTTCGACGTCAACGTCTATCGGGTCTGACGTCCCCGGCGGTCGCTCAGTTGAGGACCTGCCGGCCGATGATCTCCTTCATGATCTCGTTGGTTCCGCCGTAGATCTTCTGCACCCGAGCGTCCCGGTAGGCACGTGCCACCGGGTACTCCTCCATGTACCCGTAGCCACCGAAGAGCTGAAGGCACCGGTCGATGACCCGGCACTCCAACTCGGTGGTCCACCACTTGGCCTGAGCGGCGTCCTCGGCGGTCAGCCGGCGCTGGAGATAGGCCTCGGTCTGGCGGTCGATGAACACCTGTGCGATGTCGAGCTCGGTCTTCATCTCGGCCAGTTCGAATCTCGTGTTCTGGAACCCGGCGATCGGTTGACCGAAGGCGGTGCGGTCACGCACGTAGTCGACCGTCCATCCGAAGACTGCCCTTGCGTGGTGCACGGCACTGATCGACAGGCTGAGACGCTCGCGCGGAAGGTTGTTCACGAGGCCGAAGAAGCCGGCGCCCTCCTCGCCGAGGAGGTTGTCTCGGGGTACCCGGACATCGCTGAAGAACAGCTCGGCCGTGTCCTGCGCGTGCAGCCCGATCTTTTCGAGATTGCGGCCCCTGGTGAAGCCCTCCATCCCCTCCTCGACCACGAACAGACTCAGGCCCCGATGGGCCTCGGAGGGGTCCGTCTTGGCCGCCACGATCACCAGCGAGGAGTTGATTCCGTTGGTGATGAAGGTCTTCGACCCGTTCAGGACATACGTCTCTCCGTCCCGAATGGCCGTGGTCTTGATGCCGGCCAGGTCTGATCCGGTGCCCGGCTCGGTCATGGCGATGGCGGTCATGTGTTCGCCCGTGCAGATTCCCGGCAGCCAGCGGGCCTTCTGCTCGTCGGACGTCAGCTCGACGAAGTAGGGAAGGCAGATGTCGTTGTGGAGCGTGAGACACATGCCGCTCGCCATCACCCCCGCCCGCTGGATCTCCTCGTTCATGACGACGTTGAAGCGCCAGTCGTCGACCCCGCCGCCGCCGTACCGTTCTTCGACCTCGATGCCGAGGAAGCCGAGCGCTCCCGCCTTGCGGAACATCGCACGGTCGACGATGCCGTCGGCTTCCCACTTGTCGGCGTTCGGGACGATCTCGCTCTCGACGAAGGCCCGCACGCTCAGCCGGAACTGTTCGTGTTCATCGTCGTACAGCGTTCGCGACATCATGCTGGGAACGTTACCCGAGCCGTGAATCGGGTGTTCACGCGGCGGCCGGTCGGCGCGCCGGCGGGGCACCACCGGCCTACCATCGGTGCACCATGTCCTGCGCAGCGGCCCCCGAGAACGCATCTGCGACATCGACCGAGTCCAGTGGGCGCGTCGCTGTCATCTTGGCGGGCGGGACCGCCCCGTCCCGGCACCAGCTCGAGTGGGCTCGATCGGGAGCCGCCAGCGTGCTGGTCGTCGCCGCCGACAGCGGTACCGATCACGCACTCCGCCTCGGCGTGACCGTCGACGTCGCCGTCGGCGACTTCGACTCGATCTCTCCGGAGGCCCGGGACTGGCTCGTACGGACGGCTACGCCGGTCGAGCGCCATCCGACCGGCAAGGACGCCAGCGACCTGGAGCTGGCTCTGCACGCCGCATCGCACCACGAACCGGATCGGATCGTGGTGCTCGGCGTCGGCGGTGGCCGGCTCGATCACCTCGTGTTGAACCTCGTCGTCCTGGCCGATCGACGCTGGACGGGTCAGGTGTGCGCCCTCGCCGGCGAGACGCTCGTCACCGCCGTCAGGGGACGGGTCGAGCTCGACGGACGACCCGGCTCGATCGTGTCCCTGGTGCCGGTCGGCGGTTCGGCGACGGTCACCACCACCGGGCTTCGCTACCCGCTGAGTGACGAGTCGCTCTCGCCGACCTCCACCCGTGGACTCAGCAACGTCCTGGAGCGCCCGCCGGCGCAGGTGACCCTGACCTCCGGCACGCTTCTGGCCATCCAGCCCGAGTACGCTGCCGGCCGGGAGGCGGCGCCGTGAACGCGACCCGGAGACGCGGCATCCTTCCGCGCATCGTCGTCGTGGTGAACGTCTTCGCCATCGGCATCGCGGTCGCCGCCGCCTACCTGATCAACAGCAGCTACGGGCGAATCGAATCCATCGACCGGGTCGCCCTCGCGGGAACGCTGACTCCTGTCGACGCCGGCGCGTCCTCGGGAGAACGGGTGCTCAACGTGCTCCTCGTCGGTTCCGATTCAGCCGCCCGTCTCGATGCGGACGACCCGATCAATGAGGGCCGCCAGGGGGAACGCAACGGGGACGTGATCATCGTGGCCCACATCGACGAACGCAACGGGACGGCCGCCCTGCTGTCGATTCCCCGTGATCTATGGGTTCCGATCGCCGGCCGGGACCGCGAAGCCAAGATCAACAGCGCCTTCGCAGTCGGCGGCCCGGCGATGCTGATCGACACCATCGAGCAGAATCTCGAGATCCCCATCCATCACTATGTGAACGTCGACTTCAGCGGGTTCCAGGGCCTGGTCGACGCACTCGGGCACGTCGACGTGTGGTTCGACCGCCCAGCGCGGGACTTCAATCCCAGCACCGGGAGGTCGCAGACGGGGTTCGTCATGCTCGAGTGGGGCTGCCAGCCGCTCGACGGTCCGAACGCGCTGGCCTACGTGCGGTCCCGCTACTACCAGACGATGGACCTCGACGGGACCTGGGTGTCCGAACCGGCCAGCGATCTCAACCGCATCGACCGGCAGCAGGACTTCCTGCGCCAGCTCGTCGCCGAGGCCATCAGCAGGGGATCGCGCAACCCGTTCGTCTTCGACGGCCTGGTCGATGCCGCTGTCGAGCACGTGACCCTCGATCAGGACCTCACGCCCGCGCTCCTGCTGGATCTCGGCGAGGCGTTCGACGACTTCGACAGTGAGAGCCTCGAGGCCTACAGCCTCCCCGCCGAGTTCGGATGGGTGGGGTCGGCAAGTGTCCTGTTCGCCGACTGGGAGAATGCCGAGCCCCTGCTGGCACTGTTCCGCGGCGCTGAACCGACCGACCCGGCCACCGTCAGAGCCGAGCTGGCCTACGATCCGATCCGGGCCGAGGACGCCGAAGCGATCGGTGAGAGGCTGCACGAGGCGGGCTTTGCCGATGTGGCCGCCCTGCCGGCCCCGCTCGGCTTTCCGGGAATCGAGGTCCGGCACGGACCCAACGCCCGCCCGGCGGCCGACCTCATCTCGAGCGCCATCGGCCCCCAGGCGCGGATTGTCGAGGTCGGCGGTCTCCCGGGGCGAACCGTTGTGGTGGCGCTCGGCTCCGGCGTGGCCGAGCCGGCGGGCGCCTCCGGCTCCACCTCGTCGGGCGGCGCTCCGACCAGCGAGTTCGATGCCCGAGGGTTTAGTCGCGCCACTTGTGGCCGATAAGAACTCTGCGAGCGCGCGCTGGCCACGGTCTGCCACCGAACAAGGTAGGTCCGCCCAGAGCGTGGCCGTCGCCGGAGATCGCTACCCTGCGAATGGAGCCGGCGGGAAGTGTCAATATGGCTCTAGGGAGATTGCACTGTGGCAACGATCGCCGTCATCGGAACCGGGTATGTCGGGTTGACGACGGGAGCCTGCTTCGCCCACCTCGGCCACGACGTCATCTGCGCCGACATCGACGCTGACAAGATCGCCCGCCTCAAGGAGGGATCGATCCCGATCGTGGAGGACGGCCTCGACCGGATCGTGGCCGAAGCCCTCGCCGCTGGCAAGATCCGCTTCACCCTCGGGGCGCAGAACGCCAGCGAGCTGGCCGAGTTCCACTACCTCTGTGTCCCGACCCCCCAGGGTTCGGATGGTTCGGCCGACCTCAGCTACCTCCAGGAAGCGGCGGCCCAGATCGGTCCTGTCCTCCCGCCCAACTCGGTGGTCGTCAACAAATCCACCGTGCCGGTCGGGTCGACCGAAGTCGTCGCTCAGCACCTCGGACGCCCCGACGTCCAGGTGGTCTCGAATCCCGAGTTTCTTCGGGAGGGAACCGCCGTCCAGGACTTCCTCCACCCCGACCGGGTGGTGATCGGCGCCCACGATCAGGAAGCGGCCATCCGGGTGGCGGCGCTCTATGCGCGAGTGCGGGCTCCGATCATGGTGACCGACCCGATCTCGGCCGAGACGATCAAGTACGCCAGCAACGCCTTTCTCGCCACCAAGCTCAGCTTCGTGAACGCCATCGCCACGTTGTGCGAGCATGTCGGCGCCGACGTCGACGACGTCACGCTCGGCATGGGCTACGACCGCCGGATCGGCAAGGAGTTCCTCCGGCCCGGGCCCGGATGGGGCGGGAGCTGTTTCCCCAAGGACGTCGCCGCCCTGGCCCGCATCGCGTCCGACCACGGCTACGAGTTCACGCTCCTCCGGGAGGTCCTCGCCGTCAATGACGCCCAGTTCGATCGCACCGCTCAGAAGGTGCTCGACGTCCTCGGCCCGGACCCGAAGAGCAAGAAGGTGGCCGCCTGGGGCCTCACGTTCAAGGCCGGTACCGACGACCTGCGTCAGTCCCCGGCCGTGGCGGTGCTCCAGCGGATCAGCGGGGCCGGTGCCCACATCACCGCCTTCGACCCGGCAATCCCGGCCGACATCCCCGAACTGCCGCTGGTACAGGTCGTCTCCGATCCGCTGGTTGCCGCCAAGGACGCCGACGTGCTCGTCGTCCTCACCGAGTGGCCAGAGTTCCGATTCGCCGACTTCGATCAGCTGGCCGACCAGATGCGGGGCCGGGTCGTCGTCGACGGCCGCAACCACCTCGAGCCTGCGGTGCTCAAACGGCGGCACTTCACCGTGATCGGCATCGGTCGGTAGACATGGCACGGGTCGTCGTCACCGGCGGAGCCGGCTTTCTCGGCTCGCACCTCTGCCGCGAGCTGCTGGCTCGCGGTGACGAGGTCGTCGCTCTCGACAACCTCGTCACCGGGTCGGAGGCCAACATCGCCGAGCTGTTCGGACACCCGGGATTCCTCTTCACCAGGCAGGATGTCTCGGAGTACATCTGGGTTCCCGGGCCGGTCGATGCGATCATGCATCTGGCCTCGCCCGCATCACCGGCCGACTTCGACCGAATCCCCATCCAGATCCTCAAGGTCGGCGGTCCCGGGACCCACAACGGGCTGGGGCTGGCCCGGGCCAAGGGGGCGAAGTTCTTCCTGAACTCGACGAGCGAGGTCTACGGCGACCCGCTCGTCCATCCGCAACCGGAGACGTACTGGGGCAACGTCAATCCGGTCGGGCCGCGCGGCGTGTACGACGAGGCCAAACGGTACGCCGAGGCCATGACGATGGCCTATCACCGCAAGCACGGCACCGACGTTCGCATCGTGCGGACGTTCAACACCTACGGACCGCGGATGCGACCCGACGACGGCCGAGTAGTGAGCAACTTCATCAACCAAGCGCTCCGGGGTGAGCCTCTGACCGTCCACGGCGACGGCTCCCAGAGCCGCAGCTTCTGCTACGTCTCGGACCAGATCGCTGGTCAGTTGGCTCTGCTCGACAGCGATTACACCCTCCCGGTGAACATCGGCAACGACCTGGAGTTCACCATGCTCGAACTGGCCCAGGAGGTGCTGGCGGCCACCAACTCGTCCTCGGAACTGGTCCACCTGCCGCTTCCCGAGGACGATCCTCTCCAACGCAAGCCCGACCTTACGGTGGCTCGCCGCGAACTCGGGTGGGAGCCAACGGTGTCACTGCGCGACGGTCTGGCAAAGACCATCGACTACTTCGCTCGGCTGATGGAGCACCCGACTCCGGCCTGAGGAGGCGGACGGGCGAGCCGGCCCGAAGCTAGGCTTGGATCCCTGTGAGGGTCGCCGTCACGGTCGAACAGTTCTGGCATCCGGTTCCGGGCGGCACCGCACGCGCCACCCACAAGACCGTGCGGGCTCTGCAGCGAGCTGGCGACATCGACCTGGTGGGAATCGCCGCCCGCCACGACGACAACGCCGGTCACAGTCACGATCTGACCATCCCCGTCTGCCACAGTCGCCTGCCCCGACCGCTGCTGTACGAATCGTGGCTCTGGCTGCGGCGTCCGGGCATCGAGCGTTTGTCGGGCGAGGTTGACGTCGTGTGGGCATCTGCGATGGTGCCGCCTCCGGTGTCGCCCGCCGCCCTGGTGACCACCGTTCACGATCTCGACTTCCTCGATCACCCGGAGTGGCTGACAGCCCGCGGCCGGGGGTTCTTCCCCCGCGCCTATGCAGCCGCCCGCCAGCGATCGGACCTCGTCGTCTGCCCGTCGCGCACCGTCGCTGACCGAGTCGCTCGGTCCGGGGTCCAGGCCGACCGCATCCGGGTGGTTCCGTGGGGTGTGTCGTCGGTACCCGTCGCCGCCGAGGAGATCGATGAGGTCCGGGCCCACTATCAGTTGCCGGGCACGTTCGTCCTCTGGGTCGGAACTGTCGAACCTCGAAAAAACGTCAGCGGACTGGTCGCCGCCCTCGAACGGGTCGATGCGCCCCTGGCCGTGGTCGGGCCAGGCGGTTGGAACACCGACGTGGCTTCGCTGCTGGCACCCCTGGGCGATCGGGCGCACCACCTCGGTCCGGTGCCGGAACGAGATCTCCATCGCCTCTATGCCGCGGCCAGCGTGTTCGTCCTTCCCAGCCACGCCGAAGGGTTCGGACTGCCGGTTCTCGAGGCCATGGCCCAAGGCACGCCGGTCGTGACCTCTGGAGGGACGGCGACCGAGGAGGCGGCGGCAGGAGCGGCGTTGCTTGTCGACCCGACCGATCCGGCGTCGATCGCCGAGGCGCTGGAGCGGGTTCTGAGCGATCCAGAAACGGCGAGGGATCTCAGCCGGCGGGGCCGCCAGCGGGCGCTGTCGATGACGTGGGACACGACCGCCCAGGGATACCGGGAGGCCTTCGACGAAGCGGTCCGTCGACGGCGAGCCGGCCGCTAGATGGAGACCATCGGCGTCAACCTGCTGTGGCTCGAACCGGGGGTGGTCGGTGGAAGCGAGGAGTACACGCTCTCGCTTCTCCGGGCGATCCACGATCTCGACCCACTCGACCTCGAGCTCCGCCTGTTCAGCCAGCACTCGCTCCTCGATCATCATCCCGACCTCGGACTACGGTTCGAGGTGATCACGGCGCCCCGAGTGCCGGCCCGCAAGATCGGGCGGGTTGCCACCGAGCACACCTGGCTGGCCCGGCAGGTGAGCGCGCTGCGGTTGATCCATCACGCCGGCGGGATTATCCCCGGGTCGCCGGCGACGGCGGCGATGCTCACGGTCCTCGATCTCCAGCCCCTCGACCTGCCCGCCAACTTCGGCCGGGTCAAGCGGAACTGGCTGGCCCAGATGCTCCCCCGTTCGGTGGCTCAGGCCAAGCTCATCGTGACGCCGAGCGCGTTCACCGCCGGCCGGCTGGTCGACCTGCTCGACGTGCCGGCGGACATGATTCGGGTCGTTCCCTTCGGCGTTGTCACCCGATCAGAGGACCACGTCACCGGCCTGTCCGACTCCGTTCCCGAACCTGCGCCGCCCACGTTCCTGTACCCGGCCATTGCCTATCCCCACAAGCGTCACGCCGATCTCGTCGACGCGCTGGCGCTGGTCCGGCGGGAGGTTCCCGATGCCCGCCTGGTGCTCACCGGGCGTCGCGGCCCGTGCTCGGAGGCCGTGGCCCGGCACATCGCCGATGCCGGCCTCGACGATGCCGTGGACGTTCTCGGCCGCGTCGACCGCCAGATTCTGAACGCGTGGTACCGGCGCTCGACCGCCGTCGTCATCCCGTCCGAATACGAAGGCTTCGGCCTTCCGGCTCTGGAGGCCATGCAGACGGGCACGCCCCTGATCGTCGCCAATGCCGGGGCGTCCCCCGAGATCGCCGGCGACGCCGCTCTCGTCGTGCCCCCCCGGTCGGCGGAGGAGCTGGCGGCAGCGATGATCCGGGTGGCGACCGACCCCCTCACCGCCGATCAACTGTCCGCCCGCGGCAGGGAGCGGGCTGCTCGATTCACCTGGGTCGCCGCCGGAACCGCGCTGATCGACGCCTACCGGGACGCCCTCAACTGACATGGCTCCTCCCGTCGACCGGCACACGCCCTTGCGGATTCTCGTGCTGTGTCCACATTTCGAACCCGACCTCCACGCCGCCACCGGTGAGGTGATGACCCGGCTGGTCCAGGCGTTGGGTGCTCGAGGTCACACGCTGGACGTGGTGACGTCACTGCCGTGGTACCGCGATCATGACGTCGAGCCCGAATGGCGGGGCCGGCCGGTCCGCCGGGAGCGAACCGGCTTTGGCTCGGTGACGAGGGTGTGGCCGTTCCCGACCGACAAGGGCCGGTTGGCTGCTCGAGGAGCTGCGTTCGTCGCCCAAACTGCCCTTTCGATCGCCGTGGGCGTGACCCGGCGACGGCCCGATGTGGTGCTGTCGATGTCGCCGCCGATCTTCTTCGGCAGCGCAGGCGGTCTGCTCGCTCGTCGGTTCCGGGTGCCCTTCGTCTTCAACGTGCAGGACATCTTTCCCGATGTGGCCATCGAGCTGGGCATGTTGACCAACGACCGGGTCATCGACCTCGCCCGGCGCCACGAGCGCCGGCTGTATCGACGGGCTGATGCGGTCACGGTTCTGTCGGAGGACCAGGCCGCCAACGTGCGTTCCAAGCTGCCCTTCGAAGCGCACGGGCGGGTCAGGATCATCCCCAACGTCGTCGACACCGGACGGGTCCAGCCGGTGGATCGCCTCACCGAATATCGCCGGCAGCACGAGATCGACGAGGACACGACGGTGGTGATGTACTCAGGCAACGTCGGACTCAGCCAGAGCTTTGGACTGGTCGAGGCGGCCGCCCGACGGTTCGCCGGTCGCCGCGATGTGTTGTTCGTGATCAACGGGGAGGGCGCTGCCCGACGGGCTGTGGAGCGATGGGCCGCCGAGTTGCCGAACGTACTCGTCACCGATTTCGCCCCCCGGCACCAGGTGTCGGACGTTCTCGGTTCAGCCGATCTTCACCTGGTGCTGTTGTCGACGGGGTTGGCTCGATCGAGCACGCCGAGCAAGCTGTACGGGATCCTCGCCGCCGGCCGCCCGGTGCTGGCCGCCATCGACCGGGGAAGCGAGGCGGACCGGATCGTCACCGAAGCCGGCGCCGGTGCCGTGGTACCCCCCGACGATCCGCCGGCGTTCATCGCGGCGCTGGAGAGCCTGCTGGCCTCGCCCGACGACCTCGCCGCCATGGGTGGCCGGGCTCACGACTACGCCGGCCGGTTGTCGACACCCGAGCAGCAGGCCGAAGCGTACGAGACCCTCTTCGGGCAGGTCATCAACCGGTAGCCTCGGTGGTGCTTCTGCACTCGTTCTGAAAGACCTGTCCATGCGCGCTGTCATCCTCGTCGGTGGTTTCGGTACCCGGCTCCGGCCTTTGACCTTGTCGACGCCCAAGCAGATGCTGCCGGTGAACGGAGTGACGATGCTCGAGCGGGTGATCACCAACCTCGGTCGGCACGGGGTGACCGAGGCGGTGCTGGCGCTGGGATACCTTCCCGAGGTGTTCAAGGAGGCCTACCCGACCGGTGAGATCGCCGGCGTCGGGTTGCGTTACGCCGTCGAGCCCGAGCCCCTCGACACCGGCGGAGCCATCGGCTTCGCCGCCCGCCACGTGGGCATCGACGACACCTTCCTGGCGTTGAACGGCGACGTGATCAGTTCCGTGGACATAAGCGGTTTGGTTCGGCGTCACCATGCCTTCGGCGCCGAGGGCACCATTCACCTCACGCCCGTCGAGGACCCGTCCCGATATGGCGTGGTCCCGATCGACGGCGACGGTCGGGTGGAGGCCTTCATCGAGAAGCCTCCCGCCGACGAGGCGCCGAGCAACTGGATCAACGCCGGCACCTACGTGCTCGAGCCGTCGGTGCTCGACCGGATCCCGCCTCGGCAGAAGGTCAGTATCGAGCGGGTCGTGTTCCCGGCGATGGTCGAAGCCGGGACCCTGTACGCCGTTCAGGAGGCCGGCTACTGGATCGACGCCGGCACCCCGGCGACCTATCTCAAGGTGGCCCTCGATCTGGTCAACGGGGTGAGGGGTACCGAACCGGCCGTGGCTGCCGACGCCATCGTCCATCCCGAGGCGCGCATCGTGGACTCGATCATCGGTGCCGGCGCCGAAATCGGAGCCGGTGCCATCGTGGAGCGGTCGATGATCCAGGCGGGGGCCACCGTCGCCCGGGGAGCCCGCGTGGTCGACTCGATCGTCGGTCCGAATGCGCTCGTCGGGCCCGGCGCCACGCTGACCGACCTCACCGTCGTCGGCGACTCGACGACCGTCGAGGCCGCCAGCGCCCACACCGCCGCGATGATCCCAGCGCTGTAGGGAAGGATCGAGCGCGGTTGCGCTGTGGCGGCCGGTTCGGGAGAATCGTCGCCATGGACCTTCAGACGATCGCGTACTCGGTGGCCGACAACGTCGCCTCCCTCCGGTTGAACAACCCGGCCGGAGCCAACGCGGTGACGCCGACCTTCTCGGCCGAGTTGCGAGCGGCGATGCTGGAGGCCCACATCGATCCCGACGTGCGAGCGGTCTGTGTGACCGCCCAGGGAAAGGTGTTCTGCGCCGGCGGGGATCTGAAGTTGTTCGCCGCCGAGGGGGCCAACGTCGGCCGGGTCGCCTCCGACATGTTGACCGACTACCACGGCGCCCTGTATCGCATGAACCGGATGCCCAAACCGGTCGTGGCCGGGATCGGCGGCACCGCCGGTGGGGCCGGGCTGTCGCTCGTGACCGCCTTCGACCTGGTCGTGGCCGCCGAGAGCGCCAAGTTCATCATGGCCTACACCAAGGCGGGGGTCACTCCCGATGGCACCAGCACCTACTTTCTGGCCAGGCATGTCGGGGTGCGGCGAGCGCTCGACCTCGTACTGACCAACCGGATGCTCACCGCCGCCGAAGCCGAGGCGTGGGGTTTGGTCAATCGGGTGGTGCCCGACGGGGAGGCTGACGACCGGGCGATGGATCTGGCTCGCGAGCTGGCGGCCGGACCGGGCTTCGCCCTCGGCCACGCCAAGAAGCTCGTGTACGACGGATTCGATGCCACGCTCCCCGAGGCCGGTGAGCGGGAGGCCGAGGTGTTCCTGGCCGCATCGACCCACCCGGACGGGCTGGAGGGGATCGCTGCGTTCGCCGAGAAGCGGGCGCCTGAGTTCAACCGAAGGTAACGTTCGATCATGGCCCGAGATCGACCACACGCGTCCGAAGGGGTCGCCGTCCCTCGGGATGGCCAGGAGCGGCGCTCCACCACGGCGTTCGCCAAGACGGTCCTGGCCGAGGCGATTGGGGACTCCGATCCTGGCGCGGCGCGCTCGGTGGCCGCCGAGACCGACTGGCGGTCCAGCTACCACCGCCATTTCGTTGCCGCAACGGCTGCAGGCATCGCCAGCCCGGAGGACGCCGAAGGGATCGCGCGGCGCGGCTTGGACGCCTTGCACGGCACGCTCCGGTTCGTACGGGACGGCGACGACCGACCCCTCGCCGAGGTCATGAATGACGCAGCCACCGGGCCCGCGTTCGACACCGCCATCGTGCCGGGCTCACCGGGCCCTGCGCCGGAGTTCGGCGTGCCCTACGGCGGATCGCGCCTCTCGGGCGATCCGCTCCGCGGGCAACTCGAGGAATGGGTGGCCGCCGGGGTGATGGAGCCGAGCGCGGCGACCGGTGTCGAAGAGGTGCTCGATCACCCCGAATGGCTCGATCTCTCCGATCTCACGGTGGTGGTGATGGGAGCGGCGGCCGAGCTCGGTCCCTACCCGGCGCTGATGGGCATGGGGGCACGGGTGGCGGCCATCGACCTGCCGCTCGAGCCGATCTGGTCGAAGCTGCTCGAGCGAAGCGGCGGCCGCAGCACGCTGATGTACCCCCACCGCGACGGCCGTCCGGGCGCCGACCTCTCGGCCGATCTCCCCGAAGTGCGGGACTGGATCGCCTCGATCAGCGGTCCGATCGTCCTCGGCGGCTACGCCTACGCCGACGGCGAAGCCCATCTTCGCGTGTCGGCCGCCCAGGATGCGCTGATGGCTCATGCGCTGGCCAACCGACCGGCGGAAACGGTGGCCATCGCCCACCTCCTCACCCCCACCG
>JBFGLT010000051.1:0-18049 GCA_041576015.1 Acidimicrobiales bacterium
CACCCGCCTGGATCGCCGGCGTCGAGGAGGCCAGGGCCGGAATGAAGATGTACGCCGATCCCGACCCGAGCATCCCGCCCTACTTCCAGGGCTGGGGTCCGGCGGTCGAATGGTCAGACTACGCACGCGTCGAGTCGGTCGGCGAGGAAATCTGTGTCGAGCTCGACTGCTACGAGGGGGCCCTGACCATCGCGGAGTCGAGCCTGGAGGAGGTGGACATCTTCCAGCTCAAGTCCTACGCCCAGGGTGTCGGCAACATCAAAGTCGACTTCCGTGGCGACGACGAGACCCAGGAGCAACTGGAGGTCGTCGAGTTCGGGCCGGTGTCGGCCGACGAGCTCGACGAATACCGGACGCTCGCCCTCGACATGGAGGCCCACGCCTACGAGATCAGTCCTGACGTCTACGGGACGACACCGCCACTCAGCTGACCGCTCAGGTCGACGAACGGAGCGCTTCGACCGGCTCGAGCCGGGCCGCCCGGGACGCCGGGTAGGTCCCGGCCAGCAGGCCGATCAGGCCGCCCACCAGGGGGGCGGCAACGGCCAGCCAGAGGTCGAGGACGGGGGTCCACGACTGGTAGGCCGACACCGACACCACGATCAAGATGCCGGCGCTGGCCCCGATGATCCCGCCGACGAACCCGATCGTGCCGCTCTCGAGCAGGAACTGGGTCGCGACGTGAAGCCGGCTGGCGCCGAGGGCACGGCGGAGGCCGATCTCGCCGGTCCGCTCCATCACCGACACGAGGGTCACGTTGGCGATGCCGATCGCGCCCACGAGAAGCGACACGGCACCGAGCACGACGAACAGGAGGTTCAGGTCGGACTCGACGGCATCTCGAACCCGCTGCTGATCGGGCGGTGACACGACCTTGAGGGCCGCGTCGTTGTCGGGCCGAAGCGCCAGTGGGATCTGCTCGGTGATGAGGTCGTTGGCGCCGAGGGCGGTCTCGACGACCACGAGCTCGGGGGCTCGGAGGCGATACAGCTCCCGAGCCGTGCCTTCGGGAATGACGACCGTGCCGAGCAGATCGTGCTGGCGGCCGACCTCGGAGATGATGCCGATCACCGTGTACACCTCGTCTCCGATCCGGATCGCCGGACGAGTGGACAGGTTGACGACGCTGAGCCGTTCGGCGGCGTTCCTTCCCAGCACTGCAACCCGATCGGCTCGATCGGAGAAGCCCGCATCGAAGAACCGGCCGCTGCTGAGCTTGGCTCGGACGGCCGGGAAGGCGGTCGGCGACAACGCCTGAACGGCCAGATCGAAATCGGTCCGGCGGGCGGGGTCGCTCACGGGCGCAGTCGAGATCAGCACGTTCCCGACCTCGACGCTGCTGATCGTTCCTGCGGCGACCACCCCGTTGAGTCGGTTGAGCCGTTCGGCAGCGTCCCATGGAATGTCGTTGGAGACGCCCGAGCTCGACGGACGGGAACTGACCACGATCTCGGTGGCAGCCAGTTCGTCGAAGCGGCCGACGATCCGGTTGCTGGCCGTGCTGGAGAGACCGAGGGTGGCCACGAGGGCGGCCAGGCCGATGACCGTGCCCAGGACGGTCAGCACCGTTCGACCCGGTCGAGCGAACAGCCCGGCCGAAGCCTCGTCAGCGAGGTCGGCCACCGACATGTCGGGCGGATCGATCGAGGTCAACCCCTCGACGGATTCCTCGAAGCTCCCCGTCTGGTCATTCGACGGCTCATACGACACGATCTGGATGGACGGAGCAAGCACCAGCTCATGACCCGGACCGTCGGGACCTGGACCACCGCCGTTCTTCCCCGGTGCGACGCTGAGCAGGTGCCCGAAGGTGCTCAGCCGTGTCTCGGCGATGCCGCGAACGGCCAAAAGGTCGTCCACCTCGGCAAAGGGACCGAACTCGTCGCGGTGGGCGACGATCGCCGCCGCCGTCGATTGGCCGATGCCGGGAAGCTGCTCGAGCTGGTCGGGGGTTGCGCTGTTCAACTCGACCGGTTCATGAGAGTCGCCGTTGCTGACCGTCGACGTGATCGCTCCGGCCCGACCTCTCGGGGGGACCCAGAGCTGGGTTCCCTCGAAGACCGAGGCGGCCAGTCCGAACGTGTCGGTCTGCCAGCGGTGAACGAGGTCGCTGACGGCGGACTCCTCACGTTCGACCGGCTCGGGGTCGGGCAGGGGGGACGGTGAACCATCGTAGAGTTCACCGTCGACGATGCCGACTTGCCGTGACGCCATCTGAGCCAGCTCGGGGCTGTGCGTGATCATCACGATGGTCAGCCCGTCGTCGTGCAGGCCGGCCAGCAGCTCCATGATCGACAGGCTGGTGGCCGTGTCGAGGTTGCCGGTCGGTTCGTCGCACAGCAGCACATCCCGGGAGCCGAAAAGGGCTCTGGCGATGGCCACACGCTGACGCTCGCCCCCGGAGAGTTTCGACGGGTAGTGGTCGAGCCGGTGGGCCAGACCGACCCGCGCCAGGATCGCTTCAGCCCGCTCCCGCCGGAGGCGCCGCGATCCGTGTTGGTAGACCTCGGCCAGCATCACGTTCTCCACCACCGTGCGATGCGCCAGCAGGTGGAATGACTGAAAGACGAAGGCGATGTGCCGGCTGCGAAGGCCGTTTCGCTGCCGTTCGTCGAGGGCGCCGACATCCAACCCCTTGAAGAAGTAGGAGCCACTGGTGGGCCGATCGAGACATCCCAGGATGTTGAGCAGCGTCGACTTGCCCGATCCGGAGGGACCTTCGATCGCCACCCAGTCGCCCCGTTCGATACGCAGGTCGATGTTCTTCAGGGCGTGGACGGGGGCTTCTTCGCCGTAGCGGCGGCTCACCCGCTCGAGCCGGAGCGCTGCCTCAACCATTGGCCGCCTCGGTCGACGCCGTGCCGTTGTCGAATCCGATCAGGACCAGTTCGCCAGGCTCCAACGCGCCGTCGACAGCCGCGACTTCGACATAGCCCTGAGCGGAGAGGCCGGGCCGGACCACGACGGGCACCAGGCTGCCGCCACGGTCCACCTGGACCTGTGAGGAGCCGTCTGGGGCAAGCGTCAGCGCCGTGACAGGAACGACGAGCACTGCGTCAGAGGTCGATTCGACGGGGATGGTCAACCGAACCGATGCATTGATCAGGTTGGCGGGAGCGTCGTCCACGGTGACCTCGAAGTACACGTGGAAGCCGTCGACCCCGTCGGTTCCTGGTGCGTCGGCGATTCGGCTGATGACGCCCTCGGCCTCGATCCCGAGGTCGGGCTCGTCGATCCTCACCGGCATTCCTACGGTCACCAACCCAGATTGCTCGATCGGCAGCGAGCCGTCGACCGAGACGTTGGCGTCGGTGATGGTGAGCACCGGACCGTCGATTGCCCGACCGAGCGAGATGGCGATGTCGGCCACCCGAGCCGGCAGGGCGGAAACGAAGATGACCTCATCGGCCGGGACGAGAACGCCCGGGCCCGGAATCGAGCCGCCGACGACCTCGGTCGCCGCAGAGAAGATCTCCGAGATCTGGCCGCCGGTCGCCACAGCTGGTTCGAATCCGATCGCAGAGTACAGCGCCCGGACCGCCTCCTCGGTGTCCTGATCGTAGCCCTCGCCGACGGTGCCCGGTGCGTGTCCCAACCGGTCGAGGGCGGCCTCGAGCTGATCCACGTCGAGTCCGCTCAGGCCAGGGCCGAGGTCCCGATACGAGGGCTGGTCGCCGGCGAGGACGATCACCGGCCGCGCCGATGCAGCGAACAGCACGTCGCCTTCCTCGATCTCGTCACCGAGCGCAGGAAGTTGGGTCACGACCTGGGTTTCGGTCTTAAGGAGACTCTGGACCAGGCCGACCTCCCGCGGATCGCCGAAACGACCCGTCCCCCGGGTCACGATGTTGGTCGACAGAACCCTGGTCTCGGCCGGCACGAGAATCGGTGAAGGCTCCGGGGCCGCGGTCCGGGCAGCGATCTCAGCGGGAGACGTGACCCTCGTTCCGAGGAACCACCCTCCGGCGGATGCGAGCACCACCGCCGCTACGAACACCAGGGCAGTCTTGCGGCGCTTCATGATCCGGCAGTCTGGCAGGAAAAAGCTGACTTGTCGCTGACTCGTGCGATGGCCTGTCATCCTGAGTCAGCTTCCAGTCAGGCATCCTGTAGTAGTCAAACGTTGGTGCAATTTCGCAGGTCAAGCAAGAGAAACCAGGAGTGGATACATGGCAACGGTTGTGGGACGTTCTCGATTCGGTCGGCGACGGCGAGTCACCGTGTCGGCGGTGGTGCTCGGCCTCGGGACGCTCGCCTGCGGGAGCGATTCGAGCACGGTTGGATCAACGGGTTCGGATCCGTCCGACATCTCCGCCGAATTGGGGTTCGGGACCCGGGAGTACGGCCTGACCGACGAAGAGTGGACGACCGCGGTCGAGTCGGTGCAGGCCGAGATCGCCTCGTGCATGGCCGAAGCCGGCTTCGAATACATCCCCGCCGACGTGGACACCGTCGAACTGGCCATGCAGTCGATCCGCAACGAACCGGGCATGACGCGTGAGGAGTACAAGACACAATGGGGGTACGGGGTCACCACGCGGTTCGACAACGTCGCCAAACAGATCGAGCTCGGCGAGCAGAACCTGGCGATCTACGACTCGCTGTCCGACGCCGACCAGGTCGCCTACGACAGAACCCTCTACGGCGAAGACGCCGACGCGACCTTCTCGTTTCAATTCGACGAGGAGGACTTCGAACCGGTCGGCGGCTGCACGCAGCGGGCGATCGAGGCCACGTTCACCGATGAGCAGCTCGATCCCGACTTCGTCAACCCCAAGGACATCCTCGTCGAGCAGGATGGCCGTGTCGCTGCAGCCGAGCTGGCCTGGACCGACTGCATGGGTGAGGCGGGCTACGAATACGAGGACCAGGACGAGATCATCGAGGAGTACGCAGACCGCCTCGACGAACTGCTCGACGGCGACGACCCCGAGGAGCTGTCCGGCGCCCGGGCCGAGGCACTCTCCGAGCTCCAGCAGGAGGAGATCGCCGTCTCGCTGGTGGACTTGGAATGTCAGATCAACCATGTCGATGATGTCGTTCGAGACGTCGAAGTAGAACTGTTCGGAAAGGTGGTCAGTGGATGATGAAAGCCCGTCCTCCGGCGCTGGATTGCCGAGACCTCGTTGTCAAGTACGGCGCCTTCACCGCCGTCGATCGCGTGTCGCTGCAAGTCGAGAAAGGCGAGATCTTCGGGCTGCTCGGGCCCAACGGGGCGGGGAAGACCTCGGTGATCCGGGCGTTGACGACGATCGTGCCCACCGCCGGCGGGACCGCCACGATCGGAGGGCACGACCTGTCGGACCCGGTCGGCGTACGCTCGTGCATCGGTGTGCTGCCCGAGAGCAACGGGTACCCGGGCGCCCAGACCGCTCGTTCCTACCTTCGTTTCCACGGACAGCTCTTTGGGCTCAGTGAGGACGAAGCCGACCGGCGGGCCTACCGCCTGCTCACCATCTTGGGCCTTGCTGACAACCATCGACGAATCGCCACGTTCTCCCGCGGCATGCGACAGCGGCTCGGCCTGTGCCGTGCCCTGATCAACGATCCGGTCGTGCTGTTCCTCGACGAACCGACGCTTGGCCTCGATCCCGCCGGCCAGGAGGAGATCATGACCCATCTGGCCCGAGCCGCGGCCGAGAGTCAGGTCTCGGTCGTGCTGTGCAGTCATCTGCTCGATGAGGTGGAGCGGGTTTGTGACCGAGTCGCCATCCTGGATCACGGCCGCATCATCGCCGATGGAACCGTGGACGACGTCATCACCGCATCAGGTGTCGCCGGTCGAGGCAAGCTTCGGGTTCCCCCCGAGGAGATCGGGGTCGCCGTCTCGGCCCTCCAGGAGTCTCCAGCCACCAAGTGGATGAACTTCGACAACAGTCGCCCCGGCGATATCGAGATCGAGCTGTCGATGAGCAAGGGAGCGCGGCGGACCATCCTCCGCGGACTTCTCGACGCCGGCATCGAACCGCGATCGTTCGACCTGCAAGGCGCTCGCCTCAGCGACGCCTTTCTCGCACTCACCATGTCAAGGAAGGAAGCGGTGCCGTCATGACCACCATGCATTCCCGGACGCGTCGCACCGAAACGGGGGCCAGCTGGCGAGTGATCGCCAAGCAGGAACTGATCGACCTGTGGTTCAGTTCGAAAGGACTGAGTGTCCTCTTCGGGTTCACGCTGCTCCTCTCGGCTCTCTCCTATCTGGCATCGGCCGACGCCGGGATCAACTTGCTGGACGCTCGGGAGTCGGTCGGTGTGGTGGTGCAGGTGTCGATCGCACTCGGCACGCTCGCCGCCCTGGTCGTGAGCGCCGACGCCATCTCGGGCGAACGGGAACGCGGCACGCTCGAGTCGCTGCTCGTCACGCCCGTCGCCCGGCGGAACATCGTCGTCGGTAAGCTCGTTGCCGCCACGTCGATGTGGATCGCCGCGCTGATCGTCGCCCTTCCGTTCGTGGCCGTCATGGCCGACGGTCCCGGTGTGGCTTCCGAGGCGGTGCTCGTCCTCCTGGTCGGTGGTGGGTTGGTGGCGGCAGCGTTGACTGCCCTCGGACTGGCCGTCAGCTCGATCGCCATGTCGAACCGCACCAGCCTGGCTGCCTCCATCGCCATCCTCTTGATGCTGGCGGCGCCGAGCCAACTGCCTTCGATCGCCGCGAACGGAACGATCGGTGCCATCTTCGTCAAGGCCAATCCGGTCAGCTCCGGTCTCAAGCTGGCCAACAACGTTCTCGTGCGGCAACAGTCGTGGCCCGACAACTGGACGTTCCTCATCTCGCCCCTCGTCGCAGCCGTCGTCCTGACCGCCGTCGCCGTCGCGCTGTCGAACCGTCTCGAGTTGGGAGGAGCCCGATGACCGCCCGCACCGCCAATCTCTTCGCGTTCGTCTGTCTGGCCGCCTTAGGCTTCTCGCCGGCGGCGTCTGCCGATCCCCTCGACGACGTCGCCGTCACCGTCGACCCGAGCTCGCACTCGGTCGTGCTGGGTGACACCTTCACCGTGCAGATCACCGTGACCAACGAGGGCGCCGCCGCCACCGATCCCCTAGTGCTCCATGTGGACATCACCGATCCCAGCAAGCCGACCTCGGTCGATCCAGAGGACTGGACGTCGACGCTGAGCAAGACGATCGGGGTCCTCGACTCGGGCAGCAGCGTGACCGTGGACTGGGAGCTCCAACCCATCGCCGGCGGCGAGTACGCCGTCTACGCCGTCGCCCTGTCGGCGGGGGCGGAGACCCTCTCGCCCTCCAACGTGCTTCGGGTGGCGGTCGCCGACCAGCGGAGCCTGAACCCCGGCGGGATCCTGCCGGTGGCCATCGGCGCTCCGGTCGTCGTGGGCGGCCTATTGCTCCTCCAGATGCGCCTCTCCCGGCGGGTCCCGAAGGGACCGAACACCTCCGTTTCGGCATGAGCAACGGCAGGAACCGGATTGTCGGGTTGATCCTGCTGGTGGCGCTGCTGGGCGGCGCTTGTAGCGGATCGTCGGGCACGAGCGACACCGTTTCCGGGTCGCCCACCCCCGATCAGCGGGACACCGGCGACGCGAGCTCGTCGACCGCCGCCACCGTGGCCGGCGGATTCGTGTCGGCTGCCGAGGCCAGCCGGGCGGCGGCGGCCGCCAATGCCGGCCGGGAGTTCGGAGGCGAGGAGTTCGGCCTCAGCGCCCGGCAACTGGTGGAACGAAGCGAGGCCGTCGAGGCCGCCATCGGCGAGTGCATGTCCGCCGCCGGGTTCGAGTACTTTCCGGTCGACTTCACCACGATCCGCACAGCGATGTCGAGCGACAAATCGGCGCCGGGGCTGTCGCGGGCCGAGTTCGTCGAGCGCTACGGATTCGGCATCACGACCCAGTTCGACAAGCCGATGGTCGAGCTCAGCCTGGGCGAGCAGAACAGCCAGATCGTCGACAGTCTCGGCGAGGCGGACCGGGTTGCCTACCTGCGGACGCTGTTCGGCGAGCACACCGACGCCACCTACGCAGCCGGCCTCGAGACCGAGGACTTCTCCCGCACGGGTGGGTGTACCCGAGCGGCGATCGAGCAGTTCTTCACCGCTTCGGAGATGAGCGCCTCGTACTTCAATCCCGGAGACGCACTGATCGAGACCGACCCCCGAGCGCTCCAGGCGATCAGCGAGTGGTACGACTGCATGGTGGAGGGAGGCTTCGACGGCTACCTGCACCCCGACGACGTCGAGGCCAGCCTCCAGCACCGGATCGACCTCCTCGCCGACGGCATCGAACCCGAAGACCTCACCGGCTCCGCCATCGCCGAGCTCCAGGCGGAGGAGTTGGCCGTGGCGGCGGTGTTCACGCGATGCGAGGACACGGTGCTCGATCCGGCCATGAATCTCGTCGAAGAGGAGTTCTACGGCCGCTGACCGGTCCAGACGCTCTTCAGCGACGAGCGGCGAAGTGCTCCAGGAAGGCGTCGAACTGACGGCGCTTGTCGAATGACTCGGACATGAGCTGCCGGCCGACCGACCCCATGCGCCCGCACAGCTCGGGGTCGGATCCCAGTTCGATGATCGCCGCCGCTAGCTGCGGTGTGTCCCCGGGTAGGACGAGCAGCCCGGTTTCACCTGGGAGCACGACCTCGGGAGTACCCGCCAGGTCCGAGGACACGACGGGCAGGCCCATCGCCATCGCCTCGAGGAGGACGTTCGGAAGGCCCTCCTTGTAGAGGCTCGACAGCACGAGGACGTCCAGCACCTCGAAGACGTACACCGGTTCACGGGTGAACGGGAAGAACGAGACGTTTGCGCTCAATCCGAGCTCGGCCACCCGTGTCCGGAGCTTTGTCTCGTCGGGTCCGTCACCGACCAGGAGGAGATGAATCGCCGGCAGGACGTCGCGCACGGCAGCGATCGCGTCGAGCAGGCCGAACTGACCTTTGCGATGCTCGAACGAGCCCACATTCCCCAGCACTGGAAACGCCCCGTCGGGCACTGGGTATCGCGACCTGGCTTCGTGTCTCCGCCGGGGATCGGGGGTGAAGGTCTCGATGTCGGTTCCCTGATAGATCAGGCTGACGTCTGACGAGAGGATGCCGTACGTGTCGATCAGGTACCGCCTGGTGAAGTCTGTGATCGAGATGACGTGGTAGTCGATGTCCTCGGGCGGTGCATAGAACTCCCGCCGATAGTCCGGCACGATCGTGCCGGTCTTTGGCTCGAGCACCGTCGGCAGGCGAGCCCGGTCGATGCAGCGGGCGGCGAAGCGCGAGCAGTGAAAGCCCTTCCGGGGCGGGTGGACCGTGCACACGGCCACGTCGGCTGGTGCGAGCGCCTCGGTCCACACCCGGCGGTGGTGCGCATCCTCGGCCACGACGGCGTCGAAGTCGTAGGTCACCACACGAGCTTCGGTTGCCTCGCCGTCGGTGGCGTTGAATCCGCCGGCGGCGGTCAGCAGTGTCACGTCGTGGCCCTTGGCGAGGAAGTCACGCACCGCTTCCGAAACCCAAATCTGGGTACCACCGTGCAGGGTCGTGTCTTCGATGAAGCAGATGTGCATGGTTGTCCCCGTCAGTCGATCGCCGTTGGGAAGTCCATTGCGGCGAGGACCTCGGCGAACGACTTCACCAGTGCGCTCATCGAGTACCGCCCCTTCACTGCGATCCGGTTGTGCTCAATCAACTCGGAGGCGGCGGCGGGGTCGAGTAGGAGTGAGGCGACCCGTTCGAGCAATTCGTCGGAGAACTCGTGCTCGGGGAATTCGAGGAACTCTATGCGCTGGTCCGCTCGCAGGTGCTGGCCGATCACCTGATTGAACACCGGCCGCGGGTGGTACGGGCTACAGATGATCGGGACGCCGGCGGCCGCCGATTCGGGGATGGGCAGCCCGCGTCCCTCGGTCAGACTGGGGAACGCCACAAGGTCGGCCAGTTGATAGATGTCGACCATGCTGAGGGGGTCGATTCCGGGGGCGTTCTGACGTCCGACCGAGAACGCGAGGAACACGCGCTCGGCGGTCGATCCAGGCAGGGAGGCGACCAGTGACTGGTAGCGATCGAGGATGCGCTCGAGGCACGGGCCGTGCTCGACGGGGACCGGGCCCGTGACGTGCAAGGTCAGGGACAGATCGCCCCGGGTGGTGAAGACGTCGCCGAACGCGGGGTGGGCGAACAGGGCATCGATCAGATCGAGGTCACGCCAGATCCGCTTCCGGTCCACGACCCTGGTCGGCTGCAGCACGTACAACGCCTCCGGACCGGTGATGTCGAGCGTGAGGCCCGAACGCGACCCGCACACGACCGGACGCTGGTCGGCGAGCCACTCGTCGGCAGTGGCGCGAAAATCCCCGATGGCCTCCGGCGTAATGGTCGGGTCTCCGCCCAGCACCGCCGCCATCCGTGCCCGGCCGTCGCCCTTCTGGTGGGGGTCGGCGCTCTCGAAAAACTCTTGGGCGAGCGCTGTTCCGATCGTGTGGACGTGCTCGGGCCGGAAGTGGAACCGGTCGATCAGGCGTCGCGCCTGCACGGGGTTGATGTTCACTTGCAGCCAGGAGCGACCATTCCACGGAAACAGGCGCTGGAACAGCCCGAAGAATTCCTCATTGTCGTGATTGCGGAAGAAGTGATCGCGGGGACCCCGAGGCTCGTCCAGTCCACGCTTGCAGCCCTCCTTCCCACCCTCCCAGTAGAAGTCGTGGTTGTTGTTGATGACCGGGAGGCCGGTGACCACGCTCACGAGAACGATGGCCAGGGCGAACGCCAGGTTTCCGGGGTTCGAGTTGGTGTTCACAGGGAAGAGCAGCCCGATACCGTGTTCTTGGACGTAGGCCTCCAACCGCTCGGCCAGCTCGATCGCCTGACGCCATATCTCGGTTGCCAGTACGCTCGTATGTTCGCTGTCGGGGAGCAGGTCCTCGTAGAACAGCTTGGCGAACCAGACCCCGCCGTCCCATTTGTCCCAGCCGTCGGCTCCATCGAGTCGATGCCGGTGCCACTGCGGGTCGAGGATGCTGTCGGCACCGGCGCGGAAGTTGCCGGCGATGCAGTGAATTGTGGCGCCGGGAATCAATTCTTCGAAGCACCGGGCGTACTTGGCAATCTCCATCGACACACCATCGATGTCGAAGGCGAACGTCAGGAACGCGATCGCGGTGCCGGACGATCTCCGTTCGGCAACCTCGTACCCTGCGAGTTCATCGAGAACGCCGCTGATGCTCCCCTCCCCCTCGATCGCGCGGAGTCTCAGATCGCTGATGCGCACCACTGTTCCCTTCTGTTGCCGCTCGCGAGCCCATTCGCTGGACCGACAACCGTTCACGGCATTGTTGCACAACGATTCCGGTGGGGTGCACGTGAGCTACACCTCCGGTCATTACAGTCCGAAACTCAGATATGCGTATCGGAATCGTGATCGGCCGGATCGGCGGCATCGACGGTGTGGCGCTCGAAACCGAGAAGTGGATCGAGGTCCTCCGGCGGATGGGCCACCACGTCTCAGTGCTCACGGGCGAGCTGGAGGCGCCCTGCGAGGGGGCCTGCATCCTGCCCGAACTGGCGTTCTCCCACCCGAACACGATCCGAGAACAAGATGATGCGTTCCTCGTCCAGGAGGCTGACGAGACCGAGCTGCTCGACCGGCTCGAACGCCAGGCCGACCACATCGAGACAGGGATCCGTCGCTGGCTCGACGAGCAAGGCATCGAGCTGCTGCTGACCGAGAACAGCAGCACCCTTCCGTGCCACCTGACCATGGGCATGGCCCTGAGGCGGGTCATCGAGGAGACGGGGATTCCGGCGATCGCCCACGACCACGATTTCCACTGGGAGCGCGGAGACCGGTACGCCACCCGCTACGCCGGCATCCGGGCGATCGTCGAGGAGTGCTTCCCTCCGGACTTGCCGAACCTGTCACACGTCGTGATCAACAGCTACTGTCAGTCCTCGCTGCTGCGGGAACGGAACATGCAGTCGCTGCTGATCCCCAACGTCATGGACTTCGAGGACGGTTTTGGCCGGCGCGACGATTTCAATCGCCGGCTCGTCGGTGAGCTCGGCTTCGACGATGACGACATCCTGCTGTTCCAGATCACCAGGATCGTCCGCCGCAAAGGCATCGAGACGGCCATCGACCTGATCGACCGGCTCGATGATCCGAGAATGCAGTTGATCGTCACCGGTCACGCCACCGACGACTGGAGACACAACTATCTCGGAGAACTCAAGGAGCGGGCGGCCCGCCTGGGCCGGTCCGACCAGGTGCTCTTCGCCAGCGATCGGTTTGCCAACGTCCGGGGCTGCACTGCGGAGGGATCGACGGTCTACTCGCTGTCCGATGCCTACGCCCGGGCCACGGCCATGACGTACTTCAGTACCTACGAAGGCTTCGGCAACGCCTTCGTCGAGGCATTGGTCGCCAAGGTGCCGATCTTCGTGAACAACTACAAGCCGGTCTACTGGCCCGACATCGGGTCGCGAGGATTCAAGACCGTCCAGATCGAAGACGGCGTCCTCACCGACGAGGCGGTGGAGCATATCCGCACGGTCCTGACCGACGCTGACCTCCGCCGGGAGGTGGGCGAGTATAACTTCGAATTGGGCGCGAAGTTCTTCTCCTACGAAGTACTCGAGGAGTCACTCCAGCACCTGCTCGCCCAGCACAGGATCTGAGAACGGCGACGCGGTCCAGGGTCGCCGCGGCTGGGACTTCGGGCCCTTGATCACGTTGCCGTGACGACCGACACTTGCGCCATGATCGACAACGACAGGGGCATCATCCTCGACGTCACGCCAGGTGACTACGAGCGGTTCGAGCGGCAGCTTCTGGAGGGAGCCGGCCACGAGGTGCGCATCTGCCACGGGCCCGATGCCACCCACGGCTGTCCGCTCCTCGAGGACGTTTGGAGTCATCAGCCCAACGCTGCCGAGTTGGACGGCTTCGCCGCCCTCGTCGAAGCCGCCGACTACGGCCGGGCACCCTGAGCCGTCGGGGAGATCCATGTCCGCCAGGATCTCTTGCAGCGACCCGTCGACGGTGCCGACGTCCTACTGGCACCCGCTGGAGGACGGACGAGTTCAATGCGACGTGTGCCCTCGCTTCTGCAAGTTGCGCGAAGGCCAGCGCGGTGTGTGCTTCGTGCGCGGTCGCATCGACGACCAGATCGTGTTGACCAGCTACGGGCGGTCGAGTGGATACTGTCTCGACCCGATCGAGAAGAAGCCGCTCAATCAATTCCTCCCCGGCACGTCGGTGCTGTCGTTCGGGACGGCCGGCTGCAATCTGGCCTGCCGGTTCTGCCAGAACTGGGACATCTCCAAGTCAAAGGAGATCGACACACTCGCCGCCGAGGCATCCCCGGCCGACATCGCCGACGCCGCCGTGCACCTCGGAGCGGCCAGCGTGGCCTTCACCTACAACGATCCGACTGTTTTCCTCGAGTATGCAGCCGACACGGCCGTCGCCTGCCGATCCAGCGGGATCCGGACAGTCGCCGTGACGGCCGGCTACATCTGCGACGAACCTCGCCGCCACCTCTTCGACGCCATCGATGCGGTCAGCGTGGACCTCAAGGCCTTCACCGAGGACTTCTACCGGCATGTCGCAATGGGGTCTCTGCAGCCCGTGCTCGAAACGATCGAGTACCTCGTACATGACACCGCCTGCTGGGTGGAGCTCACCACCCTGGTGATCCCCGGCCACAACGACTCCGGCGCCGAGCTCGACCGGATGACCACATGGGTGGTGGAGCGGCTGGGACCGGACGTGCCGATGCATTTCACAGCATTCCATCCCGACTACCGGATGGTGGATGTGCCACCGACCCCGCCCGCATCCCTGGGCCAGGCGCGTCGGATCGCCATGGCCAACGGGGTTCAGTATGCCTACACCGGCAATGTGCACGATCGAACCGGGGGCACGACCTTCTGCCCGGCCTGCGGTCGAGCCGTGATCGTACGCAACTCCTACGATCTGGAGACCTATGAACTCAAGGCCGACGGATCGTGCACGGCCTGTGGGGAGACGATCGCCGGGGTCTACGACCAAACCCCGGGTTCCTGGGGAGGACGCCGGGTGCCGGTGCATCTGGGGAACCGCTGACCCGCGCGCAACCGGTCAGCGGGGTGACCGCCGCCCGCAACGGCGGTCCACCGAGGCGATCGCTCAGGCGCCGCCTTCGTATTTGAACGACACGTTCAACTTGGCACGGTAGGCGGTGACCGCACCGTTCTCGATCACGACGTCGAGCTCCTCGACCTCGGCGACCCTCAGATCCCGGAGCGATTCGCTCGCTCGGGCCACGGCCGCAGCCGCCGCCTGCTCCCAACTGTCGGGACTCGTTCCCACGAGCTGGACGATCTTGTACACGCTGTCAGCCATTGGTTCTCCTTCTCACGGTTCAACCGTCAGCTAAGCACACCGACCCAAGACCGCAAAAACGCCGATCCGTGAGGCCGCCGGTGCGTTCCTGCGAGCCCGATTCCCATAGGATTGACCATGGTCCGGCTCACTCATCATGCACTCCCCGACCATCCGGTGACCACGCTCGACCGCTACGTCGCACTCGGCGGCATGGGCGGTCTGAGCCGGGCCCGCAGCCGTCCTCCGATCGAGACCATCGACGAGATCGCCACCGCCGGGATTCGCGGGCGCGGCGGCGCCGGATTCCCGACCGGCACCAAGTGGCGAAGCCTCTTTGAGGCGGCGACGGTGGCGGATCGGGCGTCGGTGGTCGTCAACGCCGCCGAGGGCGAACCGGGCACGTTCAAGGACAGGGCCCTCCTTCGTTCGAACGCCTACGTGGTGCTCGAGGGCGCTCTCGTCGGAGCCCACTGTCTCGGCGCCGATCGTGTGATCGTCGCCACCAAGTCGACATATCGCAACGAGCTGGCGGCCCTCCGTCGGGCGATCGGCGAGCTCGACTCCGCCGGCTGGCTCGACGGCGTGCAGGTCATCGTCGTCGAGGGTCCCGACCACTACCTCTTCGGCGAGGAGACCGGGTTGCTCGAGGTGATCGAGGGTGAGGATCCCCTTCCCCGCCACCTTCCGCCCTACCACTACGGCTTGTTCACGACCGCCCCCCAACTCGGGTGGTCGGCCGGTATCGACGACTCACCGGGCGGGCCCGCCGAGCCCAGCTCCAACCCCGTCCTGGTCAACAACGTGGAGACCTTCGCCCACACCGCTCTCGTGTGCCGGAACGGCTCGGAGTGGTACCGCAGCATGGGAACGGCGCAGTCGCCGGGACCGACGATCGTGACGGTCACCGGCGACGTCGTGCGACCGACCGTCGCCGAGGTCGAACTCGGCCAGCCGCTCGACGACCTCATCCACGAACTGGCGGGAGGTCCGCTCCCCGACCGGACGATCAAGGCGGTCCTCTCCGGTGTATCCAATCCGGTGCTGCTGGCGGACCGGCTCTCCACCCCCGTGTCCTATGAACACCTCGCCAGTGCCGGCGGCGGACTCGGATCAGCCGGGTTCATCGTGTACGACGACCGTCGCAACCTGATCGACGTCGCCTACCAGGTGTCACGCTTCCTGGCCGTCGAGTCGTGCGGCCAGTGCAATCCCTGCAAGACCGGATCGCTCGACATCACGACGGCGCTCGAGCACCTCGTCGCCGGGACCGGATCGGCGGGCTCGTCGGCCACGATCATCGAACGACGCCTCCAGACCGTGACCGACGCCAGCCGCTGCTATCTCGCCACCCAGGAGCAGCGGGTCGTCGCCAGCCTGCTGCAGGGCGACAGCGCCGATCTCGCGGAGCGGCTCGAAGGTGTCCCCGGTGATCTCGATGTTCCCCTCCCCAAAATCATCGATCTGGTCGACGGGACCGTCGAAGTCGATCACCGACACCGCCACAAACGACCAGACTGGACCTACAGCGAGACGCCGGTGCGATTCGTCGAGCGGTAGGTGCTCCCCGTGCGGACCGAAGCCCTCCTGATCGACATCGACGGCGTACTCACCGTCGGCTGGGAGCCGGTTGCCGGCGCCGTAGCGACGTTCGCCGAGCTGCGCCGCCGCTCGCTCCCATTCCGGCTGGCTACGAACACGACCTCACGGTCCCGCCAGTCCGTCGCCGACGCGCTGTCCGGAGCCGGCTTCCCGGTCGTCGCCGGCGAGATCCTGACCGCTCCGGTCGCCACCGCTGCCCATCTCAGGCGCCGCCATCCCGACGCCGCGGTGCTGGTGCTGTCGAGCGGAGACCTGTCCGCCGATTTCACCGACATTCGCACCGTCGGTCCGGGCGAGGCGGCCGACGTGGTCGTGCTCGGCGGCGCCGGCCTGGTGTACACCCACGAGGAGCTGAACCATGCGTTCAACCTGATCCTCGATGGGGCAGCGTTCGTCGCCATGCATCGCAATCTGTACTGGCGGACCGCCCGGGGGCTCGAGCTCGACACCGGTGCGTACGTCACCGCCTTGGAGGCGGCGACCGGCCGGACCGCCACGGTGATCGGCAAACCAGCCGAGGCGTTCTTCATCGCCGCCCTCGAGGAGCTGGGGGTTCCTCCGGAAACGACCCTGATGGTCGGGGACGACCTCGACAATGACGTGCTCGGCGCCCAGCGTTGCGGCATGACCGGCTGTCTGGTGAGAACCGGAAAGTTCCGGCCCGACGTGCTCGCTGCCTCGCCCGTGCAACCGGACCTCGTGATCGACTGCTTCGCCGACCTGTTTCACGCCGTCATCGATTGAGACCAGCGAGCCCGGAGGGCAGACTGACCGCATGTCCGCGATCCGCCGGCGCCTGATCATCCGGGGCCGCGTGCACGGTGTGGGGTTCCGGTGGTCGTGCTGGGAGCAGGCGCAGCGGCTCTCGGTCACCGGTTCGGTGAAGAACCGGTCCGACGGAACGGTCGAAGTGATCGTCGAGGGCGACGATGGACCGGTCGCCGAGCTGGTCGCGTGGTGCCGGCAGGGTCCTCCGCATGCGCGCATCACCGGAGTCGAGGTCCAGTCCGAGCCGGTCCGGGGCGAGTCTGCGTTCCGAATCGCCCGGTAGCACAACCGGTGAGGCGAGCGTTACACGCCACCATGGCGGGTGGCGTGTCGCAGCTGAACTACAATGACGGGCAGTGGGAACCGTGATCGCCTTCGCCAACCAGAAGGGTGGTGTGGCCAAGACGACGACGGTCCACACCCTTGCCGATGCCCTCGTCGAGCGGCAGCGGAGCGTTCTCCTGGTCGATCTCGATCCTCAGGCGTGTCTGACCTACGCCGTGGGGATCGACGCCGACAATCTGGAGGCGACGCTGCACGATGTGTTCGTCGGCCGATCGAAGGCCGAGGAGATCCTGGTCGAGCTGGCCGACGGCCTGGCCATCCTGGCCTCGTCCATCGATCTCGCCGGAGCCGAAGTGCATCTTCTCACCAAGACCGGTCGGGAGTTCGTCCTGGCCCGAGCTTTGAAACGGCTGACCGCCGACTTCGACTACGTCCTGCTCGACTGCGGTCCGTCGCTCGGCGTCCTCACGATCAACGGCCTCACCGCCGCCACCCACGTCGCCATCCCATTCCAGTGTGAGACGCTCAGCCATCGGGGCGTCGGTCAGCTACTCGAAACGGTCGACGATGTCCGGGCCTTCACCAACGACGACCTCGCCGTCCTCGGGGGCATCGCCACGATGTTCGACGGTCGCACACGACTCGCCAACGAGATTCTCGCCGACGTCGCCGCCGTCCACGGAATCGAGGTCCTCCCCCCGCCGATCCCCAAGTCGGTGCGGGTGGCCGAAGCCCCAGGGCAGGCCCGGTCGGTGATCGCCCACGCTGGATCGTCCAAGCCGGCCGCCGCGTACCGGGAACTGGCCGCCACGATCGAGCAGCGGACATGACGTCGGACCGGCACGCCGCGCAGGATCCACTGGGCAAGCACGCCCTGTTCTCGCCCCCCGTAGGTTCCGGCGAACGCGGTGTCGCCACTCCCACCGAGTATCCGCCACCGGCCGACGGCGTCCGGGCCCTGTACTCGACCGGTACGGGCCGCCGGCTCGGAACGGTCAGGATCGAGTGTTCTGAGTGCCTGGTTCACTCCCGCCAATCGGTGATCGATCTCGGGTTTCGGCTGCTGAAGTTCTCGCTTTGGATCCCGGGCCG